>CAYTYP010000003.1:121843-157682 GCA_964441405.1 uncultured Acidobacteriota bacterium
CAGGAAGCGCGCCGCTTTTACGAGCTTCTTTTTCCAGATCCTGCAGCGCAGTTTTAGCTTTCTCCAGATTGGCTTTGTTCACATCCTGTTCGTAAATCGTCTTTTGGATGTCTCGCTGGACTGGTTCTCTGGCGAATCCATCATCCATGTTGGTAAACTTTGTTTGCAGTTCGGCCATTCTCAACGTAAGGACCGTGCCTTCGGCTTCCAAATCCGTTACTTTTTTGCGAGCCTCGGACATTGTGGTGCGCCAATAGCTCTCCGGCCTGCCCTCAAAATCAACTGGTTCATCAGGATCGGATTTGTCTGATTGTGATGACGGTTTGGTTGCGTGCGCCTCATCCTTTTTCTCGGTTTCCGGTTTGACTGCCGCAACTGTTGTTGGAGGTTCTGGACTCGGGGCGGGATTTTCCTCTCGGATCACTTTTACCTCGCCTTTAATGGCTTCGCGGCGTTCCTTCTCTTTTTTCGCCAGGTCGGCGAGCGACTGTGCGGATGCCGTCGAAATGACTATGAAAAAAAGTACAGGCAATAGCAAAACGATTTTTTTCATGATCGTACTCCCATTCTCTATCGTCTACCTATCTGATTTATAATCGATTGCTGAGTTTCATTCATTAGGAATATTATTATAGGGCTATCCGAACATTGCTGCTGATTTCTATCCCAAAACTTTCATGGGCCTGAGGATTCTTAATCAGGTTTGCTGCTTTAATCATAATTCTAATCTCGCGAACATCGGCGCCCAGATTGGCAGGGCTGCCATTGATGTCATAATACTGAAGGAGAAAATCCGAAATATTGCCGGCGACGATCTGCGCGGCGCCCCCTTCCGGTACGAGCTCAATGGAACGCGTCACAGGATTGAAACGAATGGAAAGGTTTTCGCCTGTATCATTTACATCGCCATCCGGATCGCCTTTATCGGGACTCCCGGGACTGAGTGATCCGGTGAGATCGGACTTTATTTGCATTTCTTTTGAGCTGATGATCTTGATTCCGGTCAGATGGGATCCCAGGGGATCATTGCCTGCCTGTCGTATGCATCTTTCGATAGTCTGAAATGCAATTTGCGCGCTGTTGATAACCGACTGCATTTCAGCCTGAGCCGCGGCTGTGTGTTGAACATCCGACAGCATATTGAACACGGCGGCCGAAACAATCAACAGGATAAGCGAAGAGATGAGAAACTCAATCAGGGTGAATCCCGATTCATTATAAACTGAATGTTTATAGGAGGGCATTCTTATGGAGTTCATCATAGCGCCTTGGGGCTGAAAACGGTGGTTATACTAATAATTTTATTGAAGCGAATTAACCTGGTTTGCGGGACCACTGTGATCCTGGCGACCCTTGCGTTAACTTTTACCCCGGGGCGAGGATCTGAAACTTCACTTATGTTCCAAAATACGTTGTATCTATTGAGCGCAGTTTTATTTAGAGGATTGATAATCTCCACCATATTGGGGCCGTGATCGCCGATTATGAATTCATCCGCGAAAGGATTCTGGGCGTAAAGAGCTGAGAGGCGCTCTATTTTATCCCGGGCGGCCATGGCTGCGGTCATTTTTGAACGCGCCAGCGAACCTGAGCTTGCCGCTGCATAAATCAGCTGTCCTGCTGCCAACAGCCCCGCAGTCAATATAGTTAGAGCCAGCATCATTTCAATCAGGCTGAATCCCTGCATTTTGTTCATATATTTACACGAGCCCCTTATCTCATCGGCATTAACAATTCTTTTCACCATGTAATTTCCCGCATTTCATAGGTGATGGAATCTGTGTTGAAGGATATACTAAGTGAAAAAACAACAGAGGAATGGCATGAATATCGTTGATGGAATTCGAAGAGTTGTGGACGGGCGGCATCTCAACCGCGCTGAAGCCGAGTCGATTATGAATGAAATCATGACAGGCAAAGCTACCGATGCGCAGATCGCAGCATTTTTGACCGGTCTTCGGATGAAATGCGAGACGGTAGACGAACTCATCGGATTTGCAAAGGTTATGCGGGAAAAAGCTTCGCCCGTTCACCCTCGCGCAATTGTCGGCGCCTCTTTTTCGGGAACGGACCGGGAAATGCTTGTCGATACTTGTGGAACGGGCGGAGATGCGACCGGGACTTTTAATATTTCGACTGCCACTGCATTTGTCGTGGCCGGAGCAGGCGTCCGGGTGGCCAAGCACGGCAACCGAAGCGTTTCCAGCGTTTGTGGGAGCGCTGATGTTGTAGAAGCGTTGGGGATACGCATCGACTTGCAGGCCGACGCCGTCGCCCGCTGCATTGATGAGGTGGGAATTGGATTCCTTTACGCCCCGCTTCTGCATGAGGCTATGCGATATGTCGTCCTTGCCCGTCGGGAAATGAAAATTCGTACCGCCTTCAACCTTCTCGGCCCCCTCTGCAATCCTGCGAAGGCGACGGCTCAAGTTCTGGGCGTTTATAACGAGGATCTTACCGAGATTATGGCTCAAGTTCTTTGTGAACTGGGATCTGAGCGAGCGTTTGTGGTTCACGGATCCGATGGCCTTGATGAAATTACAATCAGCGGTGAAAGCAAAATATCGGAAGTCAGAAATGGGGAGGTCCGAACCTATTATGTGACGCCTGAGGATTTCGGGATTCCACGCGCTCCCATAACGGCAATCCAGGGCGGGGATGCTCGCCGCAATGCCGATATTATCCGCGAAATCCTTTCCGGCCAGGACGGCGCCAGACGCGATGTTGTGCTTTTGAACGCCGCCGCCGGTTTGGTTGTGGGCGGGAAAGCCCCAGGTCTTCGCGAAGGCATCGAGCTTGCAAAAGAATCGATAGCTACCGGAAAAGCCATGGCCTGTCTTCATAAGCTTATCGCCCTTACCCATAGTAACGATTGACGATTGACGATTAACGATTGACGATTGACGATTGAAAAACTCGGATTGTTATTTCAATCGTCAATTCTTTTGCACTCGTATCCTTCCTCCGGGACTTACGATTACAGAATAGGATCCTGCCGTTCCTTGTATTTTATAAGTTCCTGCAGGGGCGGCATTTCCGCGCTGGTAGAAGCGCAACGGACGTTGGGGGCTGGATGTGATTCGAACGCTATCCAGGTAACGGATCGACTTTGAATAGGGAGATTTACTGACTGGATCCGTCCACCAGAATTTATTTCCGTTGTTGTCCACCTCGAAAATCATAGACGAGTTTGCGGCGATGGCATGCATTCTTCCCCAATATAAAGAGGTTTCCACGGATTTCGCCCCTCCCCACAGAACCCATTCTTGATGAAAATGATGTATATTGGGAATGGCTAGGGTGAGCAGAATCGCGCTGCAGACGATAATGGTCAAGCATTCGACCAGGCTGTATCCTCGCATACCTGATCTAATGAACGACAAGCATTTTGAGCGAACTTTTTTTTAACAGCCGCTTGCGACCACGACCGCGTGCATGTCAACGACCACTTTTTTTACTGGGGACTGGGAACTTATCTAAAGAAATGCAGGTACCAGCGAAGCAGGGGCAGACCCAAGAAGAGTGAGAACGCAGACCCGATTCCGAGAAAGACTCCAAACGCCAGTTTGGTTCTCATGTTGGCCTTGCCGAAAAGCATAAGTCCAAGCCCAATCAATGTGCCGAGAAGCGAGCCTGCAAAAAGGGTGATTAAAGCAAGACGCCAGCCTAGAAAAGCGCCCACCATGGCCATCATTTTCACGTCCCCCATTCCAAGGCCTTGTATTTTGCGGAGCTTGAAATATCCTATCCCGACGATGAAAAGCAGCCCTCCGCCGACTACAGCGCCCAGAATGGATCCTGCCCATGGAAATGCATATTGAAGATTTTCCAATCCGAAGATAGATGCAATGCGGAACGTGAGCGCGTCTCCATACACATCCTGCGTTTGAAAATAAGAGAGAAGGATTCCGGCAATTACTCCCGGAATGGTGATTGCATTCGGAAGTATCTGGTGATGATAATCAATGAAGATGAGAATGATTGTCAGGGATAAAAAAAGCGTATTGACAAGTGTTGCAGAGGAGACTCCCCATTTCAGCGCACATGCAAAAAAGGCCAGGCCTGAAAGAAGTTCCACAAAAGGGTATTGTATGGAGATCGGTTTTTTACAGGAACGGCACTTCCCCCCGAGAAATAAATAAGAAAAGATCGGAATATTGTCATAAAAGCGAATAGGAGTTTTGCAATATGGACAGCCGGAGCCTGGAAATACTATCGAAAGATCGCGAGGCAGCCTGTAAATGCAGACATTCAGGAAGCTGCCGATAATCAGCCCGAATAATCCATAAATGATCGCTTCAATTAACATCCGGCTATTCTAGACGATTGAGGAAAATTCACGGAGGTAAAAATTGACGATTGACGATTAAAAAACAAACTCAGTTTTTACAATCGTCAATCGTCAATCGTCAATATCTTTACTTGAGGTCCGGCACTCTTGACGAACTGCCCTTGGCAAGATCAAAATCGTTCGCTTCAAGCAGAATGTACAATTTTTTCTGCAAGTCGAGAACCGATTTTTTGTATTGAATCAGATTGTCCAGATAGGTTTTCTCTTGGGATGCAAGCTGGTTCTGTCGGTCGAGAACTTTAAAGTTCTCGCTGAGTCCTGCGTCAAAGCGTTTCTGTTCTCCGGAAAACTGTTCTTTCGAAAGCTCAAGCCCTTTCTGGGCTGTCTCCACCTGGCTGCGGTTGGTCTTAAGCCTTTGGACGGCATTGCGGATTTCCACCTGAATAGTCTGCTCCGTGTTTCTCCGTTGCAGGAGCGTTTGCTTATAGGAAATCATTTCCTGGGCGTATTGAGCGTCTATGCTTCGAGTCCACAACGGAAGCGTAATATTAAAACCTACCTGCCAGTTGTTGACGTTTTGGGATAAAATGGTTTTCATAGAAGTCAGGAATCCGCCGATCAACGCCGGTTGGCTTTCGGGAATTAGGTTTCCATTAATATCGTGCTCGTATGCGCCAGTTAAAAAATTCTTTTTATAGCTCTGAGGGCCCGCCTGCCCGGCGAGTCCATAGGAGGCAGTAAAATCCAACTGCCATTTGCGGTTGTTTCGAATCCCTGCCTGGTTAAGGCCTGATATTTTAATGTTAAGATCCGACTGTTCTATTTCAGGCCTGTTCTTCAGAGCGGTTTCGATCGCGGTCGCAAGTTCGACTTTATATTCTTGAAAATCCGGCGTCTCCGTCGGAACGATGACCTTATCCCAGATTTCGCTGGTTCTGTCATTAGAGATCATTTGGCGCAGGGCGTTCTCCTGCTGCAGAATCTGTTCTTCCGATGAGATCAGGGCGAGTTCACGGTTTTTCAAATCGTATTCGGATTCGGTCACTCCGATAGGCGCCAGCGTTCCGACATCCACTCTTTTCTTGTTATCACGAAGAGTAATCTGACCCAGACGCACTGAATTGCGCTTAATCTCATAATCTTTGATCGCCGATACCAGGGTCCAATATTGACTCTGGATATTGAAAATGGTGTCCGAGACTCTTTGTTTGAATTGGCTTTCTGTGGATTTGGCGTTCAGGTTGACCAGCTTGAGACTCTTACGCGTGTCATCGAGTCTAAAGTTTTTCAGCAGCGGCTGAGTAACCGAAAACGTTAAACTGCTTCTATAGCTTGGATTGAATCGGTTATTGATGGAGTTGCTATCCGTCCTGCCGCCGCTCCACCGGACTGAATAATTGCCCCCGGTTTTAACCTTCTGAGCGAAGTTGAGGCCCCAACTGGAGGAATCGCTTGCATTGGTAGTGGTGGCGGACTGTTCGGTATAATTTACATTATATCCTTTGCTCTTTCCCCAACTCCCGTTTCCAGACAAAGTAGGATCATATGCAGCTTTGGCGGATTGGATTTTGAACGGAGTTGCTTGCTCATTGGTATCCTGAATGGCAATATCCAGATTGTTCTGAAGCGCCAGTTTGGTAAGCTCTTTCAGCGATATTTTCAAAGCCGTCCCATCTTTTTCCGCTTTTTCAATAGGGCTCAGAGGCAGAGGTGGGAGATCTTTATCATCGGCAACAGCGACCTTTTTTTGCGATGAATCCGTCTGTTGGGCGATTAATAGGGTTGATCCGGGGGCAAAAGCTAAAACTAATACTAAAATGGCAAATATCGAAAAGAGCCATTGAGCGGAAGCGGAACGTTCTTTCATACAGGACTCCTTAAATTTATCCAACTGCCAACTGCCAAGTGCAATTATCAGTTATCAATACGAAGGAATGAGGAAAACTGTTTCAAATAGCTGGTAAATATTGCCAACAGGAGGCGATACCTTAAACCTTCAACGGTGTTAATGATCGTGGAACAGGTCCCCTTAAATCAACTGGAAAAATTATTCGTCAAATATTTTCCGGCAATTATAAGTTAATAAAGACTCAGCGCATTACACGCATTTCACAGATTTTTAAGGCTTTTTGAATCTGTGGAATCGGCCGAATCTGGCGTTTTTTTTGCTTTTTGATAAATCCTGCTAAGGCTTTGGATCCGGATCCGGGTCGGTGGGCCTCTTCAAAGTTGGCCGTGTCTTTTTGGGCGAGCCGTCATCTCCCTCGGAATCACCAGGCGTTTGATCGCCCCCCTCGGTCCGACGCTTCAATGTAGGCCTCTTCTGTTCCTTCGGTCCGGCCGAATCTTCCGATTTTTGAGCATTGTCGATTGATTGCAGTCTCGCTTTTACCCGGGCGAATTCCGAAGTATCGACGATGTAATTGTCTTTTTCAGGCAAAAAGCGTTGCTCGTCCAATGAGGAAATAATTCGGTCTTCAGTGGAAGGATGTGTTCGGAACCATCCGGCGAGACGCCCTGGTTTGCTTTTTTCCTGCTCCTGCAATTTCTCGAAAAAAGAAAGAAATGCATTGGGGTCATAGCCTGAATTCCAAAGATACTGGATTCCAAGCTGATCCGCTTCTCTTTCGGATTCACGAGTGATGCCTATCAATTCCAAGTTCAGCCCTAAACCAAGTGCATTTTGAATTCCCATTTGCGCCAACTGGCCTCCGCCAATGAAAATAGCGGGAATCGTTGCGAGTTGCAGGTATTGTCCCTTGGACAATCTGGCTGTTGCATGTCGCGCCGTTACATGAGAAATTTCGTGCGCCATTACTCCGGCGAGCTCTGCTTCGTTGTCTGCCGCCAAGACAAGTCCTTTATTTACATAGAAATACCCGCCAGGGAAGGCGAAAGCGTTTACCTCGTCGGTATCGACAACTTTAATGTGAAAAGGCACTTTGGCATCAGAATGTTTGACGATGTTTTGCCCTATCCGGTCGATATAATCACAAACTACCGGATCTTCTACCAGCTTGGCTGTCTGTTCAAATTCCGCCGCTATCTCGCTTCCCATAGCCATCTCTTTTTCCAGCGATATCCAATTAGGCAGAATTCCGAAAATCCGTCCAGCGACCGTGCGATTGCCGATATTCTGAACGTCCTCATGTTTCCTGGCATAACCGGGAATGGAGAGCATAATGGCTAATAAGCTGGAAAAAAGCGATTTCGCGATTAGTCTCTTCATCGATTTGTCCTCCACCAAGGGCGTTGTTTTCTCGGGCAAGGCCCGTTATGCTACGCATTGACCTGGGTCTGCATTATAAATAAAGCATATCACTCCTGATATTTTGACGTCACAGCCGCCAAAATGTTTCAAGATGATATTAGGTTTCTTTTAGAGGAGTGTCA
Organism: uncultured Acidobacteriota bacterium; assembly: GCA_964441405.1. Taxonomy (GTDB): domain Bacteria; phylum Acidobacteriota; class UBA6911; order UBA6911; family UBA6911; genus UBA6911. The sequence goes on from CAYTYP010000003.1 coordinate 129,528, forward strand.
AATAGTGGTCAGTCGTCAATGAAGGTTACAGGAGAACAATGATGAAGATACTGACGGCAGCGCAAATGGCTGAAGTGGACAGGCTGACAACGGCGCGGTATTTCATCCCTTCCATTCTGCTGATGGAAAACGCCGGTCGTTCTGTGGTCGATGAAATCGAAAAAGCTTGTCCTGGAATAGAAAATAAGCGAATCGTGATCTTCTGTGGCAGAGGCAACAACGGGGGGGATGGATTTGTAACGGCTCGCTATTTGACATTGCGGGGCGCCAAGCCTTCCATCCTGTTCTTTTCCGATCCGGAAAAGCTCAAAGGAGACGCACGTACAAATTGGGACATCCTACGAGCCATGGGAGTGGACGCCCAAATTTTTGATACTGCAGCGGAAGCCAAAGCAGGTCTGAGAAAGCTGCCTGTTCCCGATTTGATTATTGATGCGTTATTTGGAACGGGTCTTTCGAAACCGATTGGGGCTGATTTTAAGCCTATAGTGGAATGGATCAATCGATGTTCGAATGCTTTTATCGTTTCCGTTGACATTCCTTCCGGACTTTTCGCTGATTCAGCTGCAATTCCCGGACCAACGGTTCATGCTCATCTTACTGTGACGTTTTCCGCTCTAAAGCTTGCGCATGTGTCTCCTCCTGCTTCCGATTTCGCGGGAAAAGTCATATTGGTCCCCATTGGATCTCCGTCCGAGTTGTTCGACAACCCGGAACATACAATGAACCTGATAGACGCCGCCATGGTGCGCCGCACGACTCCTGAAAGAGCTCGAAACAGTCATAAAGGAACCTATGGTCATATCTTTGTGGTCGCCGGGTCACGCGGTAAATCCGGAGCTGCGCTGATGACCGGTCTCGCAGCGCTCCGATCCGGAGCGGGATTGACGACTTTATGGACGCCCAGGAGCGTTCAACGCGATGTCGTCGGAAGATTCCCCGAACTGATGACAGAAGCGCTTCCCGAAACTGAAGCGGAGACTTTTGATCGAGCCGGCGTGGATAAGGTTCTTTCTAAACTGGATAAGATTGAATGCCTGGTAATTGGTCCGGGAGTCACTACGCACCCATCTACAAAAAAGATGGTCTGGGAACTCGTACGCCGTTCGACCGTTCCTGTCGTTTTGGATGCAGATGGAATCAATGCCTTCGTTTCACCGGCGGAACCCCTCCGGAATGAATCGGGTCAGCCGCTGATCCTTACGCCGCATCCCGGAGAATTGGCCCGGTTGTTAGGAAAAAATATCTCCGATGTACAGAGGAATCGATTGGAGACAGCTCGTGAGTGCGCCGCTCGATTGCACTGCTATGTCATATTAAAAGGATTTCAGACTATCGTTGCGACGCCGGAATCAGATCTGTTCATCAATACTACGGGAAATCCCGGCATGGCTACTGGAGGCGCCGGCGATATACTTGCCGGCATGGTGGGCTGTTATGTCGCCGGTTGGAATCGCAGCCGCCTTAACGGGAAAAATCCAAATCTGGCGGAATACTTGTCGGCAGCCGTATACCTGCATGGATTGGCCGGAGACTTGGCTGCAGAAGAACAAGGCATGGAGTCGTTAATTGCGACAGATCTTCTATCCTACTTGCCGCGTGCATTTAAGAAGGCGTTGAATCGATGAAGACCCGCAAGTTTCTAAGCAAATCTCCCGAAGAAACAATGCAAATCGGCGTCGATCTTGCACGATCCTTGCCTGTGCCCGGCGTGGTGCTTCTTCGTGGAGGCCTTGGCATGGGCAAAACGACTTTGACGAGAGGAATCGCACAAGGGCTGGGGCTGAGCGATCCGGGCCTCGTCAACAGCCCATCCTTCACACTCGTTAATGTTTATCAAGGCGCTTGTCCCATCTACCATGTGGATCTTTACAGGCTTGACGGAGCGCGGGACTTGTATTCGATCGGAATCGATGATTTTCTGGGCAAAGAAGGGATCACGATTATTGAGTGGAGCGAAAGGCTGCTTTTTCCGTTGCAGGGCGCTGTTGAAGTTGATATTGAAGACGCCGGTGAGGATCACCGGATCCTAAAAATCTCTTCGAGCCTTTGAGCCTTTGAGTCTTGAAGTTATTGCAGATATTCGAATGCATATAAATTACCATGCGATGCCGGGAACTCCTCAATCCTGGCTGGACTTTTTATCATGCGTTGATCTCCAACTGCTATCTCCTGCATCCCTGTCTGTACAAATCGCTCGTCTGAAAAATCGCGGGCGAAAACGATTGGATTTGTCCCGTTTTTTTATTCCCGAAGATAATTGGCGTTCCGCCCGGACAGTTGAAAATATCCGGCGGCTTCAACAGCCGGATTCAGTTGCAGTGATCGCCGCTGTCGACAGGAACCTATTCGGCGGCGCCGCGTCCCAATTTTATAAATGTCTGACTGCGATTAAAGTGAGCGAGGAACTGGCGACGCGTTCGATTTCTGCCGTGCCGGTTTGCTGGATCCGTGAGGAATCAATTTCAAAACCCACGGTTGCGTTTCTGGATAGCGAAGGAGAGCTTCACAGCTTGCTTTTGAAAAGCCGGAGCGAGTCGGAGCTTTTAAACGAAACTTCGGATCTTATCTCACGAATTGAGCAGCTTGGTCGCGGAACTTTTGATCCGGAGGTCCTGCAAATTCTGAGGGATGCTTATGCGGCGGATACAACGTTAGCTGCAGCATCCGCGCGCATCTTTTCCGGGTTTATGAAGGAATGGGGGCTTGTATCGCTGAATCTCCTGACAGCCTCCTCCCCTGCGCCCCGGGGGCCGGAAATTATTCTGCAGAATTCGGCTCTGCCGGTTATCGCGAGCATTATCGGTTCCGAGGACGTCTCCGCTTTGACTGCGGCGCCAATGAAATATGCGACGCCGGAATTAACTCAACCCATTGCATGGCCGGCATTGAGCGTCACTATTTCGGATTCCAGAAGCCGGAGAAATTTGGAGAAATACAACTTGAGCATCGGCGATCTTTTTGCGGGTGAAATAACAGCAATCAATAGAATAAAATCGGGCATGCCCACTTCGGCAAAGCTTTCCGGGCTTCGGTCTAATGTCGAGAAGACTATGGCAGAACTGGAAAAACTGGTTTCGGCAAATGATTTTTTAACAATGAAAAATTCATGTGAAGAGAAAATCATCTACCAGATTGAGAAGCTGCGGAAGAATCTGGAAAGCGCGATAGTGAAAAAGCAGCAGGTTTTGGAACGGCAACTGCACAGAACATGCAATTTCCTGGCGCCGAACGGGCATGCCCAGGAAAGAGAACTGGCAGGGATTTATTTTCTTTTACGCTATTCAAGCGCTATACTCAGCCGCTTATACGAGCGGTTGGATTGGACTGTTTTAGAACATCAACTTCTTGCAATGGACTGATCGATGCAGCTGGACATTCTTGCCTTTGGCGCACATCCGGACGATGTTGAACTTTTCGCCGGTGGAACAATGGCCAAAATGGCTTCGCTGGGCTACGCTACCGGCGTTGTGGATATGACCCGCGGAGAACTGGGAACTAGGGGAACCGCGGCAATACGCAAGCAGGAGGCGATCAAAGCCGCGAAAATTCTCGGATTGAGAGCTCGTGAAAATCTTGGCTTTGCAGATGGAAATGTGCAGGTTGCACCGCAGGCGCGGCTGAAAGTGATACGTATGTTGCGGAAGTACCGCCCGCTTGTTGTTTTAACCCATTATTGGGATGACCTGCATCCCGATCATGTCAATACAAGCCGATTGGTTGCCGAAGCTATCCATCACTCGGGATTGGCAAAAATAAAAACCGGGCAGGAACGCTATCGCCCTAAAACTCTTTTATTTTTTAAATTGCCCCAAACCCTCATACCCAGTTTTGTGGTCGATGTTTCGGATTATATAGATCAGCGCAAAGCTGCAATCGAGGCATATCAATCACAGCTGTTTGATCCTTCCAGCCGCGAGCCTTCGACAAAACTAAGCCATCCGGATTTTCTTTATCGTGTCGAAAGTCTTCATTCTTATTACGGAACCCTGATAGGCAAGAAAAACGGAGAGGCTTTCCACTCAAAAGAGATTTTGGAGATAAAGGATCCGGTTGGCCACTTCAATCCGTAACCTCAACTTCCGACCCAGAGTTTGACTCGTGTGAATCTGCATGTGTCAACGATTATGTTATAATCGACGTCCCAAGAGAGAAGGCCGATGTTTCGAGAACGCGCGAAACTTTTCAACCGGTTGCAATTAGCCGCCGATATCCTGCTGACATGGGCTGTATTCCCATTAGCCTACGCTACCCGGCTTAGCCTGTCGGAAATTCTACCGGCGGATCTGGATGCGATGCTGAATCCGTCATTGCTGCCTTTTTCCCAATATCTTTGGATCGTTGTGTTGGCTACTGGATGCTGGATTGCCGCCGCTTGTTCTCTCGGACTCTATAAGATTTCTATACGACGTTCGGACCTGGAGAAAGTCAGAATCGTCCTGGAAAGTTCTATTATCCTTTGGTTGTTTCTTGGTTTCCTGTCTTTTGCATTAAGGCTCAACCTCAGCCGCCCGCTGATTGTTTTTTTTGTTTTTTATCAGGCGGTGATTCTTACCGTAACGAGGCTTTTACTGGCTCTGCAGGCCAAAAGAAAACGGGCGTCTCCGTCCCCAAAACATAGCCGTAATATTGTGATGATCGGGATGCGATCGAAATCGCGGGAAATGGGCGATTTAATTTCGCGTTATTCGGACTGGGGCCTGCGGATCTTAGGGTATATCGATTTAGATGAAAAACCCGGAACGCCGCCGACGCCGGATGTTTTGGGATCCATCGCAGACCTGCCCCAAGTCATCGATAATAATATTGTTGACGAAATCATTTATGTTCCGGGCAGTCCAAATTTGGATGGGTTGGACAAGATACTGGATCTATGCAACGAGCTTGGGATTAGCGTTCGCGTTGCGATGGATTTCTTTCCTTCAAAGGTTGCCAAAGTCAGCATGGAGTTCCTCGAAAAGGTTCCTGTCCTGAGCTTCAGTTCCGCTCCCGAGCATGCGCCTTCTCTCTTCATGAAAAGAGTCCTAGATGTAATTCTTTCTGCGACTCTGCTGATTCTTTCGCTGCCTGTCATGATAGTTGTGGGAATTCTCGTAAGGTTGACTTCCAAAGGGCCCGCTATATATAAACAGGTCCGTTGCGGTCTCTATGGACGCAAGTTTATTCTTTACAAAATCCGCAGCATGCATCAAGGCGCCGAAGATGTATTGTGGGAAATAAAGCACCTCAACGAAATGGACGGCCCCGTTTTTAAAATGCGCGATGATCCGCGCGTCACTCCTTTGGGGCGCTTCCTGCGGCGGAGTTCTATTGATGAGTGGCCGCAATTCTGGAATGTTTTGAAAGGCGATATGAGTCTCGTAGGACCGCGGGCGCCGCTTCCGGAAGAAGTCAAAGAGTACACACGTTGGCAACGGCGTCGATTATCCGTGAAGCCGGGGATTACCTGTCTCTGGCAGATCTCCGGTCGCAACGAAATAGATTTTCACGAATGGATGAAGCTTGATCTGCAGTACATCGACAACTGGTCTCTGCTTCTGGATTTTAAAATACTCCTGCGGACTTTTCCCGTCGTTTTAATCGGCAAAGGGGCCAGGTAGCGATTGACGAATTACGGGTCCCCATTTTACTCCGCTCCCATATCGAAGTATAATACCCTTGAGAGTGTCTTTTAGAGGATTAACTCAGACAATGAAGTGTCTATGATCAATCAGTTAGAGGTAAATCCTATGGATATCCGTTACAAACAACTTGCAATGAAGGTTCTAATCGTTTTGAGTATGGTGGTTTTGATCGCTCTTCCTTCCCGATCGGCTTTCAGTCAAGACCTGAACACTAGGACGCTGGAGTGTAAGAGCGAAAACTTTCGACGCACGCTTTGTTCAATTGGATCGCCCATCGAACGGATCCGTCTATTGGAAAAAAAGTCCGATGCTTCCTGCGTTAATGGATCGAGCTACGGTTTTTCCGGAGAATCGATATGGGTTGACAAGGGATGCGCGGCGGTGTTTGAGGTGAGGTTTAACACCCGTTCGGGCGCGAACAGATCTTTCCGATCGACTGCTTCGTCCAGAAATAACAGGAGAAGCGTTCGCTTCGCCTGTAAAAGCGACAACCACCAGCTTGGCATCTGTTACGTTGCTGGATCCATTGTCGATCTTAGCCTGCTCAAAAAAAAGTCCAGGGCAGCCTGTACCAAGAATGATTCGTTCGGTTTCCAGAAGGATGCGCTTTGGGTCAAGGATGGCTGCGAAGCGGAATTTGAAGTAACCTATCGGCCGGATGCTCGTACCGGTTGGGAGTTTACCAACAACGCACCTCAAACCCAGTCCCTGACATGCAAGAGCGACCAGTTTCGCAGAGCGACCTGTACTGCGGGAGGTGTGATTTCCGACCTTCGTCTTAAGAAAACCCGGTCTCGAGCGGATTGTAAAGCCAATTCCTCTTACGGATTTGAGTTTGACAAGATCTGGGTCAAGGATGGTTGCGAAGGAGATTTTGAGGTCCTCTATTTCCTACGCCCCTGAGTAAAAGGGAGCCGCCAAGAGTGGGCCAAACCTCCATGGCCCACTCTTAAAACTGCTACATGCCAACGGTGTTTATTCTATTTGGGTCGGCCGTTTTTGACGGTACTCCGCTTTGGAACAGGAGAACTGTTTCTCAATTCCGTTGCGGAAAACCGGGCCGGAGTTGTAGGTGCAAAATGGATAGAGATGTCCGTCAGGTGTGGAATAGTGGATGACACAGCGTTTTACGCGCTCCACATCGTAATTGTAAGAGTCCATAAAATGCATGCCGGCTACCATAAGGGTTTTATAGGTATAGGTCCCGTCATTTTTCCCGCGGCCGGCTTTCTTATCGAGCAATCCCTCGATGGTCTGCCCGAGTTTCGTCAGCGTCAGCCCTTCAGGGGCCTTGCTCTGGTCGAAATGCTTGTTGGCGCTGGAGAATAGGCTGAACTTGCTGAGGTTGCTGTATAAGGATTTGAAGGTGGTTTTGTTTTTGAGTTTTTCCGCCTGCTTCTGGATATCGTCGAACAGCCCTTTGATATTCAGGAAACGAGTGACAGGCGTTGGCTTCCTGTTTTGATCCACGAAGAAATAGGTTCCCAGACCGCAGAGCGGATGGCAGGAGACCATAACATTGGGCTCATTTCTCAAGGCTTGGATAAGCTCAGTAATCGGGGTTGTGCAGGACAGCGGAAACCAGTCGTCCTTAGTTGTGTAGCCGAGTTCGTTGACCCTGTTGGCCAGATCCGACAGGGTGAAGCGCATTTTCTCGCGTTCGGCGTCGTCAATGCGTCCGGTAATGGCTACTGGCTGGAAACTGATGCCGGAACAGACGTCGATGGTATCGAGGGCAAACTGAACGATTTTGGGAACCTGATCATCATTGACTCCGCCGACGATGGTCGGCACGTAGACGATCTTGAGGCCGGCTTTGCGGACGTTCTCAATGGCTTTCATCTTGATGTCCAGCAGATCCTTTCGTCCACGGATTTTCTCGTACAGCGCCGGATCGAGGCCGTCGAACTGAAGGTAGAGGGTGTGAAGCCCTGCTTCCCTGGATTTTTCTGCGAAGGAAGGATCCTCGGCGAACTTCAGTCCGTTGGTGGCGCATTGCACATGGGAGAAGCCCATATCGTTGGCTTTTTTCAGAATTCGAAACCAATCGGGGTGCAGTGTGGGCTCGCCGCCGGAGAACTGAACGACGCGGCCGGCAACCGGACGGGAATCGCGAAGCGTTTGCAGCACTTGAACGATCTGCTCATAAGACGGTTCATAGATATAATCCTGGACGTTCGCATTGGCGAAACAGATCGGGCAGGCAAGGTTGCAGCGATTGGTCAGGTCTACATTGGCCAGGACGGTGTGGCTGACGTGCAGGTTGCACATGCCGCAATCGTCCGGGCACGACTTGGCGTCCGTGATGGCGGGATTGGAAACTCCACACCCGACGTCGCGGTTCCAGGCCATCATGCGGGAATAGAACTCGGCGTCCGACAAGAGGACGTCTTTGAATGAACCGTGTTGGGGACAGGTTTTTTCCATGATGATCTTGCCGTCTTTTTCGAGCACCTGGGCTTCCACCTGTGCAGAGCATTCGGGGCAAAGGGAAATGGTTTTATAGGGTAACTTGACGGGCAACGGATTGATGGGTGCGCCGGTCAGGGTTTTTCTTTCGGACTGAGATTTTATAGCCATGAATCATTTCCTCGCAAATTCCAGGGGATAAGCGGTATACACATGCTTCAGGCCCTGAGTTGTTCCAATATTCATCGCCGGCATTATCGAATGCTCTCGGGCGTTATGCTTACTGCTCACCAGTTTCCAGCGGAATCCCATGACGCCAAACGACGAAACTTGGATTTTACAGTTAATCAGACAGGAGAAACAAGAATTTATCAAGATCTCTCCCTAAAGGCTGATAAAATATGGAGTTGAATGCCAATTATAAATCAGGAAGAAATATGAAATATGTTATCGGTGTTATGCGTCCCAGGTTTTTACTGCTGGCGGTTTCCTGTGTTTTCCTTGGTCTGGCGGCATCGGTCTGGACCGGGTATGAGATCAATGTCTGGCATGCCTTGCTGTGTTTTGTGGGCGGGGTATTTGCACATGGAAGCGTAAACGCTTTCAACGAATATGAAGATATTAAAAGCGGGCTGGATTTCAAGACAACCCGCACCCCTTTCAGTGGTGGAAGCGGCACGCTGGTCCCGGCGCCATCCAAGTTGCCGATAGCGTTGTGGACCGGAATAATCACTGCGGCTATTTGCATCGGCATTGGAATTTACTTCTTCGTCCTTTATGGCTGGCCAATTCTGGCGATTGGCGCACTAGGTTTGTTCATTATCGTTATCTACACTCCGTGGTTGAACAAGATCCCCTTGCTGTGCCTGATTGCCCCAGGATTGGGTTTTGGCACCCTGATGGTAAACGGCGCTTATTTTGCGCTTACCGGCGCATTTTCATGGACAGCCCTGCTGATCTCTTTTGTCCCCTTTTTTTTAGTGAGCAATTTGCTGCTTTTAAACCAGTTTCCTGATGTAGAAGCTGATAAAACAGTAGGACGCAAGCATCTACCGATCATGATCGGCAGGAAAGGCAGCGCTTACATTTTTGTTGCGTTCATTGCCGCTACCTACCTGACAATAATTTTGGGACCTGTAATGAAGCTGACTCCTTTGTGGACGCTGTTAGGCCTGGTTTCGCTTGTTTTTGCGCTGCCGGCGGCCAAAGGCGCCCTGGAGCATCCGGATAATTTGGCGAAGCTGGGACGCTCTATGGGGCAGAATGTTCTTTTGAACCTGATTACGCCCTTGTTAATGGGAATTGGATTTTTGATCCGTTAATCCAACAATTCTTTGGGATTTATGGACAGGCCTTAACGATGAAAATGCGCATGGGAGTGCATAGATGAAACGATTTCTAATCGTTCTTACGGTGGTAGGGTTGGCAAGGATCGCTGCAATGCCTGCCGGAACCGGGCCGCCCGTCCAAGGGCAACCGGCGACACAGCCGGACATACAGGCCGCGCGCAGCCCTCGCGGCGCCAGCGGTTCCGCTTCCAGTTATCTGCGCGAACATATTCCGTTTACCAACGGCAGCCTGACAGATAGGAATCCAGCGCTGCCAACGCTTTTCATTGCCGGTGATTCGACGGCAGCGCGCAACAGCACGGATATTCAGCGAGGCTGGGGCGCGGTGCTGGTGGATTATTTCGATAGCGGCAAGATCAATTTGGTCAACTATGCCCAGGGCGGCGCGTCGTTCCCCTCCTATTTCGCGAGCCGATGGCCTCAAGTCGTCGCCGCCCTCAAGCCGGGCGACTTCGTCGTTATTGAATTCGGCCATAACTGGGGGCACCTGAATGGGATTGGCGAAGAAACCCAGGCGGGGCGCAGCGGCGGCGAGGTTCATACGTTCGGCTGGTACATCCGCAGGTTCGCCAACGACGTCCGCTCCAAAGGCGCCACTCCGATTATTTCTACCACGACTGTGCGCAACATCTGGACGAATCCCAACGCGACTTTCACCGATTCCACGATCGTCAGCAAGAACGACAAGTACCTTCCTGAGGACGACAGGGTCGAGCGCTCCATGGGACAACCGCTCGACAACGGCATGAGCCTATGGGCCAGGCAAGTTTGTGAACAAGAGAAGATAGCTTGTGTTGATCATTGCCAGATTACCGCCGAACTGTACGAGAAAATGGGCCGTGAAGCCGTTGCAAAATTGTTCGTCCAGGATCACACGCACACGACCACAGAAGGCGCGATCCTCAACGCCGAGACGTTTATCGCCGGCCTGAAAACGTTGGGGGGTATGCCGCTGGTTGATTTTTTAAACGACAAGGGGAAGGCAATTGCCGCGTATAAGTCCGGGAGCCTGTCCAGGAATTAGGATTTGGCATATCCTAATTCTCGGACAGGCTAGCGCAACAGTTGATCGATTTCCGACAGCGCTTGGCTTGTAAAATCTATTCATCGTTACCGGCTAAAGACGCGCTGCCCGGATCGGCAGGGCTAAGGTCGTCGGGTGCGATATCGACATCGGCGAAATCCTGTTGTCGAACCGAGTCCTCGTCAAAGCATCGGAGGATCGCCGCGCAGACGATGTCCCAAAGGCGCGGTTCGGTAACGATGCGATGCTGGGCGTTCGAGAGCACGACCAGATCCGCCTGAGGATTCTGCCTGGCGATCATCACACCATGTTCGACGTCCACAACATTGTCGTTTCCACCGAAAACGTAAGTGACGGGAACGATAGTTTTTCGGGCGATCCAGCGGGTGAGAAGCTGAAAAGGCACAAGGGTTGAACCACCGACAATCGACGCCCGCTCAAAATGCGGGGCCCGGACTTCCTCGCCGTCGCGTATCAGGGTAGGCGCTTGACCGAGACTCACCGTAGCTGAGTTCATGGTCTTCGCTGCTGCGGCGACGCCGAGCAGCGAACCGGCGGCCAACAGAAGCGCATGACTCTTAGACCACGAATCACGTTTGCGATAAACATAAGCTAGGCTTCCAAGCGCACACAACGGCAGCGCCAGGTAATATAATCCTGTGACGCCATAGCTTAATACCCGGGTGGCCGTGTTTTTGGCACGCAGATAAGGGCTAAGCAATATGATCCCCGCGACCTTGCTGGGATGGCGCGCCGCGATCGTCAGCACCACGTTGGCTCCGGTGGAATAGCCGACGAGAGCCAGAGGCTTTTTTTCTTCTTTCCAATAGTCAAGGAACAACTTTTCCGCATCGCGCCAGTAGTGCCAGGCGCGACTTCGGTAAAAGCTTTGTTCGTCGCCGTCGTGTCGCGGCAAGCCGTGTATGAGGACAGCCGCCGGCAGTCGCTCATGAATAGCGGTCCCCAAATCCCTTAATACTTCGGGACTGCTGGCAAATCCCGAGAACATCATCACGCGCTGAACTTTAGCTGGAGGCGTGACAACCTTATCCAGGCGAATTTCTGCTATCCAACCCAGTTCTTTTAATTCTTTTTCCGATGCCATTCGATGCCTGCTCTTTAAAAAAACATTCTACTGTTTTCCACGGGGCCGGGCCTCCATTATTTCAGGATAATGGAATTGGTTGAGAATCCGGCTGGTCCTTATACTGCAGTTGATACAGTTTCCAGTAAATTCCTTTTAACCGTAAAAGTTCCTGATGCGTGCCGGTTTCACGGATCCGGCCGCGATGAAGGACGATAATGCGGTCTGCATTCTGGATTGTCGAGAGGCGATGGGCAATGATGATGGAAGTCCGGCCTGCGAGCAATTTTTCGAGCGCATCGCGAATCAACAATTCTGTTTCGGTGTCTATGCTGGAAGTCGCTTCATCGAGGATTAATATATTGGGATCGTAAGCCAGGGCTCTCGCAAAGGCAAGCAGCTGCTTCTGTCCTACGGAAAGCGAAGAGCCGCGTTCTCCCACTTCTGTTTGAAACTGATGGCCCAGTTTTTCGATGAACGGAGATGCATGGACAGTGTCGGCCGCCTTCCGTAATCGTTCATCCGTGATTTCCTTGTTACCAAGCCGGATATTTTCAGCGACACTGCCGGAAAACAAGAAGACATCCTGAAGCACGATGCCGATCGATCTGCGGAGCCCCTGAAGATCAAAATTCCTTATATTGATCCCATCGATCAATATCTCGCCGTCTTGGACATCGTAAAACCGGCTTAAAAGTGAAATGAGGGTCGTCTTTCCGGCTCCTGTGGCGCCTACGACGGCCACCTTTTCTCCCGGATTTACTTTGAATGAGATATCCCTGAGCACCGGCTCTCCCTGATTATAGAAGAAACTGACATCACGGAATTCAATACTCCCTTCCTGAACCGCGGATGCCTGGGGTTCGTCCTGCGATACGATCGTGGGTTGAGCGTCCAGCAGTTTAAAGATGCGTTCGGATGAAGCCATCGCAGATTGGAGGATTGTATATTTTTCACTCAGGTCGGAAATCGGGCGAAAAAAGCGATCGGAGTACTGGATGAAAGCGACCAGCGTTCCCAGCGTTAGGAAGCCGGAGAGCGCCTGATAGCCGCCGTACCAGATGATCAGGGCTATTGCCATCGCCGAGATAAGTTCCAAAAGCGGATAGAAAATAGCATAATAAAAAATAGATTCCAGGTTGGCGTCGAGATGATCCTTGTGGATGCGGGTGAATTTAATATACTGTTTTCTCTGCTGCCCAAACAGTTGAACGACAGCTGATCCGGTGATGTTCTCCTGCAGAAACGCATTGATCCGGGCGATGGCTGTCCGGACTTTACGGTAGGAATCCCGCACTTTTATTTTAAACAGCAAAGTAACCAAAACCAGCAGGGGTAGAATAAGAAATATTGTTAAAGCCAGTTTAAAGTTCAGCAGAAACAGAAAAATTATTATTCCGGAAAGAGTGCAGATATCTTCAAAGACGGAAATGACGCCGGAGGTGAAAAGTTCATTCAGCGCATCGACGTCTGTTGTTGTCCGGGTCATGAGACGTCCAACCGGATTCTTATCGAAAAAAGAAACGTCCAATTTCTGAAGATGCCGGAAAATCTGCATGCGCAGATCGTACATGATTTTCTGGCCCATCAAATTAATGAGCCATGTTTGGCCGAAGCTCAATCCAAAAACAAAAATAAGTGAGACGATATAGATGGCTGCGATCTGGCTCAATCCGGTGAGATTGCCGTCCCGGATATAGCGGTCAATGGCGATCTTGGTCAGGTAAGGCTGGATAATGGAAAGGATGGAGCCCGCCAGAAGACAAGCGATCGCCAGATAGGCGGAACGACGATAAGGCCGGATGTATTTGAGCAGCCGCCTCATCAGCCGCGCGTCATAAGCTTTGCCTAAAACCTCTTCTTGAATTTCGATCGACATATTATTCACATAAGGAGTCAGGAGCCAGGAGCCGGAAGCCGGAATAAAAACAACGAATGGGATTCCTCTGATTTGAGAGTTCTGTATTAATTAACATCCTAAACCTGTTTGTTATTCTGGCTCCTAACTGATATCCAGCTCTTCTTCGAGGAGCTGTTTCCGATACAACTCAGCGTACACTCCCTGCAGCGCCATAAGAGACTCATGGTTTCCTGATTCCACCATTGCGCCATCCTTGAGTACAATTATCTGATGAGCGGCTTTCGCAGTAGAAATCCGGTGAGACACAAGGATGGTGGTTCTTTCCGCCATTATTTGAGCGAGCTCCGCCAGAATCCTTTCCTCGGTATAGGTGTCGACATTGGACAAGGAATCATCGAATATCAGAATTTTTGGGCGAGTGGCGACAGCTCGGCTGATAGCCACCCGCTGCTTCTGTCCTCCGGACAATGTGATGCCGCGCTCTCCCACATAAGTTTCCATTTTGTGGCTGAAATGATCAATATCCCGAGCTATCTGTGAGACGTGCGCCGCCCATTCTATTTCCGAATCTTTAATCTCAGAATGGATTCCAAAGGCCATATTTTCACGGATAGTTTCGGAAAACAGAAAAGTTTCCTGGGGGACATAGCCGATGTTTTTGCGCAATTCCGATAGCGGCCAGAGCCTGACGTCTTGTCCATCGATAAATACTGTTCCGGGCGGAGGATCATAGAGACGAGGAAAAAGATTAACCAGTGTGGATTTCCCACTTCCTGTATGTCCTACAATGGCCAGGGTGGAACCTCCGGGGACGGATAAATTAATATTTCGCAGCGCAGGATTCTGAGCTCTCGCGTATCGAAAGGTCAGGTTTCGGACTTCCAAAGACCCTTGTATCTTTTTCGGGACAGACGATCCGGGCTCATCCTGAATATCCGTTTTGGCTTCCATGATTTCCAATATCCGGCTCATCGAAGCAGAGCCGCGCTGGAAGATATTGATGACCCATCCAAAGGCTATCGTAGGCCAGGTCAGCATTGCCAACCAGCTCATAAACGCAACAAATTCTCCCAGAGTCAGGTTCTTCTGTATCACCTGGCGGCCGCCAAACCAGAGCAGAACAACTGAAGACATTCCAATCAGAGCGGTCATTAGCGGATAAAAGAGTCCCCAAAGGCGAATTAACGAAATATTGCGGCGTACATATTCGGCATTAAGTTTACCAAACTCATCGATTTCCGATTGTTCCCGGGCGAATGCTTTTATGACCCGAATGCCGGATATGTTTTCCTGGGCTTTTGTGCTTAGATTTGAAAATTGCGCCTGAATTTCTTCAAACCGATCATGGATTTGACGGCCGAAACTCTTGACTGTTACGGAGACCAGGGCAAGAGGAATAAATGCAAGCAGCGTTAATTGCCAGTTCATTCTTAGTAAAATAATGGAGAGAATGATTGCCAGCGTTATCGTGTTCATGGAATACATAATGCCGGGACCAAGCACTGAACGAACGGCGTTAAGGTCGTTTGTGGCCCTGGACATAATGTCTCCCGTGCTTCTGGTTTGTAAAAATGACAGGGACATGTTCTGAACATGAGCGAGGAAATCATTGCGAAGGTCGTATTCAATGTATCGGCTGACCCCGATTAAAATCCTACGCATCCAAAACCGAAAAAAACCTTCCAGAACAGAAATGACCAAAATCATAGCTGCATAAACAGGCAGTTTCTTGGCTGCAATTCCCTTTGTAAGGTCGTCCACGACATATTTCAGCACCAAGGGAGAAAACGTGGATGCAATGACCGTGCAGAGGACCATTAGAAAGCCCAGCGCCACTTTGGAACGATATTTCTTCAGGTATGGAATCAAACGAGCCAGGGGATATTTCTTAGTACTCATGAGCAAACTTTAACAGTTTAGGCAGGGGGATTGCCTCTATAAAAAAATCCTTGTAGGATTTGGAATAATTTATAATTCCCAACAGCAGAGGGATCATAGCAGACTGCTTATTTTTGAGCGCTGTCCGGCGGTTGATCCTTGGTTGTGCGCATGTCTTTGTAGGGCGCCAGGTTGCCATCCTGGAATTTAAATTCCACGGAATATTTTTGGAATTGCATTTTGTAATTAGGATAAACCAGGTCAAATTGAGCTATTTCATCCGGGGCGATGACTTCCTTGTCCATGGGAAGTATTGTAGTTTGATGTACGGTTTCATCATGCAAGTATAGCCGTACGGCTGCTTCCAGTTTGTTGATAGGCGTGCTGGAAATATTGCGAATGACTCCACGGAGGTGAAAATTATTATTTTCGAGCTTATCTTGAACATATAAAAAGGCGATTTGTTCCGGTTGAGCGCCTTTGGCCTGCCGGGCTCGAAGATCCTGTGTCATTTTATCAACGGTGGGCTGTGGAAGTATGATCAAAACAAATCCGGCGGCTACAATAATAGCTAGAATGATCAGCAGCGCTCTAAGTACGTCTGAGAAAAACCGAGGTGGTTTTTCTATAAGCTCTAGCGACGGCGCCCGTGGCGTCATTTTTATCGCAGCGGCGTCCTGGGCAGTTGTATTCTGTGATTCTCGATTGGATTCTTGCCCTGTTTCATGCGAATTCGAAATTGGCTCGTTTTCTTTTGTCATATTTTGGGGTCCATTGCTAAACGTAACGATACAGATCGCCTGAGATAATGAACAAAAACCGTAAATTAAAACTTACAATCAGTAAAGCGGAAGAAGCCGTTACCTGGAAGGGGCCGTCGGGAATCTTGGTTGGCGAGAATCTATCGGTTGAGGCGATTTGCCCCAAAATCCCTTTTTTTCATTGGCGGGTGCGTCATTGCCCATGAGTTTTAAGCTGATTTTTCCGAGAATGCGTCTTTCATAGGTCCCTAACGATTCTATAGGAATCCATTTTTCTTTTCCGTCGATTTCCCGATTGAGCGCTTCCATCTTGGTCAGAATTGTGACCATCGTTACTGTTGGAGAGACTATTTCAAGCAGGGCTTCCACCGAATATTGCGCTTTTACCCAATTGCCGGAAGAAATGTCTTTTTTTATTGCTACTTTATCTACTTCGCTGGAAGTAAGGGAGCCTGTTATAAATGCGTAAGGGCGTGTAGTTATTCTTCCGCCTTTGCGATCGTCGAGTTCGATCTGGAAGTCCATTTCATCCAATACCGCATAGACGACATTCGCAACCATATCGTATTTCTTGTTGAATTTAATGGGATCCGGGAGGCTCGGCCTTGGTTTTTGCGCATACAAAAAAGCGCCGGTTAAATTCCCCAGCAGCACAGTCAAAAAGGCTGTTCTTAAAATGAATCTAACATGTTTATTGACTGGCAATTCAAGGCGCACAAGCCAATCCTAACACCGGCTCCTGCTCAAGTCAATCAGCAGGTAAGTGTGAAATATAGCAGTCCTTAAAATTGCAATCAAAATCCGCTTATAAACTTTCAGACCCGATTTCGCCCCATGCTTTTTTCGATAAAAAAACATGGGGCGGAAGTATGGTTACTATTTGCATTTGTGGCGGAGCGACTATATCCTGGCAACCCAGGAAAAAATAAGGGAGTGATCCGTATATGTCCAAATATATTACTAATTGGGTTGATTGTAAATTGCCCACAGGTCAGGAATTTGCAATAGCAGTTTGTGGTTACTGCGGGAAAATTCGACACATGTATATAGGCAGTGATCCTATCAGGCGCATGCTCGTCCAGTACGTTAATGTCGAAGACGGTTATTGTCAGACGGGGGATCATTGTCTTGCATTGGATTGCCCTCTCAATAGATCTGAACCTGAGCACCTTCTCCATATGTTGGATATGAACGAGGATGAACAGTTGCCTCCTGAAGAGGCGGAACAATGGGGCTCCAGAAGTACGCTGGAGTGTTTCCTGAAGTTTGCCCAGAAGGCTACGGAGTTTATTCCCGAAAAATTGAAAGAACCTCAGCTCCCAGTTGGTCCGTAGTCAGTCAACCACTAACGGCTGCGCCCTCGCATTTGAAATCGGGCTACTGCGTGAAGGTGCGATTGATAATCTCTGGAGAACTGATGCGTCCCATCATTTCGCGAAACATAGTAGAGGTAATCCGTATCGGCCGGATTGAGCGCAGCTTGCAGCGAATGGGTCCCTGGATTGGAGATAGGGCCGGGAGGCAAGTTTGTATGGATGTAAGAATTATAAGGCGATTCCATCACTAAATCCGGCTTGCGCAGATTCCCATTATAAACGCCGGAAAGCTTCAGCGCGTAAATAACTGTAGCATCACAGGCTAGCGGCATTCTTCTTTTTAATCGATTGATGAAGACAGAAGCTACCAAGGGTCTTTCTTCAGGTTTTTTTACTTCCTTTTCAATCATAGAAGCTAATACGACAGTTTCTGAGATGCTGAGACCGGAATTTTTCGGAGTTTGTTCAAGGATTCTGGCCAGTTCTAATCGGAATTGATTCACCATGGTTTTAATGATTGTTTCAGAATCATCTTTTCTGCCAAACCGGTAAGTTTCCGGGAATAGATAGCCCTCCAGGTTGCGCGCTTCAGGATCAATATCCCGAATCCAATCTGTCCGCAGAAGCGCCTTTTGCAATTCGGCAGGTGTCCCCAATCCTTTTTTTACAAGCAAACCAACTACTTCAAAAGCTGTTAACCCCTCGGGGACAGTTATTGCGCGAAAAGAAACATCGCCTCGAATCAGCCTCCCTGCTATTTGTACAGGCGTAGCAGGTTTTTCAAACCTATATTCTCCCGCCTGGATCTGACGTCCTCTATTGGACAACCTGAGATAAATGATAAAAGGCAGACGATTGTGAAGGATTCCTTTGTCCACAAGAAGATCTGCGATATTTTTTATTGTGGAACCTCGTACGATATCGATATATGTTTCGGCGGCAGGTGCATCGTAATAGGGTGTTTCGAATTCCTTTTGGAACCATTTTCCCCCTGCTGTCATACTCAAAAGGATAATTAAGGCAAACGGGATCAGCATCCGGGATCGCAAGGTTGTTTTTCTCCTAAATATCTTTCCAGAATCAGTGCTGCGGCTAAAGAATCGACTGTTCTATATTTCCTCTGTTGTTTCGGGCCCATGTTTCGCCAGAAATCCAATGCTTCTACAGTCGAGAGCCTCTCATCGACTCCGGAAACAGGAAGTCCGAATTCTGTTTTTAATGCGCTTAACAGACGTTCCATTTCAATTGCAGATTCACCTCGAGTTCCGTCCATATTGAGAGGCATTCCCAAAACCAGTTTTTGAATTCTAAGTTGCTCAACAGTGATTCTCAGGTTTTTAAAAAATTTTTTCAGCCCGAAATTCGGAAGGGATGGCAAGGGCTGGACTGTCAGTCCAAGCTCGTCGCTATACGCCAATCCGATATTCTTTTTCCCATAATCGACGGCCAAAATGCGCTTTATTTGATCCATGCAACCATTGGAGCATAGGAACTCTCAGCCGTCAACTTCAACACATTTACAATTGACGATTTACGATTTACGATTGACGAGGAAAAAGCATGGGAGATTCAAAACGTCAACCGTAAATAGATTTGAAAGGAGGGGCGAATTACTATACTATTCTAGGGTTTTTATCCCTACCCGAATGGGAGGTTTAATGTTCCATAAGGGAAAATTGCTTGTTTTAGTAGGCTCTTTTCTTATTGTTCTTTACGGAATGTCGGCGTTATTTTATGGCAGAGTTGTCGCCAAAGATGACGCATATAAAGAGCTTTCCGTATTTACTGATGTTTTGGAAAGGGTCAATAAAGATTATGTCGAAAATCCCGACATGAGCAAAGTTCATGATGGGGCTATGAGGGGTCTGATCGAAGCGCTGGATCCATATTGCAGCTTCGTTTCCAAAGAGCAATATGAAACGATTCAAAAGAATAATGCCAATGCTAAGGCGGGTGTTGGGCTTGGAGTTTCAAAAAGATCCGATATCATCTATGTCGTTTCTTGTGAGCGCGATGGCTCCGCTGCAGAGGCCGGCGTCCGGCCGGGTGATTACCTTATTGCAGTCAATGGACAAAATATTGAAGACAAGAGCCTTCTGGAAGCGGATAGCCTTTTGCATGGTGTTTTGGGATCGAAAGTCAAGCTTACAATTTTCAGGAGTTCCCGGACCAAAACAATGGATTTTGAACTCCCCTTTAAACTTCCGGTTGCCAATCCGATTACATCAAAAATGTTGGATGGGAATGTAGGATTTTTGGGTGTGTCCTCTCTTGCCGGTTCTTCATCCGAACAGATCAAGGTTAAATTAAAGACCCTTATTTCAGCCGGCGCCCAGAGATTAATCCTGGATTTGCGGGACTGCGCCGATGGTGAATCCGAAAATGGCTCTGATCTGGCTAACTTATTCTTAGAAAATGGTTTAATTTATTTTAGTCAGAATCGAAAAGGGGAAAGAGTCCTGGTGGTTGATGCAAAACCTGAAAAGTATATTACCGACCTGCCCATGGTTGTTCTGATGAACAGTTCCACCGCGGGAGCGGCTGAGATTGCCATTGGCGCTATAAAAGATCACAAGCGGGCGACGATAGTGGGTGAAAAATCTTTCGGCGTGGGTTCCGCCCAAAAAACAATGCAGCTGAAGAGCGGTGCGATACTGATTTTATCTATCGCAAAATACTACACGCCTAGCGGCAAAGTCATTCAAGACGAAACTGTTCGGAATGCCGGGATTGCACCGGACGTCCTTGTTCCTGATGAGGATAAGCGGCAAGATCTGATGGTTGAGTCCTATTATAACGATCAGGATAATGCTGTAAAAAATAATCAATTGCAGGAAAAGAACGATCAGGATGATTTGGTGAAATACCGGCAATTGCAGGAAAAGATCGATAAGATACAGATCGATAAAGCTCTGGAGCTTTTATCCAAGCAGGAAGCTCCTCTGAAAAAGGCGGCGTAGCAGCGATTAGTATTGACACTATTTCGTCCTTTCTGTTAGTTTAAGTCCTTATTTTTTAGGCGCGTAGCTCAGGGGGAGAGCACTTCCTTGACGCGGAAGGGGTCAGCGGTTCAAATCCGCTCGCGCCTACCAGATTGGCGCTCCTCATGGATAATGAGTTTGGAGAACGCTGCCCGGCGAATCTAAATTGCTTTTCCTGCCCAGTCCATTGATTAATGATCAGGAAGGATCCATTTTCCTGTCCGATCGATTCGACGGGTAGAATGGATTTATAGAATATGTCGTTGAAAGTCATATACGCAGATGGAACAGTTGGAGAGATAGCGGATCCGAAGGCGGCATTGGAAGTCTACCGCCATAGCATGTCTCATCTGATGGCGGCGGCGGTAAGCTGTTTGTTTCCTGACGTTCATCTGGGAATTGGCCCCGCGATCAGCGATGGCTTTTATTATGATTTCGAATTTCCACAAAGCTTTACCGAAGAGAGCCTCGCCGGCATTGAAGCCAAAATGAAAGAGCTTATTGATCGGAATTTGACTTTCGAGCCCTCCATAATTCCAAAGGATCAGGCAATTGCACAGTTCACTCAGCGAGGCGAGCATCTCAAAGTTGAGCTGATCCAGGAAAAAGCCGGTGAAAAGCTCTCTTGTTATCGTCTAGGCGATCTCGTTGATTTCTGCTTAGGGCCGCACGTCTATTCTACAGGGCTGATCAATCCTAAAAGTTTTCATGTTCTCAATGTTGCAGGTTCCTACTGGAAAGGTGATGAACATAATCAGCAATTGCAGAGGATTTATGGCACTGCCTTTCTTACTCCGGAAGAGCTTGCGGATTATTTAAATAAGCTGGAGGAGGCCAAAAAGCGAGATCATAGGAAGCTTGGACGAGAGCTTGATCTGTTCAGCATTTCAGAGGAAGCGGGTCCGGGGCTTGTCTTCTGGCACCCCAAAGGCACGCGGGTGCGGTTTATTATAGAAGAATTCCTGCGTAAAGAACTGTATCGACGCGGATATGAATTTGTGACGACGCCTCATGTCGCCCGAGATGTTTTATGGAAAATATCCGGCCATTATGATTACTATCGGCAGAATATGTACATGTTCAAAATTGATGACGAAGAGTTCGTTATCAAGCCGATGAATTGTCCCGGGCACATTCAAATTTATAAATCTCAAATGCGGAGCTATCGAGACCTGCCCGTGAGATTGGCGGAATTCGGCACCGTTTATCGCTATGAAAAAAGCGGCGTTCTTCATGGAATGCTCCGAGTTCGAGGATTTACGCAAGACGACGCTCATATTTTCTGCACCCGCGAACATGTGCATGAGGAAATATCCGCCGCAATCGACTTGGTTTTATTTATAATGAATAACTTCGGGTTCGATCAGTATAAAGTTGAGCTTTCTGTGAGGGATGAATCGAAAAAAGAAGATTACGCTGGAACTGAAGAAGACTGGAAGATGGCGGAGGAAGCGCTCACTCAGTCTTTGCGTGACAGGGGAATCGAATGGACCAGGATGGAAGGCGAGGCGGTATTTTACGGCCCTAAAATCGATGTGAAATTAATTGATGCTATCGGCCGTCCCTGGCAACTATCCACTGTTCAGTTTGATTTTACGCTTCCGAAGCGTTTTAATTTGTCCTTTATCGGTTCCGATGGCGCTGCTCATCAACCAGTGATGTTGCACCGCGCGCTCCTCGGATCGATTGAACGCTTCATGGGAGTGCTCATAGAGCATTACGCCGGAGCATTTCCCGTTTGGCTTGCGCCCGTTCAAGCGGTGGTCATTCCAATCGCTGAACGCCATCAGGAGTATGGCAAAGAAGTGCAGCGTCGGTTGACAGACGCCGGCATTCGGGTAGAGATTGATGATAGAAATGAAAAGATGGGCTATAAGATTCGCGCAGCCCAAACGAAAAAAATCCCCTATATGTTGGTGTTAGGGGATAAAGAAGCGAGTTCCGGAGAAGTTTCTGTGCGCAATCGTTTCCTTGGGGATTTGGGAACTCAATCCCTAGAAACTTTTTTGGAAAATATTCAGGAAATTGTTAAAACCAGGGCGGTTAAGCCTTAATTCGGCTTCTGGTTTCTTTAAAAGGAGGTAGCCAATCGTAACAGGCAAGCCAGTGCGGGTTCGTATTAATGAGTTGATCCGGGCAAAAGAGATCCGGGTAGTGGACGAAGAGGCCGGACAGCTTGGAGTTATGACGCCGGAACAGGCCCTTGCAATTGCCAAGTCCAAGGAGCTTGACCTCGTGGAAGTGGCGCCGGGAGCCACTCCTCCTGTTTGCAGGATAATGAATTATGGCAAGTTTCAGTACCAGAAGAGTAAGCGAGCCCATGAAGCCAAAAAGCATCAGAAGCAAGTAGTAATGAAGGAAGTCAAGTTCCGGCCAAAAACCGAAGAGCATGATTTCCAGTTCAAGAAAAACAACATTTTGCGGTTCTTGAACGAAGGAAACAAGGCGAAGGCGAGCATTGTTTTTCGCGGGCGAGAAATGACTCACCAGGAACTGGGACGCAAGCTGATGGACCGATTAGTCCAGGATTTAGCAGAAGTCGCCGACGTAGAGCGGATGCCCAAAATGGAAGGATATATGCTGGTGGCGATATTCCTTCCCAAAAAACATTAGGATTCAGTTGGGCGCATTAGAAGCAATAAGCTTCGAACTGTGATCAGGCAGGGCTAAATGCTTCTTAATTTAATTTATATTCATCAGAGTTTGGGAGAATATTTGTGAAACTGAAGACAAACAAGAGTGCAGCAAAACGTTTCAAAGTATCTGGAACGGGGAAGATTTTGCGGCGCCATAGCCATGCCCGTCACATTCTAACCAAAAAACCTCGCAAACGGATGCGCAAGCTGGTCGACAGCGCCCTGGTAAGCAAATCCGATGTGAAACGTGTAAAAAGAATGCTGAACATTTGATTATTTTTGAATGCACTTTGGAGTTGAGAAATGCCGAGAGTAAAAAGAGGGAACAAACGCGTACAGCGTCGTAAAAAAATTCTAGGGCTGGCAAAAGGTTATCGCCTGACCAAGAGCAAATTGCATAGATCGGCGAAGGAGTCTGTCGATCGCGCTCTTAGTTTCTCTTATCGCGACAGACGCACCAAGAAAAGGGATTTTCGCAGCCTGTTCATTATTCGCGTGGGAGCGGCAGCCCGTAAAAATGACATTTCCTATAGCAAGTTCATGAGCGGCTTGAAGAAAGCCAGTATTTCCCTGGACCGCCGGGTCCTTGCGGAGATCGCCATCAAGGATCCTGAGACTTTTACCATCCTCACCGAGAATGCGAAAGCGGCCCTGGCAGCAGCCTGATATTTTCCGCTTCCCCAACTCGGATATTTTCGCCCGGGTGCTCTGCCATGCCGGGCGTTTCTATTTTAGAGTTCAGAGTTCCCAGTTCCCAGTCCTGAAAGCTTTTTAACTGGGAATCCTGAACTCTGAACCGGGAACTCTAAACTCGTTTAGGGGTTGTTATGAATGAATCCATGGACAATCTGCGACGGCTTTTTGATCAAGACCTTGCCAGCGTTTATGATATGGAAAGCTGGAAAGCCGTAAGAGATAAATATCTTGCCCGAGATAGCGGCGCGATCACTACTGCGTTGAAGAAGCTTCGAGATCTGCCTAAAGAAGAACGGCCGGCATTCGGTCAAGCCATGAATCAATTGCGGGCTTTTGTAGAAGAGAAACTCGAAGAAAAGCTTGCGGCGGCTAAACAGGCGGAATCTTCTTCGAAGCTTCATCAAACCGATGTTACACGGCCGGGATTTCCATTTGCATTGGGAAGCATTCATCCAATCAAGCGCTTGCAGGCTGAAATCGAACAGATCTTTGTAAGCATGGGTTTTCAGATATTCAATCTCCCGGAAATCGAGCGTGATTATTACAATTTCGAAGGTTTGAACATGCCGGCGAATCATCCGGCGAGAGATGCGCAGGACACTTTTTACTTTGACGACGCCGTGCTGCTGCGCACTCATTGCTCTTCGGTGCAGGTGCATGCGATGGAAACATTGAAGCCGCCGATTCGAGCCATCAGCGCCGGCAAGGTTTATCGCCGCGATCCCTTTGACTCCACCCATTCCCCCATGTTTCATCAGGTGGATGTCATTGTCATTGAAGAAGGGATTACGATGGGCGATTTGAAGGGAACGCTCGATGCATTCCTCAAGCGGTTGTTTCATTCGGACATTCGGATGCGACTGAGACCGGGATTCTTCCCTTTTGTGGAGCCTGGAGCGGAGGTGGATATCAGCTGTATTTTCTGCTCAGGCCAAGGATGCCCGACATGTAAACAGAGCGGTTGGATAGAAATACTCGGCGCCGGCATGGTGCATCCTAAAGTGCTGCGCATGTCCGGCATTGATGATTCCCGCTATTCCGGTTTCGCCTGGGGCATGGGAATAGACAGAGTCGCCATCCTGAAGTATGGCGTGGACGATATTCGCCTTTTCTTCGAAAACGATCTCAGGTTCCTGAGACAATTTTAATCAGGAGTTTTTCCATGAAAATCAGCGTCGAATGGCTTCGGGAATACGTCGAATTGCATGAAAGCCCGGAAAAGCTGAAAGAAGATCTATCGATGATAGGGCTTCTTGTGGAAGCCATCACGGAGGTTCAAGGAACCGTCGTCCTTGAGATCGAAGTCACTTCCAACAGGCCGGACTGTTTAAGCCATATTGGAATAGCCCGAGAAATCGCCGCTCTTTATCAAAGACCGCTGAGACTCCCTGATGTGCAGAAAAAGCTTTCGATCCCTTCCGATAGAGTTCCCTGCATAATTGAGATAAAGGATGAGGATTTATGCCCACGATATGTCGGGCTGATATTGGACGGAATAAAAGTTGGAGTTTCACCCGAGTGGATGAAGCGGCGGCTTGAAGCCGCCGGCATGCGTCCATTGAATAATGTCGTCGATATTACGAATTATGTTTTACTGGAAATGGGGCATCCGCTGCATGCTTTTGATTACGATGTGCTGCGGCAGGGAAAAATTGTGGTGGCGAGAGCGCGGCAGGGGGAGAAGTTTCAAACTCTCGACGGCATGGAACGCGCGCTGGATAGCGAAATGCTGATGATCAATGACGGAGAGGGACCTGTGGCAATCGCCGGCGTCATGGGTGGAATGAATTCGGAAATATCCCTTTCCACTACTCGGGTGCTGCTGGAATCAGCGTATTTCAGTCAGTCATCCATTCGGCGCACATCCAAGAAACTCGGTTTGTCGACAGAAGCAAGTTACCGTTTCGAACGCGGCGCCGATTGGGAAAACACAGTTTCCGCCATCGCCCGCGCATGCAGCCTGATTGAACAGCTCGCCGGCGGAAAAATCTCCGGAAGCCTGAAGGATGTTTACCCCAAGAAAAAAGATCCGGTCTGCATTGTTTTGCGGCAGAAAAATGTGAAGGCTCTCCTGGGAGCGGATTTGACGCGAGAGTTCATTGAGTCTACTTTACGCAGGCTGGACTTCGACCTGACGCCCGGCGAAGGCCAATCCTGGCAGGTCGTTTGCCCCACCTACCGGGCGGATATGGAACTGGAAGCGGATTTGATCGAAGAACTGGCGCGCTTCTATGGTTATGGGAACATACCGGCCACTCTTCCTCCAAGCAAAACAATCGGGACCCCTTCTCCTGTTTACCGGCTGGAATACTCGATCCGGGAATTGATGTCGGGACAAGGTTATAATGAAGCCATTAATCTTAGTTTTGCCGGCGAGACGGACCATCTGGAGTTTCCTCCGCTTCAGTACGAACGTGCTGCGGTCAAGAATCCGCTCACGGAAGATACTCAATTCATGCGCACTTCACTAGCGCCCGGTCTAGTAAGATCGGCAAAGAGGAATTTCAACTATGGCCAGCGCTTTGTGCGACTGTTTGAATTGGGGAAGGTGTATAGCGTCGGGTCCGATGGCATTCCGGTAGAACGAAATGTGTTGGGAGTTTTGGGCGTCGGCGGCTTCGCGAACCAGAACTGGAAGAATCCATCCGCCAGCTATGACTTTTTTCATTTGAAAGGAGCTCTCAGCCTGCTTCTACAGGGCCTGCGCATCACTTCTTTTGAAATCGAGCCGGCGGAAATCGCCTGGCTTAATCCATCGGAAACTGCGACTTTGAAAATTGGAGAAGAAACGCTTGGAGTGCTGGGATTGCTGTCCGCATCCCTCGAAGAAAAATACAAACTCAAACAGCCTGTATATTTCGCCGAGGTCGATTTTGAATGTCTGGCGCGGCATGCATTCTCGCTCCCCGGATACAATCCTCTTCCCAAATATCCATCTGCGGAACGGGATATGTCGATTGTCGTAGCGCGCAATCTCGCTTTTCAAACGATTCACAAAGGCATTTTACATCTGGGAATTCACGAACTGACCCAGATTCAGCTTATCGATGTATACGAAGGGGAGAAAATTCCAACGGATAAAGTCAGTTTAACGTTGCGCCTGACTTTCCAGGATCGCGAAAAAACTCTTACCGTTGACCGCGTGCAGAATTTCATCGATACTGTCTTGTCATTTTTAAATAGAAATTATGGAGCGGGGCTCAGATCCGTATGAACGAAAGCAAATCTCAATGGGAACCCTCAGGCTTGGAACGGTTCGGCCATTTGGAGGACAAAATCTTCCGCATGGTCGAGGAGTTCAAGACTATTCGCAAAGACAATGAAACTCTCAGAGTAGAGAATCAGCGCTTAAAAGAAGAAATCGGAAGCCTCCAGGAAAAGGAAACCACGGCTAGAGATAATCTGACGCAGTTTCAAAAAGAACGTGAGGAATTGCGGGAGCGCGTAGAGAAAGCCCTGAATCTTCTTGCGACCCTGGAAGCGCTATGATGGGTTCCCGGTCCAGAGTTCCCAGTTCCCGGTTTAAAAACGTCTGATCGGGAACTAGGAACCCTGAACCGGGAACGCTGAACTGGGAACTCCTATGAGCGAACAGCCGGAAGGCAGTTCTGTCAGAGTTAAAATCTATGACCGCGAGTACGCACTCCGAACTACCGGAGATCCCGAGCGGCTCAGAAATCTCTGCGCCAGGCTTGACAAGCGAATGCGCGAAATCGCAACATCCACCGGCGCCGTGGATACGCAGAAGGTTGCGATTCTAGCGGCTCTCAGTCTTGCCGATGACTGGCAGCGCACCAGAGATGAGCTTGAGAAGTTGGATGAATCTGTCCGGCGACGATCGCTCGCCTGCATCTCCCTCCTTGATCGAATATTCGGATAAACAAGAGTTTACAGTTTCTCGGGAACTGGGAACCCTGAACTGGGAATTTATAAGGTGAAGGGGAGGTTCAGGCGCTCGATCGTGAGAGCGAGGCCGCTTTTTTCATCGATGTCAACGATAACGCCGCACAACCGGAGATTGCTGTTGGCAGGCTCAAGCCGAACAGGAATTTGTCTCAGGAATCGATCCAGTGCAAGATCCGGGATGGATCCGATGATGGAGTCGTGGGGCCCCGTCATCCCGACATCGGTAATAAAGGCGGTTCCTTTTGGCAAAATCCGTTCATCCGCCGTTTGAACGTGAGTATGGGTCCCAACAACCGCACTGACTAGCCCATCGAAATACCAGCCGCAAGCCTGTTTTTCGGAAGTCGCTTCGGCATGAAAATCAATGATAATAACCGGCGTCTGTTTGCGGATATGTTCCACTGCAGCTAATCCCGTTGTGAAGGGGCAGTCGATGCTTGTCATGAAAACGCGCCCTTGAAGGTTCAGCACTCCTACCCGTACGCCACATTTGGAGTCGCCGATATATATGCCGGTTCCTGGAGTAATCCGCGGATAATTATGAGGACGCAGCAGCCGAGGTTGTTCGGATAGATAGGGAACGATGGCCCGCTTGTCCCATATATGATTGCCGGATGTAAGCAGATCTAT
>CAYTYP010000004.1:0-143188 GCA_964441405.1 uncultured Acidobacteriota bacterium
CGAGCCGCGTTCGCATCCAAGCCGACGCAATCCAGCTGAATCCATATACATTCAGCGGCTAATCAGAGGCCATCGCATGTTGATGTCTGATGTTTGTTTGTCTACATGCCTGCTTTATTTCTGCAAATAATTACGATTGTTTCCTCAAAAATTAATCTCCATCGAAATCTTGGACCGAGCGAAATCCTGAATTCCTGGTGAATTCCTGGACAACAATATTTAATACTATTATTACTATCGTCACTCCCCGCGATGCTCCATGATGGATCCATGATGGATGTCCAGGATTCCCTGGGATCCTTGGACTCCTCTTGGATTTCTCCAGGATTTCCAATAAGCATAAGCGCGTCCCGCCGGCTGTTTGCAGCCGATGGGACGCGTTTTCAGGAAGGCTTAGTAGTTGAGACCCATGGCACGGTGAACCAGGCGGATGAATTCGCCGCGATAGCCGCTCTTATCCACTCCCTGGCCTTGCTTAGCCCATTCGAGAGCATTCTCCACCGAGGCATAGCCTTTGTAGGGAGAATCCCGCAGAACCATTCCAAACGCCGCCACTCCTGCTGCGAATTTGAAATCCTGCGAGGCTTCGATGAATTTATGCGGCGATTTTTTCACGGTATATACCGCTAACATGCTCTCTTCACTCTTAGGCTCCTTGCTGCGGATTTTGAGCGTAAGCATTTCATCGCTGCTGACGGATTGAGCCGTTTGTGCGGGCTTCTGATACTTCAGAGGATCGACTCCCGGCCCCTGATAGGATTTATCAGCGGGCACAAGCTCATACAAAGCTGTAACCGTGTGACCGGAACCGATCACGCCGGCCATCTTTTGATCATTATTGAAATCTTCTTTAGCGAGAACCTTGTCTTCATAACCGATCAGGCGGTATGCGCTGACAAAACCCGGATTGAATTCGACCTGGATTTTGACATCCTTGGCTATTGGGACAAGCGTCGCGTTGACCTGCTCCGCCAGAACCTTCCTTGCCTCATCCAGCGTGTCGATATAGGCGTAATTGCCTCGTCCCTTGTTTGCCAGCATCTCCAAGGTGGAATCTTTCAAGTTGCCCATCCCGAAACCGAGAGCCGTTAAGAAAATGCCGCTCCTGGCTTCATCTTCAATCAAGCGATTCAGGTCTCCCCTGTTGGTGATCCCGGTATTGAAATCTCCGTCGGTTGCCAGAATGACGCGGTTCGTGCCGTTTTTGATGAAACCATTCTGCGCCACCTGATAAGCGAGTTGAAGGCCTGCGGCGCCATTGGTTGTGCCGGAAGCTTCCAGACTATTGATGGCGCCGGCGATTCTCGCCTTCTGATACGCGTTGGTCGAAGGGAGCAGCACGCTGGTTATTTCCCGATAGATTACTATCGCGACCTTGTCGTTTTCGGTCAGGTTGTTCAGAAGCATCTGCATCGATTGCTGCACAAGAGGAAGCTTATTGGGCTCTCCCATGGAACCGGACACATCGAGCAGAAAAACCAGGTTGCATGGAGGCCGCTTGCCGGGATTGATTTCTCGTCCCTTCACGCCAACGCGCAGCAGCATATGATCCGTTTTCCAGGGCGCTTCGGTAAGCTCGAAATGAACGGCAAATGGTTTGTTATCCTTGGACCCCGGCCCTTCGTAATCGTAATCGAAGTAATTCACCAGTTCTTCGATGCGAATCGAATCTCTGGGAGGGCGAGAGCCGCGCTCCAGAAAGCGCCGCATATTGGAATAGGATGCAGTGTCCACATCGATGGAAAAAGTGGAAAGCGGATTTTGCACGACATCCTGGAATGGATTGTCGCGGATAGGATCGTAGCTTTCGGTGTTGAACTGCATGCTTTGCATATAAGGCGGAGGCGTTCTTCGACGATCAAAACTACTATCGTATCTGGGACGCGGTGGTGGCGACGGTGCGGGCCCGCCTGCGGAATCTCTATCCTGAGTATTCCAAACAGCGCTGCCACGATAAGCGTTACTACCCGGTCCCGCTCCCGCTCCCGACCCCGACCCCATTCCAAAGCCCATTCCACCGCCGATGCCAGGCCCAACACCTGGGCCATTGCCGGAACCGCCGCCACCTCCCATTCCACCGCCACTGCCGGCAGGCGGCGCCGCTTGGGCGGATGCACTTTCTACTGTTTTGGTCGATATCGGATGCACTTCCGATTTTAGCGCCGCCGCTTTTACTTGGCCGCTGCCTCGTCCCTTTTCAGCCTCGACCGGCGTAGTGGCCACTTTGAATTCACTGACGATTTCAGGATTGAGGTTAACGGGCGCATTCATTCCGGTGGTCCAACGCACATTATTGGCAGTGACGCCATCCTTCTGAACATTCACGTTGGCTGCGCTGAGGCCGGCCAGGGTCGTATCATCGGCGCCGAAGATCGGATTTTCCGATATGACTACGCCGCCCATGACCTTGACCAGATCAAGAACGTTGCTGTTGATCAGAGGCAGTTTGGCAATCGAATCTTGCGGAATCACCATGCCTACGGATGAACCGTTTTCCAAAATAATGTTTTCCGCCTTAATGTTGACCTCAACTATTTCGGAAATTTTCCCTGTTTCCAACTTGGCGTTAAGCTGATGGACGCCGTTTTCAAGTCGGATGGCTTTGGATACGTTTTTCGCAAAACCTTCTTTCTCGACGGTCACCTCATAATACCCGGGAAGAAGTCCCGATGCATTGAAGGTTCCGGCATTGTTGGTCGTATATTTTGTTGCTACATTGGTTTCGGCGTTGGTAACAGTAACGCTCGCACCCGGCACTACCGCGCCGGACGGATCTTTGATCGTGCCATAGAAGCTGCCGGACCCAGATCCGCCCAACCAGGAGGGTCCTGTTGAAAACGATGGAGTATTGAAGACGGCCGGTTCCGGCGGCCGGTTTTCCGCTGTTTGAACAGGCGTTTGTTTAAGTGAAGGTTGCACCGGAGCAGGACTCGTCTCCTGGGTTTTCAGCGAAGGCGTCTTCTTCTCCATCTGGGCTGTTTGTTCAATAGGAGATTGCTTGTTGGGCTCTGTCGTCTTTACAGGCTCTTCCATTCCCGCCGGCGCAGTATTGTGTGGAGTTGCACTATTTTGCGCCACTTGGACCGTTGGAAGAATGGGTTGCACCTGTTTCAGTTGACGGATCGCTATAAACGATATCAGGGCAACCGCCGCCATAGCGCATGCTATCGCCCAAACCGGTTTTAAGCCAAACCAGTTTCTGGGGGCGTGGGCTTTTTCTTGGATAAGCGCTCGCTGCGCGGGAGTCAATCCCATGGATGGCTCCGTTCGTAATTGCGCCGCCAGGAAATCCGCCGCACCGCGAATTTCATCAACCAGTTGGCGCATTTCAGGCGATTGTTCCAGGAGGCTTTCGATTTCCGCTCTTTCTTGCGGATCGCTTATTTCGCCGAGCGCGTAAGCCGTCCATTTTGGATCATTGGCATCGATCTTCATTTCACCCTCCTTAACGCCGGCTGCGGCTGCTGAATTTTTTCCCGGACTGTTTTAAGCCCGGTATGGATAAGAAAGCCGACATTGCTTACCGAAAGCCTGGTGATGCGGCTGATTTCCAGATAACTCAAATCGCTATGAAATTTCAGTCGTATGACTTCCTGCTGGTTTGAGGGGAGAGTGTTGAGTATCTTCAGAACCTCTGAATACTGCTCCGTTTGCTCCAGAGTAGAGGAAACCTCCGGCCCGGTTTGGGGCTGGAGGTTAAGCTGGACTTCATTGATTCCGGTCATCCTTTTCTCCTTTCTGATCACATCCAGCGCCCCGTTGCGGCAAACGGTATATAGCCATTGCGCCAGATGGTTTTGAATCTGATCTGGTTTCTGACGGCAAAGCTTCAGAAACGTGTCCTGGACCACTTCTCGCGCGCGATCAATGTCGCCCGTAATATGAACCGCATAGCGGATCAACGGTTGCTCGTATTCGGCCAGGACTGATGCAACCCAGCTTGAATCTGGAGTTTTCATGCGGCCTCATCTGTTTTTTCCGGCTGCTGCTACCGGGATAACGCGGCTGCGCTGGATTTCTTAGGAAAAAAGAATATTTTTTTAAAGTTGAGAATTTGCGCCGTAGATTTATAACACGAAGAGGGATTCAATTCATTAAAACGCACCGGAATCCACAGATTTATTATATCTTTAATCTGTGGATTCCTTAGCGTTTGTAGTTTTTACTCAGCCGGTTTTTTAGATAAGGTCACATCACCGGATGAGGTGGCCAGCTTTATCGCGGCGCCTCCACCGCCTACTTCCGCTTTCAGTACTTGAGATTTCTTCTGGATTAAAATGTCCAGAGGCTTAACCTCGTTGTCTACTACCGGATCCGGGTAATCAACGGAAATCTTGCCGTTGCGCGTTTCCAGTTGGAGAGCGGCGGAATAATCGATCGGAAGCAGGAGGTTTATGTTGCCGGCTTGAGTTACGGCGGCAAACTCCCGCCCCGACCATCGTTTCCCGGGCATGTCCGCCCGGACATCGCCTTTTTGAGTGACCGCCGAAAAATACCCGGCCACGGATTTAACTTCAATGTCGCCTTGCAAAATCGTCGCTTCGACCCATCCGTTCACCAGCTCCACTGAAAAATTGCCATCGATTATCCTGACAATTAAATCTGTCTTATCCCTGGGAACATACACGGTGAGATTGACTTCCATCGCAGTTTCCAGCGCCGGATTTCCCGAAGTGCGAATTGTGGCGCTTGTCTGATCCCATTTAACTTTAAGCGGATTTTTCCCGATGATTGTTTTCGCCTTTTCCGGAGGAAGGTTATGAACAATCTTCTCGGCTTCCATTCGAATGGATCCTTTTTGCCATCCGAGGACGCTTACGTTTCCGACAGCGCCCGCCGCAATTGTCAATTTACCCCCCGGATAGAAGTTGAATTCCTTTTCTTCCCGCTCCACATAGGGAACGTCCGGGGAAGCGGATGGAATTTTAAGGGATTCCTGGGGATAAAGACTCGAAGCAAACACAAAGAACAACATTATTGAATAAATTTTCATAATACCTCTCCGGTTAATTCATCGGAGCCTTAGGAGCATTCCATTCCAGAAATTGTTTTTTTGATTTAGCGCCCAACCCGATACTGTTTTCAACATTCCTTTTAGAATGCATCTAAGAAATCCAGAGCCGCCGCGTTATCCCGATAGAAACAGCCGGAAATAAAAAAGGAGGCCCTATGATCATCAACAATTCGAGCATTATCAGAACTCATTTCGTATTTAGGATATTTAGAGCGCTAGCCTATTCTCTGGCGGTCGTAACGTTGATCTCATGTCTTTCCATCGGCAATCCCGGCCAGGCTCAGTCTGCAACCGGCGGTATTGTCGGCGTCGTTAGGGATCCTACAGGCGCATTAGTGCCGGGCGCATCGGTGACCATAAAAAACACCGAAACAAATGTAGCAACAAAATATACAACCAACAACGCCGGCGCCTTCCATGCGTCGGGACTCCTGCCCGGGTTTTATGAAATTACCGTCGAGAAAGAAGGTTTTGCA
Source organism: uncultured Acidobacteriota bacterium (assembly GCA_964441405.1). GTDB lineage: Bacteria > Acidobacteriota > UBA6911 > UBA6911 > UBA6911 > UBA6911. The sequence goes on from CAYTYP010000004.1 coordinate 5,491, forward strand.
AAAAACATATCCAAAGCCATCCGAATTGAAAACGGCGTTATTAAGCTCGAAGTCACGTTGGAGGCAGGGAAAATTTCCGAAGTAGTTGAGGTCAACATTAAGGCGGAAAACATCATTTTGGAAAACGGTTCATCCGTAGGCATGGTGATTCCGCAAGATTCGATTGCCAGACTGCCTCTGGTCAACAGCAACGTTCTTGATCTGGTAAAGGTAATGGGCGGCGTTGTCATGTCGGAAAACCCGATCTTCAGCGCCGATGATAAGACCCTGGCCGGTCTCAGCGCCGCCAACGTGAACGTTCAGAAAGATGGCGTCACTGCTAATAATGTGCGTTGGGTTCCCGGTCCCGATGGCAAGTTGCACCCGATTCAGCAAGTGCGGACCCGATTCAATACAGAAGCCTACGACCACGTTCTCGACAATCCCTTCATGAATGTCCTACAAAATCCGCTTTCCACTTTTTCGATCGATGTGGACAGCGCAGCCTACTCCAATATGCGCCGTTTTCTGAATGGCCGATCGCTTCCGCCCAAAGATTCGGTGCGCATCGAAGAACTGGTCAATTATTTTGATTACGACTACGCGGGACCAAAAGACAACAAACCCTTTACCGTACATTTCGAGCTCACCGAAGCCCCATGGAAAACAGATCATCTGATGCTGCGCATCGCCTTGAAAGGGCGCGAAATAGAAACAGGCAACCGCCCTCCAAGCAACCTGGTGTTTCTGCTTGACGTCTCAGGATCCATGATGGCCCCAAATAAGCTTCCTCTCGTGCAGCAATCGATGCGCCTGCTGGTCGATAAATTGACCGAGTCCGACAAGGTCGCCATCGTAGTTTATGCAGGCGCTACCGCGGTGCGTCTCCCCTCAACCAGCGGAGATCAAAAGGCAAAGATAAGCCAGGCGATCGACGGCCTTATGGCAGGCGGAAGCACCAATGGAGCTTCAGGCCTCCAACTCGCGTATCAGGTGGCGCAGGACGGCTTCATCAAAGGCGGCGCGAACCGTGTCCTCCTGGCAACCGACGGGGATTTCAATGTCGGCATCACCAACCGAGGCGATCTGACTCGATTGATTGAAGAAAAAGCAAACAGCGGCATCTTCCTCAGCGCTCTCGGTTTTGGAATGGGCAACTATAAGGATTCCACTCTGGAATTGCTGGCTGCTAAAGGTCGTGGCAATTACGCCTACATCGACACGCTGAACGAGGCTAAAAAGGTCCTGGTGGACCAGATGAACTCAACCCTGGTCACTATAGCCAAGGATGTCAAAATCCAGGTCGAATTCAATCCGAACGTTGTAGGCGCCTATCGTTTGATAGGATATGAAGACAGAATTATGCCTAAAGAAGATTTCAACAATGACGCCAAGATGGCCGGCGCTATCGGGGCGGGGCACACTGTTACAGCTCTTTATGAAATAACGCCTGTCGGAAAAGAAGATCCGTCGGGAGTGGATTCCTTGAAGTACCAGAAACCCTCGAAGCTTTCTTCCTCTAAACACGGCAAAGAAATGCTTACTCTGAAAATACGCAGCAAGGAACCGGAAGGTGAGAAAAGCGTGCTTTCGGAATACGAACTGAAAAATCTGCCCAAGAAGTTTGTTGAAGCCACCGAGGATTGCAAATTCGCTGCAGCAGTCGCGGCGTTTGGCATGGTTCTGCGGGATTCTCCCTATAAAGGAAACTCCTCCATGGAAAACGCATTGCTGTGGGCAAAGGAGGGGAAGGGAATCGACAGGCATGGCTACCGTGACGAATTCATCAGCTTGATTCACCGCGCCATAAGCCTCAGCCACTAAATAAAGACGCCATGGATTACGCGGATTAAATATTTAATACAATCCGTGTAATCCATGGCGTCTTTATTTTTATTCCCTGATTTTGATGTGCAGTTCCCGAAGCTGTTTCTCACCCAATTCTGAAGGAGCGTCGAACATCAGATCGCTGGCGCTGGCCGTTTTCGGAAATGCGATGACTTCACGGATGTTCGGTTCGTCCGCCATGAGCATCACAAGCCGGTCAATCCCCGGCGCCATGCCCCCATGCGGCGGAGCTCCGTATTCGAAAGCCTCCAGCATATGGCCAAACCGACGCTGTATCTCTTCGTCTTCATATCCCAGGGCTCGGAAAATTCTCGCCTGCACGTCGCGATTATGGATACGGATGCTGCCGCTTGACAGTTCGTAGCCATTGCATACCAAATCATATGCATCGCTCATGACATTAGCCTGGTCGGTTTCCAGGATGTCCAGATGCTCCGGTCTTGGACTTGTAAACGGGTGATGCATGAAGCTCCAGCGCTTTTCTTCCTCATCCCATTCAAACATCGGAAAATCGATCACCCAGCCAAAAGCCAACAGGTCGGGGGGAGCGAGTTTCAGCCGATCGCGAAATTCCAGGCGCAGGGCGCCTAAAGCCTTGCAGGCCGTCATCGCTTTATCTGCGACCAAGCAGGCAAGATCCCCTTCTTTAGCCTGAGTGGTGCGGGCGATTTCACTCACTTCCTCCGGTTTCAGCTGTTTGGCTATCGTTCCCTTGATCCCATCAGCGGTCCACGCCAGCGTTCCCATTCCCTTGCCGCCGGCCGACTGGATGAAATTCGTCAGAACGTCGATATCCTTGCGCGAATAGCCGGCGCAGCCGGACGCGATAAGGCATTTGACTGCGCCTCCGGCCTGAATCACATCGGAGAACATCCGGAATTCAGTCTTTTCGAGGCTTTTCGTCACATCAACGATTTCCATGCCGAACCGGAGATCGGGCTTATCGGATCCATAACGATTCATCGCTTCCGCATAGGTCATCTTGGGAAAGGGGCTGAAAATGCGCTTTTGCGGCGTAACTGCCGGGACGAGCCCGGTGACGAGGCCTTCCACTACTGCGAGGACATCCTCTCGCTCTACGAAAGACATCTCGAGATCCAGTTGGGTAAACTCCGGCTGCCGGTCGCCTCGCAAATCTTCGTCGCGCATGCAGCGAGCGATTTGAAAGTATTTCTCATATCCGGCGACCATCAGGAGCTGTTTAAGCTGCTGGGGGCTTTGGGGCAAAGCAAAAAATTTCCCGCGCTGAACACGGCTGGGAATCACATAGTCCCGGGCTCCTTCCGGCGTCGATTTGATCATCATCGGCGTCTCGATCTCGATGAATCCCTGCTTGTCCAGATAATCGCGCATGAATTTGATTATCTTGTGGCGAAGCATCAGGTTCTTCTGAAGGCGGGCGCGCCGAAGATCCAGGTAGCGGTATTTCAGCCGCGTAGTTTCATCTGTTTTATATCCATCATCATCGATAGGCATCGGAGGCGTTTTAGCTGAATTAAGGATAACAATAGATTGCGCAAGAATTTCGATTTCCCCGCTCGCCAGATTGGGATTCACTGTCCCCTCGGGCCGGGGGCGAACGACGCCGGCAACTTGGAGAACGTATTCGTTCCTGGCCTTGTCGGCAACGCTGAACGCTTCACCGACAGTCGGATCCGCAGTCACTTGAACCAGGCCGGAGCGATCGCGTAAATCGATAAAAATCAGCCCGCCATGATCTCTTCTTCGTTGCAGCCAACCCGCAATGGCAACAGTTTTGCCGTTATCGGCCAATCGTATTTCTCCACAGTTATGCGTCTTCAACATTGTCTATTCCTATCTCTGGCGAAAATATAAACATACATGAAAATCCGGCTAATATTTATTGGAATCGTCTCATGACATATTCATCGAGCATGGCGATAAAATCGGAAATGATCCGGTCTCCACGCAGGATTTTGGCCAGCTGCCCGTCGATATAGACCGGCGCTTTCGGGTCTTCACCGGCGCCGGGAAGAGAAATGCCGATGTTTGCATGCTTCGACTCCCCGGGCCCGTTGACGACGCAGCCCATGACAGCCACTTTCAACTCTTCGATTCCACGATACCGTTTTCGCCATTCCGGCATCTTTGTCCTGATGTAGGTCTGGATTTGATCCGCCAACTCCTGGAAGAAAACTGAAGCCGTTCGTCCGCAACCCGGACATGCGGAAACCTGCGGCTGGAAGCTGCGAATCTCGAGCGATTGCAGGATCTGTTGCGCCACCAGCACTTCCTCGCTGCGGTCGCCGCCCGGCTGGGGCGTAAGCGAAACCCGGATCGTGTCCCCGATTCCTTCCTGCAACAGCACCGCCATCGCCGCTGTGGATGAAACGATTCCTTTGGCGCCCATCCCCGCTTCGGTCAGGCCCAGGTGCAATGCATAATCGCACCGTTCCGCCAGCATGCGGTACACATCGATAAGATCCTGGACTCCTGAAAGCTTTGCGCTGAGAATTATGCGGTCATGGGGAAGGCCATAATCTTCCGCCATTTGGGCCGACTCCAAAGCGCTTCGACTCATGCATTCAATCATGATATTCCGCGGGTCCTCAGGCTGAGCGCGCCTGGCGTTCTCATCCATCAGCCGCGCAACCAACGCCTGGTCAAGAGATCCCCAGTTGACGCCGATGCGCACCGGCTTATTGTGTTCGATCGCCACATCGATGATTCTTCGGAAGTTTTCGTCGTGCTGTTTGCCGACTCCTACGTTCCCGGGATTAATGCGATACTTGGCCAGAAGACGCGCGCATTCCGGAAATTTAGTCAGGAGCAGGTGTCCGTTGTAATGAAAATCTCCAATGATCGGAACCGGTATTTTTTCCTCGACCCTTTTCACGATTTCAGGGACCGCTCGCGCCGCTTCGGGAGTATTGACGGTAATCCGCACCATTTCGGAACCGGCGGAGGCAAGCGCAATAATCTGGCCGGCCGTACTCTCAACCTGCTCGGAATTGGTATTGGTCATCGACTGCACAACAACAGGTGCGCCACCGCCGAGCTTTACGCCACCCACATTGACGCCCACCGATTTTCTTCTGGCCCGGATCATCCTGAGTCCCTTCCCTATGCAATAAACGCCAAAGTATAGCATTCAATCGCAGATTTGCGCAGATTTGCGCAGATGATTATGGTAAAGATGAATTATATTCGAGAGGAGCTGAAATGGACCCCTTGTATGAAGCTATCGGCCCCATTCTGCTGGACTCGCAAAAAATTCAGCGGCGGGTGCACGAGCTTGGAAATCAGATCACGCAAGACTACAGCGGAAAAATACCGCATTTGATCGGAATTCTTAAAGGCGCGAGCCTTTTCCACTCGGATCTGGTGCGGGCAATCCAGCTCGAATTGACCTTCGATTTTATTGCAGTGGGCAGCTACGGCGATCGGACAAAGAGCAGCGGCGAAGTGCGGATATTGAAGGATCTGGACGAGAGCATAGAAGACAGGGATGTTCTTCTGGTGGAAGACATCGTCGATACCGGACTGACTCTCCATTATCTGCTTCAGACTCTTGGCTCCAGAGGATTATCCTCTCTAAAAACAGTGGCTTTACTCAACAAACCTTCCCGCCGGAAAATCGAAGTTCCGGTGGAATACATCGGATTTGATATTCCCGATGAATTCGTTATCGGCTACGGACTGGATTACGCTCAACGATACCGAAACCTTACCGACATTTGCAGCCTGCGCGTTCATGATTAGAGGATTCTTGGAGTGCGGGCGGGACGCCTGACGCTCCTACAACAACTCGCGGAGGAATGACGTTCCGATCGGAATTTTGAGTTTGAAATTTTCAGCCACAGTCTGACCCATATCCGCCAGAGTCTCTCTTGTTCCCAGATTTATTCCCCCGTGCAATCCTGGGCTGTATACTAGGATCGGCGCATACTCCCGGGTATGATCGCTTCCTCGATGGGCGGGATCACAGCCATGATCTGCAGTGATGATGAGACAATCGTCATCCCGCAGAGCGTTTTTTATATCGGGCATGCGTTGATCAAGATATTCAAGGCCCTTGGCGTACCCTTGGATATCTCTTCGATGTCCCCACAACATATCGAAATCGACCAGGTTGGCAAAAATGAGCCCTTCCGGAGAACTCTTGAGCGCGCGGACGATTTGATGGATCGATTCCACGTTGTCCTGAGCCTCTCGCTGTTCGGAAAATCCTATGAAATTGAAAATAGAGGGTATCTTGCCAATCCCGATCGTAGCGATGCCTGCATCTTTGAGAATATCCAGTAAAGTTCGGTCCGGCGGCGAAATGGCAAAATCTTTTCGATTGCCTGTCCGGAGAAAGCCGCCCGGCGCGCCAATAAAGGGACGAGCGATAACACGGGCCACCTGATCTTCGCCCGTCAGCAACTGACGGGCGATTTTGCAGATTCGATAAAGCTCATCGAGAGGGACGACCTCTTCATGAGCGGCTACTTGGAATACGGAGTCGGCGGAGGTATACACGATCGGCTTTCCGGTCCGGACATGTTCCTCGCCCAGTTCTTTGATGATTTCTGTTCCTGAAGCTGTTTTGTTTCCAAGCGCATCTCGCCCAATGGCTTGGGTAAAGGATTTCATAATGCGCTCAGGAAAGCCTTCCGGATATATGGGAAAGGGTAGCTGCGTAATCAACCCCGTCATCTCCCAATGTCCGACAGTCGAATCCTTGCCATTGGAAAGAATCGCCGCTTTTCCAAACGAACCTTCCGGTTTGCCTGTGAGGGGCAGTCCGGGAATGGGGCGTATATTGCCGAGCCCCAGTTTCTGTAAATTCGGCAGGAGCGGTTTTTCGATGCTTATGGTATGGCCTAGAGTATCGGCGCCCGCATCGCCCCACTCGGCGGCATCGGGCATTGCGCCAATCCCTACGCTATCCAGTACCATTAGTACGATCCGGTTAAAGGAAATCGGCATAGTCGTCAGTCGTCCGTTATTTAAAAGCATTGGTCCAGATCCGTTAGGGCTGAAGCGCGCCAACAATCGACTGCAATAACGCAACGAACTTATCCTGCGCTTTGCCGGTGGCGTCGAGCACTTCCTGGTGGGTCAACGGCTGAGGGAGGATTCCGGCGGCCATATTGGCAATGCAGGATATTCCCAGCACTCGGATCCCCATGTGCCTGGCGACAATTACTTCCGGAACCGTAGACATGCCTACAGCGTCGGCGCCCAGCGCGCGGCACATGCGTATTTCCGCAGAGGTTTCGTAACTGGGTCCGGAGAAGCCCATATACACTCCCTCCTCGAGAGAGATATTGTTTTCCCTGGCGGCTTTCAAGGCAATTGCGCGCATCTCGACATCATAAGCTTCGCTCATATCCGGGAATCGCGGTCCCAGTTCTTCAACATTCGCTCCGACCAGTGGGTTTGTCCCGGTAAAGTTGATGTGATCGGTGATCAACATGAAATCACCCGGCTTAAACGCTTTATTGACGCCTCCCGCAGCGTTGGCAAGGATGAGCCGGCTTATTCCAAGGCAGCCCAGCGCCCGTATTGGAAAGGTGACTTCAGAAAGGGAATAGCCTTCGTAAAGATGAGCTCGCCCTTGCAGAGCAATAGAGGGAATCCCTTCAGCGTTGCCGATTACCAGGTTGCCGGGATGGCCACAAACTTTAGTGGCGGGAAAATGTGGGATTTCACTGAAAGGAATGACGACTCGATCCGTCCATGTGTCCGGATAGGCGCCTAGGCCGGACCCGAGAACGAATCCCAGGACCGGCTGTTTCACACAAAAGGCGCAAATAGTATCAGCGGTCTTTTTGAGTTCTTGATACACTTATAGTCACAATCGCTCTCATTTCAACGCGATTGATTCAACAGCAGGGTTAGGGGCGCATGCTGCGTAATTTTTTTCGCAGCCGCTTGCGCGCCAAGGCCTGTTTAATCCGCTTCTTTTCACCCGGTTTCAGGTAGAAGGAGTGTTTTTTGACGTCCTTGATGATATCTTCCTGCTGGACCTTGCGTTTGAAGCGCCTGAGGGCGCTTTCGAGCGACTCGCCTTCATTTAGAATTACTTCTGCCAATCCGAACCACCTCCTTAAATTGACAAGGGGGATAAGTTACTCTCGGTTGATACTACTGTCAAGGTGCATTTTTTCAGGCCTTTAGCTAAAGGCCTGTCCATTTTATTCTTCCTTGTCGTTGGATTCTTCGCCGGCGACCACGGTGACGCTGGCGACGCAATCACCTTCATCGAGACCAATACATTTGACCCCGATTGCGGCTCTGGCTTGTGTATTGCGGATATCTTCCGTGTGGAGCTGAATCAGCTTTCCTTGCGCGGTGATCAGCATGACTGAAACGTCATCCTGAACATGGCATGTGTTTACCACTTTGCCGTTTTTCTCGCCGACTTTTAGGTTAATAACGCCGGATCCGCCTCTCCCCTGGCAGGGATATTCTTCGACATCCGTTCGCTTGCCAAATCCTTTCTCGGTCACGGTAAGGAATTGTCCCGGTCCTTTGAATGTAGACATAGCGACCACATGATCTTTTTTCGACAGCCGAATGCCTATAACGCCACGCGCGGTCCGGCCCATGTCTCTAACATCTTTTTCCGAGAAACGAATTGCTTTGCCCATATGGGTGGCGAGAAGCACATCGTAGCCGCCATCCGTCAGCTGGCAGCCGATAAGCTCGTCATCATCCGGTATGAAGATAGCGATGATGCCCGAACTGCGCGGATTGGCGTATTCATCCAAAGCGGTTTTTTTCACGATTCCGTTGCGGGTCGCCATCACAACATACTCGCCGGTATCGAAGGCTTTCACCGCTATGATGTCGGCAATCTTTTCATCCTTGCCGAGGTTGACAAGATTCACAATCGCCTTGCCTTTGCCTGCCGTCCCCACATCGGGTATCGAATAGACTTTGAGCCAATACACCTGTCCCTTGTTGGTAAAAACAAGCAGGTAGCTGTGGGTGGAGGCCACAAAGACGTGGTCAATGAAATCCTCGTCCCGGGTCGTCATGCCGATGCGGCCTTTGCCGCCACGTCCCTGTGGGCGATAAAGAGAAGCCATGGTGCGTTTGATATAGCCCGAATGAGTGACGGTAATAACGACCTCTTCATCGGCAATGAGGTCTTCAAGCGTGAGTTCCACCTCCTCATCAAGAATCTGGGTGCGCCTCTCGTCTCCGTAGGTCTTCTGCACTTCGCGCAATTCTTCGATGACCACGCCTTCCAGAACTTTTTCGCTGGCGAGTATTTCTTTGAGGCGGGCAATGAGTTTCAGGATTTCTTCATATTCGGCGACGATTTTTTCACGCTCGAGCCCTGTCAGTCTTTGCAGGCGCATCTCCAGGATTGCCTGAGCCTGCAACGCGCTGAACTGGAACTGGCTTATCAAGCCTTCTTTTGCTATTGCCGGTTCTTTCGATCCGCGAATCAGGGTTATAATTTCATCCAGAATGTCCAACGCCCGCTTGAGCCCTTCGAGAATATGGGCTCTGGCTTCGGCTTTCTCCAGTTCGAAAAGGGTTCTCCTGCGTACAACATTTTTTCTGTGATCGATGAAACAGATCAGCGCCTCTCGCAGGTTCAGAATTTTGGGCTGATTGTTCACAATCGCCAGCATGATGATGCCGAAACTGGATTGCATCGGTGTCAGCTTGTACAGGTTGTTCAAAACAACCTGCGAGGGTTCATCTTTTTTAAGTTCGATTACTATCCTCATCCCTTCCCGGTCGGATTCGTCTCGAAGGTCCGAGATCCCCTCGATTTTTTTATCGCGTACAAGCTCGGCGATGCGTTCGATCAATTTTGCTTTATTCACCTGGTAGGGGATTTCGGTGACAATGATCGCTTCCCGGTCGCGGTGATGCTTTTCGATCGCCGCTTTAGCGCGCATGACGACAATCCCTCGTCCGCTTTCGTAAGCGGAGCGGATGCCGGTGCGGCCGTAAATAAATCCCGCGGTCGGAAAATCGGGACCCGGAACAAACGCCATTAACTGGTCCAGTGAAGCGCCCGGATTTTCCATCAGAAGCACCGTCGCATTAATAATTTCGCAAATATTATGCGGCGGTATGTTGGTGGCCATTCCCACCGCTATACCGGAAGATCCATTCACAAGCAGATTCGGAAACTTGACAGGCAGAACCAACGGTTCCGTTAAAGAATCGTCATAGTTCGGGCCGAAATCCACCGTGTTCTTATCCAAATCAGCGAGCAGTTCATCGGAAAGGCGGGCCATCCGAATTTCGGTATAGCGCATGGCCGCAGCGCTGTCTCCGTCGACCGAGCCGAAATTTCCCTGCCCGTCAATCAAAGGGTATCGGACGGAAAAATCCTGCGCCAGCCGCACGATCGTATCGTAGACTGCGCTGTCTCCATGAGGATGATATTTGCCGAGAACATCGCCGACGATACGCGCTGATTTTTTGTAGGACTTGTTATGCGTGACGCCCATATCGTACATGGCGTACAACACGCGCCTATGGACCGGCTTCAGTCCGTCGCGAGCATCCGGCAAAGCCCGGCCGATGATGACGCTCATGGCATAGTCCAGATAGGACTTGCGCATTTCGTCGATAAGGTTTACGGGAATATGCTCTAAAGCTTCGCTCATAATTTTAAAAAAAGCTAGATATCGAGATTACGGACATTCAGCGCGTTGTCCTCAATGAAACGCCGTCTTGGCTCCACGGCGTCTCCCATGAGAATAGTAAAAATAGCATCGGTCTGAACCGCATCATCGATGGAAACCTTCAGCAATGTACGGGTTTCCGGATTCATTGTGGTTTCCCACAATTGCGTGGGATTCATTTCACCCAAGCCTTTGTAACGCTGCATGCTCAGATCTTTCTTGCCCATCGCGAGAAGATATTTCAAAAGCTCTTCAGGGGAATTCACCGCGACGGAATTCCCATTTTCCTTCACAATCAACGGCGGTTTTTCTAAAGGCGCCATTGCCGAATACAGCTCAAAAAGGCGCTGCCACTCCGCAGACGAAAGAAACTCCCAGTTCAAAGAAATCTTTGCGCCGGTATTTTTATTTTGAGCGACCATGGCATAAAGATTGTGCTCTTCATCCTGCGGATAAGTGCATTCATATCCGATCTCTTCAACCGCGGGGGATATGGCCGCAAGCAGATCTTTGTTTTGGAAAAGCTGCTTGAGGGTGAATCCCTGCTGAAAAACCCCTCCCTCGCCTGCGATGGACTCCAGCAAGCGATTCAGCAGTTGGCTATCCTGCAGTCGCCGGTTAAGTTTTTCGAAAACGATCGTATGCTCGTGCACTTCTCTCAAAAGTTTTTTCAACTGCGCGCCGCTGTATTGTTTTTGTGTTTTTTCCGCCGTTACAACCACGCCGTCCGTCGCGCGCTGAAGCATGAAATTTTCCATTTCCTTTTCATTCTTCAGGTATTTCAGCGATTTGCCCTGCTTGATTCCATAAAGCGGCGGCTGGGCGATGTAAATGTGCCCCTTCTCGACCAACTCCGGCATCTGCCGATAAAAAAAGGTTAAAAGCAGGGTTCGGATATGGGAGCCGTCCACATCAGCATCCGTCATGATAATAATGCGGTTGTACCGCAGCTTATCGATTGCAAAATCTTCCTGGCCGATTCCGGTTCCAAAGGCAGATATCATGGTAGTAATTTCGGCGTTGCCGAGCATCTTGTCGAAGCGCGCTTTTTCCACATTCAGGATCTTTCCCCTGAGAGGAAGAATCGCCTGAAACTTACGGTCGCGACCCTGCTTGGCCGAGCCGCCGGCGCTGTCTCCCTCTACGATGTAGATTTCGCAAAATTCCGGGTTTCTCTCCTGGCAATCCGCTAGTTTGCCGGGCAGAAGAGCGGAATCAAGCGCTCCCTTGCGCCGGGTCAAATCACGGGCTTTACGCGCCGCTTCCCGCGCTCTCGCCGCCTCGATCGCCTTTGTCAGAATTTTGCGCGCTACCGGTGGATTTTGCTCCAGAAAGGCGCCCAGGCTTTCGTTCACGGCGGCTTCCACCACACCCTTTATTTCGCTATTCCCCAACTTGGTTTTGGTCTGCCCTTCAAACTGTGGATTTTTCAGTTTAACGCTGATAACGGCTACCAAACCTTCGCGCACATCCTCTCCGGTCGGATTTTCCTTCAAATCTTTCAGCAGATCCGCCGACTGAGCATAGGCGTTGATCGTACGAGTCAATGCGGATTTGAATCCCGACATGTGGCTGCCGCCCTCATGCGTGTTTATATTATTGGCGAATGAGAAAATGGTTTCGCTGTATCCGTCGTTGTACTGCATCGCGGCTTCAACGATGACATCTTCTTTCTTGGTTTCGAAATATATGGGTTTGGGATGAAGAACATTTTTGTTTTTATTGAGATATTCAATAAAAGAGGCGATTCCTCCCTCATATTTGAAAGTCTCTTTTCGATCCGAGCGCAAATCTTCCAGCTCGATTTCCAGTCCCTTATTGAGAAAGGAAAGTTCCCGAAGGCGCGCGGCTATTGTGTCGTAACTGAACTCGAGAGTTTCAAATATTTCGTCGTCCGGTATGAAGGTTATTTTCGTGCCGCGTCTTTTAGTCGTGCCTGTCTGGCGGAAATCCGTCACCGGTTTCCCGCGCTCGTAGCTCTGTTCGTAGACGTTGCCTCCACGCCAGATTTCAAGGTCGAGTCTTTTGCTCAAAGCATTTACAACCGAGACTCCAACTCCATGCAAACCTCCCGAAACCTTGTAAGAATCGTTATCGAATTTACCTCCGGCATGCAGGACCGTCATAACCACTTCAGCCGCCGATTTCTGAGTTTGTTCATGAAAGTCTGTAGGGATGCCGCGCCCGTCATCGATAACCGTTACGCTATTGTCGATGTGGATGGTTGCTTCCACTTTTTTGCAATATCCGTTGAGGGCTTCATCAACTGAGTTGTCAACAATCTCATAAACAAGGTGATGCAGTCCTTCGACTCCCGTAGATCCGATATACATCGCCGGACGCATCCGCACTGCTTCCAGGCCTTCAAGCACCTTTATTTTGTCCGCTCCGTAATCTTCTTCAGCCGCCGGAGTTATGTTGGACGCACTTGGATTTTTGTCCTCTGGTGAGAGAATATTTTCATTCATGCCGGGCTTTTTTCACTTTTTTGCTAGGGAACGAATTCAATTAGAAAAAATCGCTACAAAGTTATTATTTACAATACCTTATTTGTCTCATTTCGACGCGACAATTATAACACGTTTCAGGTTCAAAAAGGATTAAATTAAGTCCGCGCAGTGATATTATATATTATTGAATTTATTATACTTACAGCAATGAAATTTCAGGGGGATTCCGTTCGGATCACAGAATCGTTCCGGCGGCGGCTGGAAAGGAAAAAATACCTCCATTCTGAACCTCAAAACGGCTGGCATTTTGGGGAGCGTCCGAGAAAAGAAAATCTTTTGCCGTTGTAAGGAAGGTCTGAGTTCGGCGCCCAAGATAATCAAGAAATTGGTGGAGCCGAACCTCATCTAATTCGGCTTCCGCGTCATCTACCAGGAATATGGGATAGAATCCATGTTCTTTAAAGTGAATTTCCATTTGGGAAAAATAGAGAGCCAGCAAGCTGGATCTTTGTTGGCCCGCCGAACCGAAATCCATAAGGGATTTGCCATTTACAAACAGCTTGAGATCATCTCGATGAGGACCTGCCGTTGTAGATCCGATTTTTCTATCATAGGATCTAACCTGCAAGAGGCGTTGTCGGAAGAGCTCTTCTATTTGAAGAACATCGCAATCTTCCGCATTTATGGTAGAGAAATAATGCAATTTAAGCGTTTCGGCGCCGAACAATCCTTGAGGAAGCTCTTTCTTCATCTGATCGATATAATTCAATCGATTCCGGAGAATGCGCGCTCCCGGCTTGATTAGCGCTTCATCCCAGCTGTCCAGAAGCCTGTCCTCATTGCCGTCTCCAACTCCATCAAAAGTGGATAAAATTTTATTTCGTTGTTTCAGCGCTCTTCCATAAGCAGTCAGGCTGCTGACATGTCCAGGATGAAGAATAGCCAAAGCCCTGTCTAAGAAGGCTCTTCTATCTGACGGACCGCCGCGAACCACGTTCAGGTGATTATAGGTAAAGGCCATGAGGTGCAGGTTGCCGACAAATTCATCCAAAGCAACCGGTTTGCCGAACAAGAGAAGTTTTTTTTCTGTCCGGGTAATCAAAATCTGCAGTTCCCGCGTAAGCGTGCCGTGCTGTATTGATCCTTCGATCCTGCATTCAGACCGTCCATGCTGGATGCAATCTTTGGGCGTTGCAGTTCGGAAACTCTTGCCGAAAGCCAACAGGTAAATTGATTCCAAAAGATTTGTTTTTCCCTGGCCATTGCGGCCGAGAAACAGGCTAATGCCACTGGAGGGAAAAATCTCCAATTTTTCTATGTTTCGATATTGAAATAAACTTAGTCTGGTGATCTGCACGCCTAAAATTTCATGGGCATGACAACATAGCGATAATCCAAGTCGTTTACTCCGACTGGTCGCAGCAAGCCTTGGGTTTCAGAATCCTTAATTGAAATCGAGATGGAATCCGAACTGCAGACGCCAACGAAATCCAACAAATACCCTGGATTGAAACCTATTTCCAGGCTTTCTCCTTCATATTCTACCGGAACTTTTTCGTGGGATTCGCCGGCTTCCGCGCAACTGGCTGAGAGTTCTATTACTCCAGACGACAAGGAAAGACGGATGGCTTTGAGTTTTTCATCCGACATGATTGCAGCTCTGCGTATTCCGTCGCCAAAACTTTTGGCATTAACAATAACAAGTTTATCGTTATCGCGAGGAACAACCAGTTCATAATTTGGAAATTGTCCGGCCAGAATTCGCGAGACAAGTCTTTTGGATCCTATTGAGAAAAACAGGTGGTTCTCATCACGTCCAAACTCCACAATAGAATCCTGATCTCCAATCAGTTTTTGGATTTCTACCAGGGTCTTGCGTGGAATTAGGGCTCGAACTTCCGAGTCTATCCCGGGAACTTCAAGATTTTTGCTTGCCAGGGCCAGCCTGTGCCCATCGGTAGCGACCATTCGGACTTCTCCCGGAAGCAGCACCAGAAGAGCTCCATTTAAAGAATACCGGGATTCCTCTTGAGTAATTGCAAACATTGTTCGTTGAATCATGCTCCTGAACAATCCTCCAGGGAGTTGAGCCGTGGCAGGAGCCGCTTCTGGAATTGAAGGAAAATTTTCTTTCGGAAGAGCGACTATTTTGTATTGAGAACTCCCCGAATGCAATTCCACCCAATCATTTTCCAATAAAGAAAAATCTATTTCGGCGCTTTCAGGCAATAACCTAACAATTTCGAACAGGCGCCGTGCGGATATTGTGGTCGTTCCTTCAACAGATACTGCCGCCGGACAACCGCACCGGATTGTCAAATCCAGGTCGGTCGCTGTTATATCCAGATGGTCGCCGGAAGCTTCCAAAAGAATATTGGATAGAATGGGAATTGTGCTTTTCTTCTCAATAACTCCCTGAACCAGATTCAGTTCAGTCAACAACTCATTCCTCGTCACGTTAAATTTCATGTAGGACGCTCCTTGGAGGAATTAAATGACATAAATATTGCATTAATGAATGATTATACTATCTCTATTAAAGAAAAATATATTCAATTAATTAGTAGAAGTAGTAGGTCCTGTGAATTTGTGGAAAAGTCGGTTAATCCCCTTAAATCCTCATAGCTAAGCCGGTGCAAGCAAAATGAACTCATCGGTTAAAAAAGCCAATTATCGGTGGAAAAAAGTTTATTCAAATATATGCACAGGATTTGCAAAGGAGGCCTCTGTGGATAATGAGGCAACCTATCCGGACAGAGAGGTTTAGCTTGTGACTTTCCTGGTGGGAAAAAAGCAGTCAGGTAAAATGAATTTTCATTACAAGTGGATTGAGCAAATAAGATCATGAAGATGCCGGTGATAAAGAGTGTTTTTGCTGACCACTGATGACCTGTGACAACTATTTCAAGGCCTTCATAATGGAGTTTAAAGCGGTCGAAATCTCCGGGTCTTTCTTCCGTAAAGACTCGATTTTTCGGATCGAATGCAGGACTGTTGTGTGATGCTTGCCTCCAAAATCTTTGCCGATCTGCGGGAGAGATTGATGGGTAACCTCTTTGCAGACATACATGGCAATTTGTCTGGGCAAAGCAATAGGACGAGAATTGTTTTTTAATTTGAGTTGAGCCGGTTTTAAAGAGAAAAAATTGGCGACGGCGCGAAGAACAGTCTCGGAAGAAATAACCGCCTGAACATCGGAGGTGAATCCTTTGAGGACTTCTCTGGCGTAGGGAAGGTCAATGTCTGCAGTATCCAGACCATCCAGGGAAGCGCGCGCACTGAGTCGATTCAGAGCTCCTTCCAGTTCCCGGACGTTGGAGCGAATTCCACCCGCAATGTATATAGCGACATCATCCCGGAGCGTAGGCAGCTCTGATTCAGCTTTTTTTCGGAGAATTGCCAGTTTCGTTTCAAGATCCGGCGGTTGGATATCTGCAATTAAGCCCCATTCAAACCGGGAATGCAATCTTTCTTCAAGCGTGGGAATTTGTTTGGGAGCACAATCGCTTGTAATTACAATCTGTTTTTGTGAGTCGTAGAGAGCGTTAAATGTGTGGAAGAACTCTTCCTGAGTACGTTCTTTTCCGGCGATGAATTGAATGTCATCCATCAGCAGAACGTCGATATCCCGATATCGTTGACGAAATTGAATAGTACGATCAAATCGGATGGCATTAATCAGTTCGTTCATGAACTTTTCGGACGAAATATAAGCCAGACGAATGCTCCGGTTTCGCGTTTGAATGAGATTGCCCACCGCGTGCATCAAGTGGGTTTTTCCAAGTCCGACCCCTCCATACAGGTAAAGAGGGTTATAGGCTTTCGAAGGGCGTTCAGCGACAGCTAGGGATGCCGCGTGAGCTAATTGATTGCTGGAGCCTACTACAAAAGAATCAAATGTATATTTTGGAATTAAAGTAGGGCGAGATTCTGCCGAAATTGTAGCAGAGATTGAGGGAGAAGTCTGTTCAGGAACCGTCGAAAGATCCACGGAGACATTTAACCGGAGGGGCGTCTGAACAATTTCGGCGACTGCTTGAAAAAGCAATTCAGAATAGTTTTCAATCAGGCATTTCTTAAAATTATCGGTTGGAACCTTCAGGTGCAAAGATCCATTCTCTCGGCCATGATAAGCGATAGGACGGAACCAGGTATCAAAGCATTGCCGGCTTATGCGCTTTTCAATAATAGAGAGGACATGATGCCAGAAATCCATAAATTCATTACCCGGCGGCGGAGAAAAAACTACTTCCGATGAATCTCAAGTTTTCCACAGACTTTTCCACAGCTGTGGAAAACACGAAGACCCGACGGCAGCCAAGACCTTAATCGATCCCGCTACTCCCTGAAAGCAAAATTGTCAGGATTTCGCGCAACCTCGCGTATTGTTTTTTTTTCAACAACGGGGTCGAAAGTTAGCACACGAATATCGACACATCAACAAAAAAACACCTGGATTATTTTTTTATTAAATGGATTGGTTAAAATGAGCTGAAGCCCAGTAACGATGCGTGTATCAGAACTATAAGCCTCGCAAACGCACGAAAACAAAGGGAGTAAAACCGAACGAAAAAAATAAAATTTCCTATATGAATTATATTCGAAATTGGATAAAGAAAACCGATTCAACAAGTTAAATGTCTGGATGACTAGAGCGCATGCGCTTCCCAGGAAATCAAAGCGGCGTCGCCCAAAAACTAATACGATAGTTATGGACTTGTACTGGCAGGGATATTGGCCTTTGGTCAGCAAAGAAGCGGACGAAAGGGTCAGATGGATTCAAAGTAGGGACGCAACCGCTTATACGTTGCAGGCAACTCTTCAGGAATGACGCGGGTTTCACCTACAATAGAAACAAAATTCGAATCACCTACCCAGCGCGGCAGAACATGCATATGCAGGTGGTGCTCGACCCCGGCGCCGGCTGCGCGCCCGAGATTGAATCCCATATTGAATCCATTCGGGTGGTATTCCCGGCGCAAGGCATCCTCGCAACGCCTGCTCATAGTGATAAGGTCCTGAAGTTCCTCGGGGCCGGCGTCGTTTAAAAAAGTGATATGGCGGTTGGCAACGATTAATAGATGACCGGATGTGTAAGGAAACAGGTTCAGCAGCACGAAAACATTTTTGCTGCGTCCAACCACATAGTTGTCCGGATCCCGATTTTCATTCAAAATGCGGCAGAAAACGCAGGACGTCGCCTGGTCTACACTGCTGATATACTCGAATCTCCAAGGAGTCCAGAGGCGATCCATTTACAGGTTTACCAGATCCTTGATTTCTTTGCCCGGCTTGAAATAGGGAACTTTTTTCGCCGGGACGCTGACGCCTGTTCCGGTTTTAGGATTTCGACCCTGACGGGAGGAACGGCTGCGTATCCGGAAAGATCCAAATCCACGCAATTCTATTTTTTCCCCGCGCTGAAGAGATTCGGTAATGCTGTCCAAAACTGTTTGGACGATCACTTCGGCGTCTTTCTTTGTCAATTCCGATTCATTGGCCACTTCTTCAACCAGCTCTGCCTTTGTCATTGTTTCATCTCCAGAGATATTCAAATCGGATGTGAGATTCCGAACGATTGGACTTCAGCGATAGTGCGGCGGAACTGCCTCCCCCCAGGAGAAGGTCCAGTATGGAATAGCTTTTTTTGGCTGGGCTGATGATATGGGGGGATCCCATGATTCCGCTCATTTTGGCCGCTGCGGCGATGGCGTCCTGATAGCTCCCAAGTTCATCTATCAGTCCGTTCGCTTTGGCTTCCTGGCCAGTATAGACACGGCCGTCGGCGAGTTTCCGGACAGCGGCTTCTTTCATTTTTCGACTGCTGGAAACAGCGGAAACGAATTGATCGTACATATTGCCGATTAAAGATTGGAAATAAACTTTCTCTTCTTCCGTCAGCGGTCGCGTTGGCGAGCCCGCATCCTTGAGAGCGCCGGTTTTAAGAACAACACTTTGAACCTTCGCCCATCGGAGCAAGTCGCCGTAATTATACCATTCCGCGATCACTCCAATGCTGCCGGTAACGGTGCCCGGGTTGGCAAAGATCTTATCGGCGCCGCAGGCGGCGTAATATCCACCGGAAGCGGCCACTGAAGCCATACTTACCACAACCTTCTTCTTGGTTTCGGAGCGGAATTTCTTTATAGCTTGAAAAATTTCCTGGGAAGCGGCTACGGAGCCTCCAGGACTGTTGATGCGAATGACAACCGATCGGACGCCCGATCGGTTGCCATATTCTTTGAGTTCGTCGATGAAATCTTTTGAATCGTCAATTTCTCCTTCCAGATTGATAACCGCAACCTGGTTGGACGAAAAAGAAAAGCCCGAATCTTCAGCGGCAAAATAGGACGCCATTGCCAGCAAGCACAGGATGAAGAAAATAAAGACTCCTCCACCCCCAATGATCCAAAGTAACAGCGTCGATCGCTTCTGCGGCATCGTTAATTTATGAGCGACTGCGGCCGGCTATTCATTTTCCGGCTTTTTGAAGCGTTGAAGCTGCTCTCCCAGTCGCTCTCCCATGGAGGCGTTCCCTGAATCGGCGGAAGCGAGATAAGAAGTGAACTCAAGTCTCGGCTCATCCTCTTTCATGGCCTTAAGGCTGAGTCCAATCTTCTTTTCCTGAAGGTTCATCTTGATAACCCTCATTTCGATTTCCTGACCGATATTCAGGAACTCTGTTGGTTTCTCTACATGCTTTTCATCAAGCTCGGAAACGTGGCACAAGCCCTCGATTCCTTCTTCCAATTCGACGAAAGCGCCGAAGTTGGTCATACGAACTACTTTGCCTTTAATGGAATCTCCGAGATTATGACGGCTGAACCAATCTTCCCAGCGATCCGGCTCAAGTTGCTTGATTCCCAGTGAAAGCTTCTGATTTGCGGCGTCGATGCTCAAAACGACGGCTTGTACGTCATCGCCTTTTTTAAGCACTTCCGACGGGTGTTTCATCCGTTTTGTCCAAGAGATATCGGAGACGTGCACGAGACCGTCAATGCCATCTTCCACTTCGATGAATGCGCCGAAATCAGTGATGTTGCGCACTTTACCGGATATTACGGTGCCCGGAGCATAACGATTTTCGATTACATCCCATGGATTCGGCTCGGTCTGTTTCAATCCCAGAGAAATTCGCCGGGAATCGATATCGATATCCAGAACGACAGCTTCAACAGGATCGCCGACGCTGAGGATTTTAGACGGGTGCTTCACTCTTTTGTTCCAGGTCATTTCAGAGATATGGATCAGGCCTTCGACGCCGGGCTCCAGTTCAATGAATGCGCCGTAATCCGTCAGGCTTACCACCTTGCCCTGAACCCTCATATTCTTGGGATAGCGCATGTCGGCGTGAAGCCAGGGATCTTCCGACATCTGCTTATAGCCAAGCGATACGCGGCCGTCTTCTTTCGTGAATTTGATAACCTTGACCTGAATTTTATCGCCTACAGAGAAAAGTTCGGATGGATGATTGACGCGGCCCCAGGACATATCCGTGATATGAAGAAGACCGTCCACTCCTCCGAGATCTATGAATGCGCCGTAATCGGTAATATTTTTAACCACGCCTTCCATTACTTTCCCGCCCTCGAGCACTTCCATGGTTTTGGCTTTTTCTTCCTTCATGGATTCTTCGAGTACGGCTTTGCGCGACAGGACAATATTGCCCCGTTTTTTATTCACCTTAATGACGCGCATTTCGAACTCTTCACCGCGCAAGCTGTCCAGATTGCGCACAGGGCGAACATCAATTTGTGATCCGGGAAGGAAGGCCCGAACTCCAATATCCACAGCCAGGCCGCCCTTAATGCGTTCAATCACTCGCCCTTTGACAATAGTACCTTCGCGATAAGCGCGCTCGATTTCATCCCAAATTTTCATCCGCTCTGCTTTTTCGCGGGATAAAACTACATATCCATTGGAATCTTCCGTCTGTTCGAGGAACACATCGACCGCATCTCCTGTTTTGACAGTGACTTGGCCACGCTCATTCGTGAACTGCTCAACGGGAATAATCCCTTCGGATTTGAATCCGACGTCGACAATAACTCCACCGCCGGATATGGCGATGACTTTGCCCTTGATAACTTCACCTTCGGAAAAACTCTGAGTTCTTCCTTCATACGCCGCAAGGAGCGCTTCGAAGCTATTTTCATCCTCCTTTGCTCCGGCTGCCGGAACATTTTCCCGACCAGGATCGTTCTCTGGCTGAGAAGGGCCAGCTGCTGGATGTGTTTCGTTGGCGTCAAATGACATTACTTCCTCCTGAATAGATCCAAGCTCCTATCAGTGGGCAGGGATCGAATTTACTCTCCTAAATATAATGGCTTTTTTATATGGAACAGGAGACGCGTTATCTGCGCTGTTTTGATTTGTTCGGTGAGGCAAATCCAAATGTCCACATCCCTTTAATCATGAGAGATATAAGCGCTTATTTATACCTTCTCACTCGATGGTTGTCAAGAATGAGAAAAACAAAGAGACGATTCCGGAATTGCCGAGACTTAAGCAAAAGTCCGGGACAGGCTCCCCGGACGCCTCAATATCAACCGCTAATCGCAAGTTACAAGGTCGTTACAAAAAGACGACCCAAACGGCGCCATCATTATTCCAGCAAAAACATGCAAGGAGCAACTATTCGAGACCTCTAGAGCTATGGAAACCCTGAATGGAGGCCAAGGAGGAATTTATGAAACGTCTTGCAGCCGCACTGGGACTAATTGTTTTATTCTTATCTTCCGCTTACGCCGATGGACTAATAGTCATACCGCACCATCCTCCCGGCTTTGTGATTCCGCGCCACGTTCCTTACGTGTTCGCCCCATTGGACATCAAATATCACCACGTCACGGTCAAGATCACCGACCAAGTTGCCGTTACGGAAGTCGATCAATCCTTTTTCAATCCCAATCATCAGCGGCTGGAAGGCGATTACATATTCCCGATACCGAAAGGCGCCCAGATTGACAAGTTCTCGATGGACGTCAACGGCAAGATGGCGGAAGCGGAATTGCTGGACGCCGAAAAAGCCCGCAGAATTTATGAGGACATCGTGCGCAGGATGAAAGACCCTGCTCTCCTCGAATACGCCGGCCAGGGTCTTTTCAGAGTCCGCATTTTCCCGATAGAACCCCATAGCGAAAAGCGCATCCGTCTCAAGTATGTCGAGATCCTGCGCAGCGACAATGGGCTCGTCAGCTACACGTACCCTCTCAATACCGAAAAATTCGCCGCCCAGCCGATCAAGTCCGTTTCGGTAAAAGTCGACCTGGAATCGAAACAGGCGCTCAAAACCGTTTATTCCCCCAGTCATTCCGTCGCAGTAAAGCGCGCAGGCAATCATAAGGCCATCGCAGAATTTGAAACTTCAGACGCCCGTCCCGACACGGACTTTCAGTTGTTCTATTCTGTCGAGCAGAAGGAAATAGGGCTCAGCGTGCTGACTTTCAACGACGGCTCGGATGCTGGAGGCGGCGCCTTCGCGCTTCTCGCCTCGCCATCCGCAGAAATCGCCCAAGAAAAGATCGCTAAGAAGGACGTTGTCTTCGTCCTCGATACTTCCGGCTCGATGTCCCAGAACGATAAACTCGAGCAGGCGAAAAAAGCTCTCGTCTTCTGTTTGAAGAATCTGAACCAAGACGATCGTTTTGAACTGGTCCGTTTTTCCACTGAGGCGGAATCGCTCTTCGGCAAGCTGGTGGCGGTGAATGAAATAAACCGCCGGAAAGCGGAAGAATTCGTCAAGGAACTCCGGCCGATCGGCGGCACTGCAATTGAAGAAGCGCTTGCCAAGGCGCTCCAACCGGCGGAAATCCGGCCGGAGAAAACGCGACCTTATGTAATCGTGTTTCTTACCGACGGCAAACCCACCATCGGCAAAACGGATGAAAAGGAATTGCTTGCCGGAGTGGCAAAAGCAATAGGCGATCGCACCCTTCGGATTTTTTGTTTCGGCATCGGAGCGGATGTTAATACACATCTGCTCGATGGGATTGCCGAAAAGACTCGCGCGGCCAGCCAGTACGTGCTTCCAGCCGAGGATCTCGAAGTCAAGGTCTCGAGCTTCTATACCAAGATTAATGATCCTGTTTTATCGGACCTGAAGCTCGGTTTTTCAGGCGCGGTCCGTTTTTCCAAGATGCATCCGTCCGTCTTGCCGGATCTGTTCAAGGGAGACCAGCTGGTGGTCTTTGGACGCTACAGCGGCGCCGGCGATGCGGCCATCCAATTGGAAGGCTCAATCAATGGCGCGCGACGCACGTTCACCTATGAGGCGAGTTTCCCCGCCCGTGCGACCGACCACTCGTTTCTGCCGAAACTCTGGGCCACTCGCCGTGTTGGATTTCTGCTCGATCAGATTCGTCTGCACGGAGAGGAAAAAGAACTTAAAGACGAGATAGTCGACCTTGCCCGCAAACACGGGATCGTCACTCCCTACACGGCATATCTGGTTGTTGAAGATGAGTCACGCCGCAATGTCCTGGCGGAGCGGCGCACATTCCAAGGTTTTGAATCATCTCCTGCCGCTATCGCCGCCGCCTCAAGCATGTATAAAGGCGCCAAAACAATGAAGAGCGGCGAAGCTGCGGTTGGAGGCGCTCAGGCCATCGACACCCTGAACCGCGCCGACAATATATCGGCCCTTGACAAAGCCAACGCTATGGCTTTGCGCGGACAGACCGGGGCGCTAAAAGAAGGTGCAAAAAACATCCGGAACGCAATCCAGAATCAGCAAACGCGCACTATGGGCGGGCGAACCTTCTACCAGAACGGCGCCCAATGGGTCGACGCGCTGGCCCAGGCCAATCAGAACGCCCGTCGCCGGCAGGTGAAATTCAACTCGGAGGCTTACTTTGCACTGACGCGTAAATACAGGGATGCGGCTCAGTGGTTCTCGGTCGGACGCAATGTCCAGGTGCTCATCGAAGATACGCTTTACGAAATCGTTGACTGAAAGGAGATCGAACAATGAAAACATATACGCTCGCAGCAATGGCTATCGTGATTGCGCTCTTTGCCGGCGCGATACAACCCGCAACGTCGGCGGTTGAGAAACCGCGGATTGAAGTCTGTTTTGTCTTGGATACGACCGGTTCCATGGGCGGTCTGATTGAAGGCGCCAAACAGAAGATATGGTCTATCGCCAATCAGATGATTGGCGCCCAACCCACGCCGGAACTGAAAATTGCGCTCATCGGCTATCGGGATCGTTCAGACGAGTATGTCACAAAACTGTTTGATCTTACGGATGACATAGATTCCGTTCACGAGAAGCTGTCGGGATTTCAAGCCGGCGGCGGCGGGGATGGCCCAGAATCGGTTAACCAAGCTCTGGATGAAGCCGTCAATAAAATATCCTGGAGCCAGGACCGGCGCGTTCTCAAAATCATTTTCCTGGTCGGCGATTTTCCGCCGCATATGGATTACCAGGATGATGTCAAGTACCCGGTCACTTGCCGGAAAGCGGTCCAACGCGACCTTATGATCAATACCGTCCAGTGTGGCAATGAAAGGTCCACAACGCCCATCTGGCAGGAGATAGCAAAATTTTCTGAAGGAACCTACAGCGCCATCGGACAGACCGGCGATATGGTTGCTATTGCGACGCCGCTGGATGCGGAAATCAGTCGACTCA
The DNA here is from genome assembly GCA_964441405.1 of uncultured Acidobacteriota bacterium. Lineage (GTDB taxonomy): Bacteria > Acidobacteriota > UBA6911 > UBA6911 > UBA6911 > UBA6911. The sequence goes on from CAYTYP010000004.1 coordinate 30,009, forward strand.
ACGTATCGATCGGCAATACGCTGATAGCTTACGGCAGCGAGCGTGAGCAACAGTCGATGTTCATGAAACAGAAAGCTGCGGAAGCAGCGCCGGCCGCTGTGGCGGCTGATCGGCTTAAATACAACATCCACACCAATAAAAGCGTGCAGGGCAAAGGAGAGCTTTTAGACGCCGTAAACAGGGGAGATGTAAAGCTTGCAGAAATAAAGAAGGAAGAACTTCCTGCGGAACTTCGAAAACTCAACAAGAACGAATTAAAAACTTATGTAGATAAGAAGCTGACGGAGCGCACTGAACTGCAGAATAAGCTCAAGGATCTGCTTGCCAAACGGGATGCCTATATACAGGCCGAGAAGAAGCGTCTCCAGGGCGGCAGGAAAGACGCATTCGACGAGAAGGTAGCCGAAACGATCCGCCTGCAGGCGGCCCGCAAAGGGATTGTGTATTCCAAGTAAAAGAGCCGTACCCGGTTATCCTGTCCCTGCCAAAAGGGACGGGATAATCCGGTGCGGGTTTTTGTTATGCCAACGGATTTACTACAACTATTCCTTCATAGCTCTGGCCGGAATTCAAATCCTCGCTTAACAGCTTGTTCACCTTAGCTCTTTTTGCCGCTGCAATGATAAGCGCATCCCAAAAGGATATGGATAATTTTTCATGCAGATGAACGCCTTCAATAAGCAGTGCATGGTCGTTCTCGATCACGTCCCACTCAAGGTAATTCATGACCGTTTCCCGGGCGTCCGACGGTTTGACCCTTTTTCGGATGAGGTTAACGTAGAATTCTTGCAGAACCTGGACGCTGATGCTCGGCATAATAGGACGATTCCATAAAGATTCCACTGCGGATTTGGCAAGTAGATATTTTTTGCCGGCATCCTTGTCATGAGCGTAAACCAGGATATTGGTGTCGACAAAAACCGGATCATCGCTCATAGATTTTTTCTCTCGAAAGCGGGCTTCCACCGAGCTTGAAACCGCGCTCCATGCATCTCAATGCCCTTTCCCTGGCGGAGTGAGACCGGGTTTTTTTTGATACAGCATGAGCGATCAAGCCGGCGACCCATTCCGACAAGGATTGATCTTGCTCGACTGCTACGTGTTTGGCTTTGCGGAGTATCGATTCATCCAGACGCAGAGTTACATTTTTTCCCATACCAACTCCTTGCACAATATTAGTATAGCACAATAAATGTGCAAACTGTTGTTTAGTGAAACAATGTCAGCCGAAGATCGATGCGGATAATTTCGACGGCTCTTTTCATCAGTGGACAAGAAAATGAGGTTTTAAGCATGGATGTTTTAAATTAAGATCATGCATTAATTAATTAATTTTTAAAAACGGAGACCAACATGAACGGGATTCCTGTTTTATATGTGGAAGCGGATTGCATTGCCCGCGGATGGGAAGAATCCCTGATTGAATTAAACCGGAAAGGTTGTCCGATCAGGACGCAATATGACAAACCGAGCGATCCTCCCAGCAAGGATTCCACCATGATCCTGACGATCACGAATCCGCTCAAAGAGCCGATGATTCACAAGGATTTTCCCGGGGGCCCCTTGGAGCTTCAAGAATATGTCATGGAGGTTTGCGAGGGCATTAAGGACCATCTTGTCAGGAAACCGGACGACCCGGACGACACCCGATGGGAATACACCTATCATAGCCGCTTATTTAATTATGAAGCGCCCGGGCGCGCTCCCATGGATCAAATTGAGTCGATGTGCCGGAAACTGGTGGAGGTTCCTCATACCAGGCGCGCCCAAGGCATTACATGGAAAGTCTGGGAGGATGTTGATTGCTATGATCCTCCTTGTCTCCAAAGCTTATGGTCACGGGTTACCGAGGAAAACGGCGAATGGGTTCTAAGCCTGAATGCACGGTTTCGATCTAATGACGCCTATAAGGCTGCATTTATGAACATATTCGCCCTGGTGCAGTTGCAGCAGAAAATGGCTGCGCGCGTCTCGCAAATATCGGGAAGAAGCGTAAAAATCGGCCGCTACTGCCATATGGCCGACAGCTATCATATTTATGGCTCTTCTTTTAGAGAGTTTGAAGGACGATTTCTGGGCGCTCTCCAGAAGCGCACTTTCGAACAGCGCACCCTGCGCTACGAAGACGTATGCGATATGATGGAGGAAGCCCGCCCATCCATCTTGGACAAAGCCCGTCGCATGGGCCGCTAAGATAAAATGGGGACGCTGCCCTATTTTTGGAAATAGGGCAGCGTCCCCGTTTTATCAATAAAAATCCGCGTAATCCGCGTCGTTTTTTTTAGGGCTGCTGCGATTCCCTTGACTATCCGCGAGATTCAAGTCTATTATTTCGGCCTTTCCACCATGGGGGGGACTAACATGTCTGGGCCTTTGACGGGTGTACGGGTAGTAGAGATAACGATGTTTCAACAAGGTCCGATCGCCGGGACAAAATTGGGAGATCTGGGCGCGGACGTAATCAAGGTGGAGCCCAAGGAAGGCGATCCGGGGCGAGGTTTTATGCGCCTGATCGGCGCCATGGTGGGGCTTAAAGGACATAATTATTATTTTGAGAGCAATAACCGGAATAAACGCAGCATTGCGCTCGACTTAAAGTCCGTCCAGGGAAAAGAAATATTTTTAAAGCTGATCGACAATGCGGATGTGTTCGTCAACAATATGAGCATCGATGCGCCGATTAAATTGGGCCTCGGTCCGGATGATTTGTTGAAGCGAAACCCGCGCCTCATCTATGCGCAATCCTCAGGGTGGGGCCGCAAGGGACCCGACGCCTCCAGCCTTTCTTTCGACTATACCGGCATCGCCCGTTCGGGTTTGATGCTGTGCGCCGGCGAACGGGGAACTCCGCCTTCGCAGTTGTTGCCCGGCATGGGCGATGAGATCGGCGGATTGATGCTGGCATGGGGAGTCACCGCCGCTCTTTACGCACGCGAGAAAACCGGCAGAGGCCAGGTGGTCGATACATCCTTGATGGGGAGCATTATCGCCCTGACAGGCTTGATCATGGATGCGCCCGCAATGCTGGGCCAGGAATATCCGAGAGACTCCCGGACGGCAAACGGGAATCCTCTGTACAATCATTACCGTTGCCGCGACGATAAATGGATCGTGGTGGCGCATCTGCAACCGGATCGTTACTGGCCTGCGTTCAGCAGAGCGTTGGGCGTCTCCGATCTGGAGCACGATCCGAGATTCAACAGCATTGAAGCGCGGGGGAAAAACTCAAAAGAGCTTACCGGCATTCTGGATCAAAAGTTTGCTTCGAAGGACCGCGATGAATGGTTGCAACTTCTGAATCAGGCGGGTTTGATCTGCACGCCTGTGCAATCTCCGATAGAAGTTACTAAAGACCCGCAAGCATGGGCCAACAATTATTTCATCGAGGCGAATCATCCGGAAGTCGGGCCGTTGAAGCAAGTTGGTTTCCCCTGGGATTTCAGCGATACGCCGGCTTCATGGAGAAAAGAAGCGCCTAAACTTGGCCAGCACACAGGAGAAATCCTGAAGGATCTGGGATACTCTGAAGAAGAAATCGTTAAAATGAGAGAAGCCGGTTCCATCAAGTAAAAGACATTAATCACGAAATACACGAAAAATAAAACTTTCGTGTATTTCGTGGTTGAACTACGTTTGTCATGAATCCTCCCGCCCCCCCATATAAAATAGGACATTTCTATTTTGCAAAAAGTGGATATTCTCATTTTGCGTCTACAGTAGTATCATAATAAATAATTGATAATCTTTTCGAAAGGAAGCGCCTATGCCTGATGAAAAAAAACAGGACGCCGCGACGTCCTGGGATGCAACGCAATATCATGTCGTTGAAAAAGGGGACACGCTTTCCAAGATTGCAGAAAAATATTATGGAGACCCCAGCCTATATCCACAGATATTTGAAGCCAATAAGGATATCCTGACTGACCCGAATAAAATTCAAATCGGTCAGAAGCTTCGCATTCCCTAATGGCATTTTAACGCCGGTGTATAAGCTTTTCATTTAAAGCGGTTTTAGTTCCTCACGTCGAGTAATGAGACAAGAGAATTGCCAATGCAACTCGATTTTCATGAAGGGAGAATTATGTCTAAACAGAAGTTATTTACAATCCTAGCAATTGCCTGCTGTATGGCTTTGATTTCCTGTTCCACCGCAAAAGCTCCTGCGGATGCTGCAATTAAGGCCGCAGACGAGGCGCTCGCCGGTATTCAAACTGAAGCTTCCCAATATGTGCCGGACCAGTTGAAGGAAGTGGAAGACTCACTTGCTGCAGCCAAGGAGAGCTTTAAGAAGGGTGAATATCAGCAAGCGCTTACAAATGCAAAAGACCTTGCCGGCAAAGCAAACGATCTCACGACGGCTGTCGCCGCCAAAAAGGATGAGTTGACAAAAACCTGGCAGGATATGAGCGGCGGCCTTCCAGGAATGGTATCTGCCATTCAAAGCAGGATTGGCATGCTTTCCAAATCACGAAAGCTTCCAGCCAGTATCAATAAAGACCAGTTCGAATCCGCAAAAAACTCACTGGCAACGATAACGCAAAGCCTGACGGAAGCAACCAATGCATTTAATGGCGGCAACCTGATGGAGGCTGTCAGCAAAGGCAACACAGTACAAGAAAAGGCGACTGAGATCATGGGCCTTCTCGGCATGCAACCTCCAGCGGCGGCAATGAAATAAGGAAGCCCATCAATAAAGGAGAATATATGTCTCTACTGTGGATCATCATTATAGGAATCGTCGCGGGAGCAGTTGCCAAGCTTATTATGCCGGGAAAGGATCCGGGAGGCTTCCTTATTACCATGGCGTTGGGCGTAGCCGGAGCGCTGCTGTCCACCTTGCTTGGCAAGCTGATTGGCTGGTATAAACCCGGAGAATCGGCCGGTTTTATAGGCGCTGTTGTAGGTGCCATTATCTTGCTGGTTATCTACCGCTTGATAAAGAAAAAGCAACCCAGCGCTTAAAGCGGAAGTTCCATTGCCGCAGCATTGCATATTCAGCAAATCTTATTTTGTAATCGAGCTGAAGGGCGAATATAAAATGCGCAAATTCGACATTTGGACAGGGTGTATTCGCCCTTTTCCCAAGCTTCCGAAAATCCGTAAAATAGACACGGACGACTTTCGGATGCGGAATAGAATAAGAAGCGCTTAAGGTTTTTCGCCTCGCGTATCTTTTTATTTCTTCAAAAATCTGGATGCCATTCCCAATACATCGTCGGCAATGGATCCGTCGCGGTCTTTGTCCAGAAATTGGCCAAGAATGCCTGTCAGACCGGAGGCGGAAGGCGAGGCAGGCGATGCATTCTGCGCGCCGGCGTTCTGGCGGCTGAGCGCGCCCATGGCCAGAGTTGCGACTATTGGAAGCATCTTTTTAAGAATATCCACGCCAATTCCGGTTTTTTCAGATGTTTGCTGCGCTACCTGGCGGCTGACATCTTTGCTTCCGAATATGTGGCCGAGGATGCCGTTGCCGTCATTAATCGTTTCTTCCTGGTTAAGGATGGAAGGATCCTCCAAATAGCGCTGATGCCGGCCTCCCGACAACGCGCCCAGAAGGCTTTCAAGACCGCCTTCGGAAGCGGCATTGCGGGCAAGCCCTTGCCCAAGAGCCGGCAGAAGGTTGGAAAGAGCGGATGTGGCTTGGTTTTCATTCAATCCAAACTTATCGGCCAGTTGGCTTACCGCCTGGCCGCCACCCTGATTTAAGAGCATATTCAACAAATCCATGACGCGTTCCTTTCGATCCGGTATTACGATTCATTGCATGGAAACAGAAAATAGACGCCTAGATACGCAATGATATGCGGTGAATGAATCACCGATGCGATCCGAGTAGCACATCCTTTGCACTCCCTGCTTTTACAAAATCAACCGGTTGCATTAGAATTAGAGAAATAATAACTTTTTCAGGAGAGATAAAACCAGCGAGATTTATCGGAGCACAAGCAAAATGATCCAACCCGCTCGCTTATCGATTGCATCCCGACTCCTGAAACGTCTGAATCTACGTTTTCCAACGCTATTTCTCATCCTGGGAATAATCACGCTGTCCGATATAATCATCCCCGACTTAATCCCTTTCGTTGATGAGATCGGATTTGCTGTTCTGACAACATTGTTTGGAATGTGGAAAAGCCGGAAATTGACATAATAATACACTAGTGTATTATTATGTGTATGAGAACGAACATCGTGCTTAACGATGATCTTATTCGCGAAGCGAGTCGTCTGTCGCAGGCGGGCAGTAAAAGCGCTCTGGTTGAAGAAGCGCTACGGCTTTTTGTCGAGGTGCGCTCGGAAGAGCAGCGTCGTGCCACCTATGAAGAGCGCTTGCTTAAAGTGCAGCAAGCCGTCATGAACCTGCGTTTTCGTGAGAAAGGCATCGATATTCTGCACCAGGATCGGAAGCGTCGATGAATGCCTTCGTGCTCGATACGAGCGTAGCCATTGCATGGTATCTTCCGGAGGATCTGTCTGCCGCGGCGCGCAGATGGCAGCGACGCATGCTTCGCGGGGAAGTGAGCTTCATCGTTCCGTCTCTCCACTACTGGGAGTTCTGCAATGTCCTGCGCACTTATGTTCGTCGTAATGAGATCGAACTAAAACTTGCGCAGGAGATCTATGAGCTGCATCTTGATGCGCCTCTAAAACAAGCTGAACCGGAACGCTTGGCTATTTTACGCTGTGCGCTGGACTTCCAGGCAACCGCCTACGATGCCGTGTACATCGAGCTGGCGGTTTCCTTAGGCGCACCGCTCGTTACCGCCGAACGCAGCACTACGCCCTGGGTCGTCAAGCTCGGCGACTCCGTTCGACCGCTTGACGCTCTGGCCTCCTAACATCGTTCCTTGCCGGGCGCAAATTTCAATACATTGAAAAATGCAGCGGGCAATGGCATACTGGTGATGTCACTAATGCATTCAATATGGAGGCATCAATGAATACGTTTACCATTCGAGGCATGCCTGTTCCTGTTGAAAAATCTCTTCGACGGCTCGCTCAAGAATCCGACAAAAGTCTCAACAAGACAATACTGGAACTCCTTGCCAAAGCCACAGGGGTTATGTCTGAAGATAAAAATTCATCCAAGCGCCGTGATGTGGCCAAGGTGTTTCGGACCTGGAGCGCCGGGGAATACGAGGATTTTCAGCGAAATACAAAAGCCTTCGAGGTCATTGACGAGGAGATGTGGCGCAAATGAAAATCAGTCTTGATACCAGCGGTTATTCCCGACTGGCGCTGCAGCATCCGGAACTGGTGAAATGTGTGGATGAGGCTGATGCGGTGTATCTTTCCTGCATCATGCTTGGCGAACTATTCGCAGGTTTTTGTCTGGGCAGGCATGAGAAAGAGAACCGTCGCGAGCTTGCTGATTTCCTTGAGTTGCCTGGAGTCCGTGTCGTTAATATTGATGCGGCCATTGCCGATCGCTATGGAATCCTTGTAAAGGCGCTTCGCAAACAGGGGACGCCGATTCCAACGAACGACATTTGGATCGCAGCAGTGGCGCTGGAAACCGGGTCACGGCTCTTATCCTATGACGCTCATTTTGATTGCATCCCTGGATTGCTGGTGGTTGCTCCCTGAGATAAAAAACTGGAAGAAGATCCGGGCCGCCCGGCGTTTTATCAAGTAAAAGACATTAACCACGAAAGACACGAAAGACACGAAATATTTATTTCGCGCCTTTCGTGTCTAAAAGTTTTTAAATCACCGACGGGATGATCATGCCGCCGGAAGGAAGAATTGTAACGTCGGCTTTGGGGGAGATCTTGTATGCCTGCTGAATTGCGTCCTCAATATTGGCAGCATACGCGAAATTCATCATCTTTACCTGTTCTCTGGTCAATCCTTCCGTCATGTGGATCACGTTATATTTTTCCGACAGCTCCATGAAGGGAACGCCGAGCATGAAAAAAGAGATGCCATGGGGTTTGATGCTGTCCGGAATGTCCCCACGCAACAGCCTTTGATGATATTCGTTCGCGCTTTTTGCCGCCGCCATCTGCTCGATGAGAGACATAAGCGGCCCGGCCTGTTTTTGAGCCGCCGCCCAAATGATTGTGCCTCCAGTCTTTACCGCCATTCTAGCGTTCAGCAGCGATTTGGTCGCCTGCACTCCGATTTCAAGTGGGGCGGCGGAAGTGATTACTACATCCGCTTCTTTAGGCAGCGTTACCATGAATAAAGAAGCGGCGTGATCCGCCGCTTTCCGGTGTTCCTCGACCGGGTCTCCGGCAAAAGCGCCGATAACCTGGGCTGTTTCATTCAACAAGAAGTCCAGTTTGAAAGAAAGGCCTCCCAGGCGAGCCATTTCGACCGTCTCGTCGTAGTAAGGATTTCCTTCCAATACATTGATTTTACACTCTTTATTGCGCAGCCAGGTGTAGTGGTGCTCTCCGATAGTGCGATAAGAACAGACCCCGGGCATGAAGATTTTGCATCCTCCTCCGAATCCGGCATAGGGATGAGGTATGCAGGTGCCGACTCCGATGACGATATCCGCCTCGGCGACATATCTATTGATTTCGACCGGCGTGCCACGACGCGTCCTGCCGATCAGTACATTTTCACTCGATTGTGCGTCGTGCATGTGAACGCGTCCATGCAGGCGTTGAAGCGTCTCTTGGCCCGCTTTCTTTTCGAGTTGTTCCGGCGTTAGTGAAGGATGGGTTCCTCTGGCGCAAATGGCCGTGATACGCTCGTCTGAAATTCCAGCCCGATTGAGTCTGTTCAGGATAATGGGAAGGGCAATTGCCGACGGCGTGGCCCGCTGAATGTCGTCAAAGAGCACCGCCGCTTTCATACCGGGGCGGGCAAGCTTTTCCAGTGGGGGAGTTCCGATAGGATTGTCGAGCGCGCGCTCAATCTCCCCGGCGACATCTTCGACGACAGGCGCTTTCGCGCAATCCTTGGAACTGAGAACATTCCATCCGGAAGGCAGAGAAAAATCAATTCTACCGCCACTGTAATTCAGATAATAATTCATAGCACCCTGCCTTTCTCAATAGTCTCAATTATAACCTATATCCGGAGGAATGGCGGCATTTTGACAGGAGCCTCCATAATTGCCGCGCACCCCTGATACTTTGGGCTTTCGCCAGCCGCTACTGATGGATATTTCCCTTGACAGCCTCCGCTGCGCTCCCCAATATTTATTGGCCTGTCCGAGGATCGCCTGCAACTCCGTCCATAACCATATACTGGAAAGGATGGAAGAACCGTTGCCGTATAGGCGTTTCTCGATAGCGAATGGAGTGAATGAGCAGGATGGCAATAAAACCAAGAAAAATAGCTGTAATAGGGGCGGGACCCGTAGGCGGGATCTTAAGCGCCCACTTATGCTTAGCCGGTCATTCCGTGACCCTGGTAGAGGCGTGGAAAGAGCACCGTGAATGCATTCGTTCCAATGGGCTGCGCATCACCGGAAACGAAGAGCTATGGGCGCGGCCGGCGCATCTGGCAGCTTCTATTCGTGATTTGGATGACGTCGCTCCGGAGTTTGTTTTCATCTGTACTAAAGCCTGTGATCTTGATAATGTGCTGGACGAACTGGGAGCAGGCTTGAAGCAATCGGGCGCGATATTTATCTCGGCGCAGAATGGCATAGACACCGAACAGATAATTGTCGAGCGCCTGACGCGCGATCGTGTTTTGCGCGCCGTGATCAGTTACGGCGGCGTTCTGACCGGGCCTGGTGAAATTCGCGAAACTTTCTTCAACCCTCCCAATTATATGGGCTGGCTGGATGAAAGGAGCGCTGAGCGCTGCAAAGAAGCAGCAATTTTCGTGACCGCAGCAGGGCTTGCAATTGAGGCGACCGCCGAAATTCAAAAGTTCGTTTGGAGGAAAACGCTTTTAAATACCTGCACCATGGCTATTGCGGCCGTCACCGGCATGAACATGCAGGAAATGATGAAATATCCCTCGACGGCTCAATTGGTCGGCCTTCTGCTCAAAGAAGCCATTGCGGTCGCTGCCGCGCATGGATTTGGATACGGTCGGGATTTTTTTGAAACTGTAATGGAATTCAATGAGCGTGCAGGGCCTCACCGGCCTTCCATGCTTGTGGACCTGGAAAATGGGCGCAGGACTGAAAACCGGTTTCTTATTCGTCGGATTGCGGACTATGGAGAACAGAAAGGAATATCGGCGCCCATGCATCGCACGATGGCCTACCTTATTGATGCATTGGAAATGCGGAACCTTGAGATTCGCCGACAAAGCGCCCATGGGTAAGTGGCGCACTTGTTGATGTACGAAAATGAATAAGACCAACGAATTTTTAAAAACGCCGCGGATTTCAAAAATGTCACTGATATATTAGAGTGTTTATTATCCGTGTAATCCGTGAAATCCGTGGCTTTTTTTTGGAACAGGAGTCGGATGTGAAAACAGAACAGCGTAATCCAGTAGTATTTAAAAAGATCCAAGCGACAGGCAAAATGAAAGAAATCATGGAGGCTCATTTCCGCGAATTGGATGAAGCCGCCAAAACAAAAAGCAAAAAAATCGCTTGGTGCACAAGCGTCGGCCCCGCCGAGCTTTTGCGCGCGGCCGGATTTCTGGTCTTCTTTCCCGAAAATCATGGCGCTATGCTGGGAGCAAGCCGCATGGCGACAGATCTTATTCCTGTCGCCAACGCCATAGGCTACTCGCCCGACATTTGTTCCTATCTGACCAGCGACATTGGGTCCTATCTTAAAGGCCAGAGCCCCATCAGCAAAGCCTATCCGGGTATCGCAGGACCGCCGAGACCGGATATTCTTGTATTCAATACCAATCAATGCCGCGACGTACAGGATTGGTTTGAATTTTATGCGCGGGAATTCAAAGTTCCTTGCATTGGCGTTCAAACGCATCGGAGCATTGGCGATCTGACTCAAGCGCATATCGATTCCATTTCTTCCCAGATCCAAGCGATGATTCCGACTTTGGAAGAGGTTTCGGGAAAGAAACTCGATTACGACGAACTCAAACGTGTCGTTGATCTGTCGCGCCAATGCACCGATCTATGGAAGGAAGTTCTTCAAATAGCTTCCAACGTTCCCTCCCCGCTGACCTTCTTCGATGGCGCTATCCAGATGGGACCGGCGGTGATCTTGCGCGGCGAGCAGAGGGCTGTCGATTTTTATAAACTCCTGCTGACCGAGTTAAAACAACGCGTCAAAGACAAGGTCGCCGCGATTGATGGAGAAAAATATATATTGGGATGGGATGCCGGTGTGGGGCAAATTGCGCGAACTTTCCACCCAATTCGCCGAGCTCAGCGCGTGCGTTCTTGCTTCAACCTACTGCAGCAGCTGGGTCTTCTCAGCGCTGGACCCAACCGATCCTTTTGGAAGCATGGCTCGGGCCTATACGGAATTGTTTATTGTCAGAGATGAGGCTTATAAAGAACAGTATTTTGAAAACCAAATCGAACTGTACAAGATCGAAGGCATGATCTTCCATGATGCGAAAACATGCCCCAACAATTCCAATAACCGATATGGCTTGCCGGAACGCCTGGCAAAGAAATACAACATGCCGACGCTCACGATTCACGGGGACCTGAATGACTTGCGCTGCTATTCGGAAGAGCAGGCTCGCACCAATATTGAAGCTTACATCGAACAACTTGCGGAGAATAAGAGCCGGTGAACTTAGTTTTTGGCGGAGTTGATGTAGGAGCGTCGGCGACTAAAGTTGCGCTGATAAACGCCGGACGGGAGATTCTAGCCTCCAATGTGCGCAAGACCGGCATTGATTTTGAAGGCTGCGCGCGTGAGGCGATGGATGCGGCTCTCGCTTCTTGCGGATTGAGCTATTCCGATGTCACGCGATTTATTTCAACGGGCTACGGCAGGCATAACGTGGATTTCGCGCATTCCACGCGCACCGAAATTGCCTGCCATGCTCGAGCCGCCTATCACTATTTTCCGCGGCAGATCGTCGTGGTGGATGTGGGCGGGCAGGATAATAAAATTATTCATATTAACGCCCGGGGGCAGCGCGACAGCTTCAAGATGAATCGAAAATGCGCGGCCGGCACGGGAGCTTTCCTGGAAGAAGTCGCGCAACGCATGGATGTCCCGGTGGGGCAGATCGATTCTCTTGCAAGACAGGCTTCTCATGTTGTGCATATGGGAAGTTTTTGCACTGTTTTTACCAAAACTGAGATTTTAGCTCATCTGCGAGCCGGCGAGAAAATGCCCGATATTGTGGCCGGCCTTGTGGAGTCGGTAGTAAAACGCATTATCGAAATGGATCCTCTTTCGGGCGAAGTGGTGGTCAGCGGCGGAGTGGTTGCGCACATTCCTATGTTGGCGGAGATGCTTTCCCGTCTAGTGGACCATCCAGTCCAGATATTGCCCAACGCACAGCTGGCAGGCGCCTTTGGAGCAGCCTTGCTGGCAGCCGAGGAACCTATGTAGACGCGGCGTCCCGCTGCATCTGCCTTTTATGAATGAACATTACACGCGGCGAAACGCCGCATCTGCCTTTTGGCATTTATAGGAGATAATCCGATGTTAAGCTCACTGTTTCGACCCCGCGGCGTCGCTGTCATGGGCGCTTCCAACAATAAATTTTCCATAGGCAACCGTGTCGTAAAGAATCTTGTCGATTACGGTTTTAAAGGCGGAATATATCCTATCAATCCAAAAGAATCGGAGATTCTTGGACTCAAGGCCTACTCAAGCATTCTCGAATGTCCTAAACCGGTGGATATCGTCTGCATTGCGGTGAAGAGTACGCTGGTTCCCCAAATGGTGGAAGATTGCGGAAAACATGGAGTCAAATTTGTCATTATTCATACTGCAGGATTCCGTGAAATGGGCGCCGAAGGGGCCAAGCTGGAAGACGCTCTCCTTGAGAACGCCAGGAAATACGGGGTACGGGTCTACGGTCCAAATTCCCAGGGAATCATGAATTCGGATCCGGATGTTTCGGTCTACGCCAACTTCACCTTCACCCCTTTGGGGAAAGGCAATGCTTCCATCCTTGCCCAGAGCGGAGGAGTGGCTGAAATGATAAACCTGAACCTTCGCAAGATGGGTTCGGGCTTTCGCATCTATGCTTCCCACGGCAATGCGTCCGATGTGAATACCAACAACATACTGGATTATCTGGGCGAAGATGCGGAAACGCACACGATCATGATGCACATCGAGAGTATGAAAGATACGCCTGGATTTATCGAGCGCTGCCGTCGCATTACGAAAGATAAATCCATATTGGCGATTCGAACCGGACGCACCGCCGCCGCTGCGAAAGCAGTCAGCTCCCATACCGGATCCATGATGCAGCAGGATTCCCTTACCGATGCCATTTTTGAATGCGCGGGAGTGTTACGTTTTCAGACTGTCGAAGAAATGGTTTCCGCGGGATATGCGTTCGCCAAACAGCCTGTTCCCGGCGGACCGAGAGTGGCCATTATCGCCAATGCAGGCGGCCCCGGCATTATCGCTGTCGACGAATGCGTCAGCCACGGGCTGTCCTTGGCTAAATTCACGGAAGCAACCAAGGAAAAACTGCGCGCCGGATTGTACGCGGAGACTTATGTCGAAAACCCTGTCGATATCGCCGCCACTGCTACAGCCGATCATTTCGCCTTGACGCTTACTTGCCTGGACGAGGACCCTGGCGTCGACTCCATACTGTTGACCATGGTGACTCCGTTCTTCGTCGATTGCGAAGCTATTGCCCGTCGTATCGCCGAAATTGCGCCGAAGCTGAAGAAGCCGATCATTGCCGTAGTGATGACCAACGAGAATTGGGCGGGCACGGTGCAGACCATCAAAGATGCAGGCATCCCGGTCTTTGATTACCCGGAAGCGGCGTCGCGTGTTTTGGCGGCCATGGCGCGATACGATGAAATGCGAAAAAGAATGTCGGAAGTCCCGGCGCAAGTGAAGGGAAATAAAGCTCGAGCCCAAGAAATTCTGGACGGATGCCCAAGCGGATTTATCTCCCAGGCGGCCGCGTTTGAATTGCTTGCCGCCTATGATATTCCTGTCGCCCGCACCTTGCCGGTTTCAAACGCCAAGACGCCGAAGGTTTCTTATCCGGTCGTTTTGAAGGTAGACAGCGCGGATGTCGTTCATAAAAGCGACGCCGGCGGCGTGGTGATGAATATTGCGGATGAAGCGGCGCTCAAGCAAGCGCTCGCCGCAATGTCCAAGCGGTTTCCCGGCGCCAATTTTGTAGTTCAGGAACAATGCGTTCCCGGAACGGAAGTTATAATCGGGATGAAGCGGGAAGAGGGAGTCGGTCCGGTCCTTATGTTTGGGTTGGGTGGAATTTATGTCGAGACGCTGAAGGATGTTACTTTCCGTCTCGCTCCTCTTTCGAGCCAGGATGCTGCGCGCATGGTCAAAGGAATTCGCTCATTCCCGGTGCTTGCGGGCGTTCGCGGTCGCACTGCTGCGGAAATATCTGCGATAGAACGCCTGCTCATTTCTATTTCCCAGATGTCCATCGATCTGCCGGAAATTCTTGAAATGGATATGAATCCTGTCTTCGCATACAGCGATGGCGTCAAAGCAGTCGACGTCCGCATCAGGAAATAAAGGCGTTAACTTATCTCGATAATCATCGGGGTCGGGGTCGGGAATCGCAATCGGCGTTCGAAAGGATCGATTTTCGATAGCGATGGCGACGCCGATTCCGATCCCGATGCATGCTTCTCCTTTGAGACATCATCGACTCCAGGCACATGGCCGCATTTATTCCGTCGAACCCCTGATGCGAGTTTTCGCTTAACTGCGCCGCGGTAGTCATAGGTTTTTATCTTTAGCCGCCTGGCAACTAAAGATAAAATAATTCTGGAACGTGGTAATAATGCCGGCAGGAAGGCGACTTTGATTCTTATTCCTGATCTTTCAAAAGGCCATTAACCGACAGATCTTCATCAATCAAAGGCCAGTGAATACCATATCCGCCCGGGGACAGATCTGCATTGAACCGCTCCTGATTGGTAGCAGCGGCTAGCCTCTTCGAGCATTTTTCCCAGGGAATCCGAACCTTTCGGTTGCCAACCAGCAATCCCAGCCCTTCCGGTGTTGTCTCGATGGCTGTCGCCGTGATCGGCTCCGTTGCTTGCATTTTCTTAGCCTCCAAAAGTATTGTGCCATTCTCCCACGATCAGATAAACCTGAATTCATGATCAACAACCGGGCGAAGAAGTTCGGATCAAACAAACACTATAGAGCTTGAACCCAAAATACTTCCCGCTCTCGCAAAACCAGCCACTGCCCAAATTAGACCAGTTTCCTGTAGCCCGGCCTACCAGTATTCCACATACCCACAGATTATTCCTCCATCTCCACATGTAATAGACCCGGAAGGAAATCTTCCAACCGGCATATATATTCCCTGTCCAAGGGCGCCCATTCTGTTCTGCCTGGAGGTCTTTATAGTCATCATCCCGTTCTTTGCCGGTGAACTGGTGGCTTGAATTTGAACGCTGCGCTGATGAACTTGATCTGGAATCAATCATAGCAATAAGTGTTCAGTCATAGCCATAATTCAGGAATTGGGTAGCCGGTTCCCGCATTCCCGTATTCCATTTCGGGGCCTCCGGATCCACGCGGCGCCCAAGCATAGACGATGCGAGACGCCAGGCCGGCGTTTCCTACGCTACCGCCCTCACCTTTGACGACTTTGCCCTTCTCGTTTGAGGCTCAACGGATAGTCTCAATCCCATGGCATGCAGCAAGGTTACAATGCTTCTGATTTCCGGGTTGCCCTTCTTGGACAGCATTCTGTACAGGCTTTCCCGATTCAACTTGGATTTCCGGGAAAGCGCAGTCATTCCCCCGTGAGCCTCTGCCAAATTCCGCAATGCAAGAAGGAACAGCTCACGATCACCTTCTTCCATTGCAGCATTCAAGTACGCGGCCGCTTCCCGTGGATCCTTAAGAGATTCAATAAGGTCCTCCTGATAGGTGCTGATGTTCCTATTCATTGCTGCTTCTCCTCTTGTAGTCCTGCCAATACAGCTTCGATTGTGTTATGTCTTTCTCCTGGGATGATTTATCCCCACCTAGTAAAAGCAGAACGACTGCTTTCCTCTCCAGACCGTAATACACCCGATATCCCGGTCCATAATGGATCTTCAATTCATAGACCCCCTTTCCCACGGAACGATTTTTGCCGAGATTGCCAAGACGGACCCTATCGAGCCGGATGCGAATCTTCTGCCGTGCAACGATGTCCTTGAGTTCATCCAACCATTCCTTGAACGGTTTCCCGCCACTCTCTGTCAGATAATAGGATATCGTGTAGGGGTAATTGTCCACTGAAAAGTGTAGCATAAAAGCTACAGATAAGGCAAGACCCTTTATTGAAGCCCACCTACTTTGTGCGAAAGATTCCCGTATCCATTTGGCCGGATCCAGCGACCCCTGCAACAGTGCACAGTGCCATTGTTCCAGAAAATGTTTTGGTCAGGAATGGACCGGGCGGAGTCTCTCGCAATACCTTCGGCACGGCATATCGTTAACGCCGGAGTCGCTTCTTCGAGAATAGGCCCGCCCCGCGGATGTCCGAATATTTCTTTATACCGCCGGGTTCCTGTGCGAACATGCGGATATGGGGCTTAAAACAGGGCGCCAACCAAGCTTTGTGATGAAATTCGTGACAGGCACCCATTTTACCTTCTGAGACTATTTACCCACAGTTATTGTGTAATTCCCAATAGCTTCCTGCTGCTTGGATCGCCTATAAAAGCCTGGAAAGAATCTTTTGATTGGCTTGGATGCACCATTGGATCTGGTATTGTGAACCTTCCTTGCGCTCCTGAGTAGTACCTTGCCCCGAAGTAATCGAGTCCCGTTTCGGCGTCCTGTTCTTTGCCGGGGAAATGGTTGCCTGGATTCGGACGCTGCGCTGATGAACATGACCGAGAACCTGTCATAACCATAAACATCGCGTCATATGGATATGAAACAATAACAAGAAAAAATATTAAGCCGCTGACAGCCGCTGAAAAAATATATATAAAGCCGGGGTATGTCAGCGGCTGAATTTATTTACGGGAAAATTACTCGGCGGCCGTCATAGACGGGCTTCACAATCCCTTGCTTGCGAATATAGCTTTTAATGATTTCAATCCGCGGTTTCCCGGTGTCTTTGACTGAAATCCCCTTCATGAACATAGCGGCAAAATAGGAGTTGGTTGCGCCGGTGTAAATGCGGTTGTTTTTTATCGGCTGCCCCTGGACCATGGCATTTACTAATTTACCGTTTTCAATTTTGTATCGTATGCCGGAAACAGCCGGCTGGGTTTTCGTCAGGAGTTCCTTCAGGTTGCGCCCGGCGATTTTGAAAGTGACAACAGTGTTGTTAAACGGGTCCATGTCCACCACGTCCGCATAGGCGATTTTGCCCTCCGAAAGCTCCGTGCGAATGCCTCCCATGTTTTCGAATTCGATATCGGTTTTATAGATTTGCCGGATTGCATCGGCTACAAGGTTGTAGTGCGCCAGGTCATCGCCTCGGGCGACGAAATCTCCTGCAGCCTGACCGATGATTTCGCCATAGCGCGCTTGAATGGGTTCCCAGTAGCGCGCCACAATCGCCGCTATAGCAGGATCTTCGGGAATATCCGGCGTCACCGGGATAAGGCGAGCGCGATAACGGGCGACGCGCCATGTTCCGTCAGCATGTTTTTCGAACAATAAATCCAGTCTGCCAAGTTCTCCTCCCCATTGATGAGCCTGGACAATGATGGTTCCATCCACCTCCTCCGCTTTGAGTTGATCCGAATGCCAGACCAACTTGCCGGAAGGAAGACGGGAATGCGAATGACCGCCAACGATGATATCAATCCCCGGAACGCCGGCGGCGATCTGCTCATCCATCTTCTCTCCGGAATGGGAAAGGGCGATTACGATATCGGCTTTTTTACGAAGCTCGGCCGTCATGCGTCGCGAGGCGTCCATTTCGTTGGCAATAATCAGGCTTTCTTTGGCGGCAGGATACGCCGCCGCATCCCGCGTCACGAGCCCGAAAACGCCGATGCGCAGAGGCCCCACTTGCTTTATCTCGGAATCTTTGGTCAAGGGAGGTCCCGAGGATTCCATAACATTGGCGCACAGGACGGGATAGCGAAAAAGAGCGAGAAGTTTTTTCAGCTGAGCAAGGGAAGAGTTGAATTCATGGTTGCCGAGAACGCTGAAATCATAGGAAAGAGCATTCATGGCCGCAACATCGGCTTCTCCATGATAAACCGTGGAAAAGGGCGTGCCATCGGTTATGTCGCCGGCATCCACCAGCCAAACCGTCACGCCCGTCCGGTTGAGTTCCTTGCGCAGACGGTTGACAATCGTAGCCCGGCGTGCAATTCCACCGATATCTTTCCGCCGATTCAGATCGGCAAATTCGGATTTTACAGACGCCATGGCGGGATAGCTGAAAGGCAATAGATGGCCATGGGTGTCATTGGTGTGAAGAATCGTCATCGAGACTTGTTGCGCAACGGCAATCACCGGCAAGAGAAGTGCAATAAAACAGAAGAAGAGAATCAGGCGTGTTTTTCTATTCATAAAATTTCCAGCTCCGAATGGACAATAGTTTTGTTTACCGCTTGATGAGAAATTATTCTACTCCAAGCCTGTGCCGCAATTATTTTATTGTTGTGTCCCAACCTCCAGGTCCTATAGCCTAAGGCTACATTACGGCATGTTAGGTTGGAGTCCAGCAGTTTGGATGGGCGCGCATGTCCAGACCCGCCGCTCAAGGCTTCATAACAGGCCGCTAACATCACAATTGCCGGTTCCATCGTTACAGGAGAATGAAGCATGGCTCTAAAAATAATGGGCAAAGAAGGATTCTACGGTTGGGTCAACCTGGCAGTCATGTTTTTTTTCTATATAGCCGTGATGCTGCTGATGATGGCCTTTGGACAATTTCAACCTTTCTGGCTTAAGGAGTTCACCTCCTGGACCCGGCCGGAAATTACGGGAGCCCAAACGGTCTCCTTGATATTGATGGGCCTCTCCGCTCCTATAGTTGGAATTTACATAATGAAGTGGGGGGCCAAACGCGCAATTGTTATCGGCAATGTTTTTTCTGTGATGGGTCTGTTCTTGCTCTCCTATCAAACAAAAATCTGGCACCTGTATCTTGAATACGGTGTAATTCTCGGAATGGGAATGAGCGTTGGCGGCATGCTGGCTATGATGACCATCATCAATAACTGGTTTGTAGTCAAAAGATCGATTGCGCTATCCGTGACCATGGCTTCCATGGGTTTATCCGGCCTTATTTTCAGTCCGCTCTTGATGACGATGATAACCACCTATGGGTGGAGACCCACATGCAGGATTGTCGCCGCCGTTGTATTCGTCTGCTGCGTTCTTCTGCCCGGGCTATTATTAAAAAATAAGCCCGCAGATTTAGGTCAGGTTCCGGACGGACGGCCTTCATGGAGAGCAGAAGAAATGAAGGCAGGAAAAGCGCCGAAAAAAAGACCCTATACGACGCCTGTCGATTTTACCGCGAAGGAAGCTTTGCGAACTCCGGCGCTCTGGCTTTTAGTTATTTACGGCACTTTGATGTTTTTTACAATGAATGGGCTCATGCCCAACCAAATAGATTTCTTGCGTGATGTCGGCATTTCATTCAAGGATGCATCGTTGGCGGCGGGTCTTCTATCCGCCGTTATGGCTGTTAGTTCTCTGGGAATAGGTTTTCTCGGACTCCGGTTCAGCATGCATTCGCTGGCGATCGGTTCCATGGTATTTGCAATAGCCGGTTACATCACAATTCTTTTTGCCGGATCCATGCCTGTGGTTCTGGCCTACTGCATAATCCTTGGAATAGGCTTTGGCATCCAATCCATCGCGATGGGAAATATTTTCCCAAACTATTTCGGCGTATCCGAGTTTCCCAAGATTATGGGTTATACGATGCCCTTCAATACAATCATCAGCAGCTTTGGAGCGCCTGTTGCCAGCGAGATTCGGCATAAAATGGGCTCCTATATGCCCGCATTCCAGCTTTCGATTGTATTGTTGGCCGTGGCTTTGATTTGTATTATATTCGCAAAACCGCCTGTGCATCCTTCGCTGAAAAAGCAGCCGGAGCCGGCGCAAACCGCAGGATAAAAATAAAAAAACGCCACGGAATAGAATATATAAATCTGTGAATTCCGTGGCGTTTTTAATCAATATCGATAGTGATCCGCTTTATAGGGGCCTTCGATGGGAACGCCGATATAGTCCGCCTGTTTTTGAGTCAGGGTGGTCAATTGGACTCCGATCCTGGCTAAGTGCAGACGCGCCACCTCTTCGTCGAGCTTCTTCGAAAGGCGATAGACGCCCGGTTGGTATTCGGAGCGGTGCGTCCACAAATCTATTTGAGCAAGGCATTGATTGGTGAACGAATTGGACATGACGAAACTCGGGTGACCTTCGGCGCAGCCGAGATTGACGAGACGGCCTTCGGCTAAAAGATAGATGCTGCGGCCGCCCGGCAGATCATAACGGTCGACTTGAGGTTTGATATTGACCTTTTGCACGCCAGGAGCCTGGTTCAGCCGGTCCACCTGTATTTCGTTATCGAAGTGACCGATATTGCATACGATCGCCTGGTCTTTCATTTTGAGCATGTGATCCAGAGCGATAACATCGCAATTGCCGGTGGCGGTAACGTAGATGTCCCCTTCTCCCAGCGTTTCGTCGAGGCGCACAACCTCAAATCCTTCCATCGCCGCCTGAAGGGCGTTGATGGGATCGATTTCCGTTATGATGACGCGGGCGCCGAAGCCCCGCAGAGAATGGGCGCAACCCTTGCCGACATCGCCGTAGCCGCAAACAACCGCCGTTTTGCCCGCGATCATGACGCCCAACGCGCGCTTGAGCCCGTCGGCTAATGATTCGCGGCAGCCATAAAGATTGTCAAACTTTGATTTGGTAACCGAATCGTTTACGTTGATTGCAGGGACGAGAAGATTTCCCGCTTCGAGCATTTGATAGAGGCGATGCACCCCGGTCGTGGTCTCTTCGCTGACGCCTTTCCAATCCTTTACAATTTTTCCAAACCAGCCGGGCCTTTCTTGTGCGCATTTTTTAAGAAGATCTTTAATAACCTGCTCTTCGTGGCTGTCGCTCGGCGAGGTTGTCCAGGCGCTCCCCTGTTCCATTTCATAGCCTTTGTGAAGGAGAAGCGTCGCATCGCCGCCGTCGTCTACCACAAGCTGAGGACCTTGCAGCCCTCTATCACTCGGATAAGTCAGAGCGGCTAGTGTAAATTCCCAATATTTTTCAAGCGTCTCGCCTTTAAAAGCGAAAACCGGGACGCCGGTTTTCGCGATAGCCGCAGCGGCCTGATCCTGCGTGCTGAAAATATTGCAGCTGGCCCAGCGCACGGATGCTCCGAGTTCCACAAGAGTTTCAATGAGAACCGCGGTCTCGATCGTCATGTGCAAGGAGCCGGAAACACGAACGCCTTTCAAAGGCTTTTTAGGACCGTAGTTTGCACGTACAGCCATAAGGCCGGGCATTTCCTTCTCGGCTATGGACATTTCTTTGCGGCCCCAATCGGCGAGACTGAGATCGCTCACATAGAAATCATTCTGGTTCTTATTGGAAACATCATTTACCGGCATTTCATTTCCTTTTCTCCTGTAAACAGGTTCTGGGGTCCACAGCATTCGAAATCTATAAAAACTAATATATCGACATATCAGGATATGATGATATAAAATATGTATCGATCGAGTCAAATGATTTTTCTACTGAGCAAGGGGAGCGGCCAAGTGTCTGAAATACTGAAAGGATTTAAAGCGCTTTCGGATGCGACGCGACTACGCATTGTGGCGTTGCTGGAGAAGGGGGAGCTTTCCGTCTACGAGCTTCAGGAAATTACGCGCATGGGACAGTCGAGGATTTCTACTCACCTGGGTTTGCTGCTTGGCTCAGGACTGTTGCAATCGCGGCGGGAGGGCAAACGAGCCTTTTATAAGTTGAATCCGGATCTGGAAAAGGATTACGAATTATTGGGACTGGCGCTCCGAGGCGCGCAGGAGTTGCCGAACTTTGCGGCCGATCAGATCAATATGAAGCGCATCGTGAATCGAAGGAAGGAACAGGCTCAGGCGTATTTCGATCAGGTTGCAGGCCGTTTCGATAGGGTTTATGGACCCGGCCGATCCTGGCAGGGGTTCGGGCAGTTGCTTTTGCGCATCCTCCCTCCTCTGGTGGTCGCCGACCTTGGTTCGGGTGAAGGATTGTTGAGTGAACTGCTGGCGCGGCGCTGTAAAAAAGTCATTGCGGTGGACAATTCTGAAAAGATCGTCGCTTTTGGGGCGGCCAAGGCCAGGAAGAACCGTTTGAAGAATTTGGAATTCCGCTTGGGCGATCTGCAAAATCCGCCCATTGAACCGGGAAGTGTAGATCTGGCCATCCTCAGCCAGGCGCTGCATCACGCAGAAAATCCGGCCGCCGCAATTTGCGCCGCGCATCGGCTGCTTCGCTCTCCCGGCCAGATCCTAATTCTGGATTTATTGGAACATAAATTTAAAAAGGCGCATGAAACCTACGGCGATCGCTGGCTGGGATTTGCAGAAAGCGATTTGAATCGCTGGTTGGAAGACGCCGGATTTAAAAAGGTTGAAATCAGCATTGTGGCATGCGAAGAAGAACCGCCTCAATTTCAGACCCTCCTGGCCGGCGCATGTAAAGTATAGCCCTCAAAGTCCAGCTACTGAATGAAAACACAAGCATCCTCAAGACTTCCAACCGGCTGGAAAATCAAAGTAACCTAAAGCGTACAAGCACTTTCGACGATGAGATGGTTTGAAGTTCGTACCCTTGCTCAATCCCGAGCGTCACGAACCATTGAATGAGTGAACAATGATACAGATAAAAGAGCTCCAAAGCCTTTTCCAACAATCTCCCAAGATGAATCAGATGAACATACTGAAAGAAGTGTCGTTGAACGCGCATATAACACAGGCGGAGATTGCCGGTCACTGTTTGCTTTCGGTAGCGATGGTGAACAATTACATGAAGGAATTGTGCGCCGGCAATTGGCTGGAATACCATCGTAAAACCACAAAAAGCGTGACCTATCATTTGACTCAATCAGGAACTCAATATCTCCAAAACCTTCAACTCGAAATGATCAATGAGATGGTCCAGATGTTCGTGATGGCCAAGGAGCTGATCCGGGATCGCATCCTTAGCCAGGCTAAGACGGATCTGCAGCGCGTCGTTTTATACGGCAGCGGGAATTTAGCGCAGGTAGCCTTCCATGCTCTCGAGTTGGCAGGGGCGCGCATTCTTGGAATCTGCGACGACAACCCGGCGGTTATCGGCAGCGACTTTTGTGGAAGAGAAGTTCTTAGCCCCACTCAAATTCGATTTATCGCTCCGGATGCAGTCGTAATCGCCGATTCACTGAGAACCCAGGAAATTTCCCAGAACCTCGGCAACCTTTCCGATAAAGGGATAAATATTATCCGCCTCGATGGTTGTATGGAATCCGGAACCAAGGGGATCAATCAAACGATTGCTCGAATATCTCCGGCAGATGTTGAAGCTGAAAGTATGCCTATTTCCCTTTCTCCTTCCAATACGCGGTAAAATCTTCGGCAGTCGACTTCAGATAATATATTTATGGCTATTGCCGTTATTCTATCCAACACTCCACAGCCAAGCTTTAAGGTTATAGGGAATTTCTTCCTGAAGAACTTTGTGGAAGCCGGTGTGACAGTGATCGAACGCAGCGTTCCCTCAACGCCTAAAGAACGGTTGACGTTGGCGAAGGAGTTCGCAGGTAAATCAGCGGTGTTCTTTCACAATGTTGCAATCGGCAAAGACTTTCAGGTAATTCCTGAATCAAAAAATATCGGACTTCCGGCTTATGAATTTAGCCGGATATATGATTCAGCTGTTGAGCTTTTAAATAAATATGATGAATTGTGGGTGACGACACGCCATGTCGGCGAGTTGCTAAAAAATAGCGGAGTGACTGTTCCCATCGTGCACTTGCCCCCCGCATTAGATCGTGAAAATTTTCCGCAAAAGACAAGCTATGATTGCCATAAACCCTTTCGTTTTCTGTTTGTAGGGGAGCCACATTTCCGCAAGGGCGTGCATTATTTAATGTATGGCTTTGTGAAGGCTTTTCCGAAAATAGGGGAGGCGGAGCTGATAATTAAAACAGGCGTTAATTCCCGATGGGCGCCGTTGCGCAAGGACATCAAATTAATAACGGAATGGTTTCCCACAAAAGACATACAAAGGCTTTATGCTGAAAGCGACTGTTACATATCGGCCTCATTAGCAGAAGGATTGGGATTACCGGTTGCCGAGGCTATACTATGCGGCATCCCTGTATGCTCAAACTATTGGGGAGGCCACCGCGATCTTCTGACGGACGGAGGATTTTTTCCATTAGAGTTTATTGAAACCGATAGGCCATGGACTGGCGAGCCGCAGTTTTATACTCCTGGGCAGAAATGCGCCATTTCCGATGAAGTATCGGTATCTAAGGCTATGCGCCAGATAGCAGACAGTTTGCTCTATAAGCGGCAGAGAATAGCGGCAAAAGCGAGAGAACATCTTTTGCAGAATTATGGAGTTACCGCGCTAAAATCCAGATGGGCAATACAAGTAGCACGGTTATGGAAAATGTGAAGATCAATCCGATAAAGAATGGTGCTATTTTATAATCTGTATACGCTAAAGCTCTGTATTTTGTTCGAAGCTAACGATTCCTGATTCGCATGACACTATTGTTAATCGCCGGCTTTTGAGCAGATGGGCTCTGGAACCGAATCCTACTTTTTGGCGCTTCACTCGCCATTTATTGGAGTGTTGTAATGAGTTTCAGGACCTCCGTTCGAATATGCGAATGCTGCTGCCGTCGAACTCTGTAATAAAGAGCAAGTCCTTTGAGATAAGCATACAGCCAGGCATGAAATCCAAAGGCAAGGAACTCATTTCTTCTCCTTCCGGGGAGAAGAGTTTCAATGTACGAGCAAGACGGCCTTGTGCAACAGCCATGGTTCCATCAGGGTACATCACTGCGCTTTCGGGCCAGAGCAAGTTGCCTTTTTGCAGACCGCAGCCGCCAATGCAGAATGGTTGTTCCCCGCCGGAAATCAGTTTCTTAACTCTATGATTCCTGAGATCGACAATCCAGAGGCAGGAATGCCTCTCGTCAAGGCAGAAACCTACTGGATGGCGCAATTGCCCCGGTCCAGACTCGGCCTGCGCTCCAAGGACCTCCCATTTGCCCTGGTCTGGAATGCGAACTATTCGATGATTGCCGGTGTCGGCAATCATCATCGCTCCGTCGGGAGCGCGCGTAATTCCGTGCGGCGAGTTAAGCGAGGTCGGGATGCAGACGCTGTCCATCAGTATTTCCCTTGATCTATTAGTTGGATCCCATATACTCACCCGATTGGCCGCCATTTCGATGATCCAGAGGCGGTCTTGCGCATCAGCTGCAAGGCCGAGTGGGCTTTGCAGGCACAATTCTCTATCACGATCGCCGCCTAATACCCCCTGCATGTGTCCCCGATCATTGAGGCAGGCAATGCGGCCTCCATCATATAAACTCACATAAATATTGCCATTTGTACTTTTTGTTAATCCGTAAGGTTTCACTGGATGGACAGCGGCATTAAATGACAGAGGGATTCGCTCTATTTCACGAAAACAGCTAACAGGTTCTGCGGCAAGTCTTCCCCAAGGCAATTCCAACAGGTGTACATCCGTGCATGACCAGGGTGTGTTTAAAACTGCCGTTGAATCTGAGTTGTCGTGTGAGTTTGTTAAAGGAATAGTCCCCCAGGGCAGGATTCTTCTAATTATCTTGGTCAACTCCAATTCGTGGTTTTCGAATGCCCTATTCATGGCGTCAAATGAAACTACGGATCCCTGATATGTCTCGGGACTGCCTGTCCTGGTTATGATGATATCATCCAGGCGATGCTGCAAATCCACAAGGTTGCGGGAAACAAGATCCGATAGATCTTGCCAAATCCTGCCGGCAAAATCTATCTGCGGCGGCAATGAGCCGCTGGCTAAAGCATAAGCGCCAACTATTGCACGCCAAGCAAAGGAAGTGGGTATTAGCTTGTCAATTTTCAGAAATACCCTGGACAAATCCTGGTTCAATTTCTGCATTTCTGTGCTGATCTGTTGCATTAAAATCGAAGAGGATATTTTCCCCGAAGTCATAGCCAGCAAGCTGTCGCCAAGCGTTATCACCTTTGACAAAAGCTCTGATAGTTCCTGGAATGTAATGGAGGGCGACTCTATACTCCAATCAGGAGTCTTTGCCTGAAGTGAACGCAGCAGGGGTGCGAATGAAACATCTGCGCTTACACATCCGGGAGGTCTTTGCCAGCGTAAGTGAATCAAATTGTCAACAGATTGAAGCCAGATTTCATTGGAAGGCAGTTCTGATGCGACCGGCGTTCCTTCAAGGCAAGTTTCATGCCAAATCTCACCGGTTGCATCATGAAGATGCAGGCGCCTGCGGCTTACGTTCCAGCTGACAAATCCATCGCAATCGGAAGCGATCCATTCGCTCTCGTCGGGGAGATTGAGAGACAGGGGGAGGAGGTTGCCAAACATGACTTGTTTAAGCTTTCGCGACAAAGGTTCCCAGATGAAGATAGCCCTTGCATCGGATCCCAAGATGCGCAAGGGATAGAAAAGGGGATCAAAACCTTTCTGGGCAAGTATGGAATGAACGAAATCGGGAATATTTGTGGGAAGTATGTCTTGCGTACGCCAGCGGGCCTCAATAGCCGGAGGACAGGATTTTCCAATTTTAAAGAGCTGGTATCCGCTCTGGTCAAAAACACAAAGTTGCTGATTGCCACGATCCAGTACCAGCCAGTGACCGCAATTATTCCGGGAATCGGCAAGACAAGGAAGATATCGTACATCGGCAATTTCTCCGAAGAGATCTTTACCCTCCCAAATGAGGATGGGATTGCCATCCAGGCTTAGAAACTGAACGCGACGGTTCCAGGAATCACAAACGGCCAGACATTGGACATATTTGTTTCCCTGCTCGACCCATCCAATTGAAAGCCCTCGCGGGTACCAAAAGCGCCCAAGGTCCGAACCCTTTCCGCCGATGGACCACAGCGGACGGCCCTCGGAATCTAGGGCGCCCACTCTATGGTTGAATTCATCGCTGAAGTAGTGGTTTCCTTCCGGGCCGCCTATAATGGTATGGAGTGCTTTGGGCGCACGACCGTCGGTGCGCGGCAGTTGAATCCTGGCAACTATCTGATGCTTCAGTTCCAAATCATTTACTCTGAGACAAGGGCTGAACAAAAGCGCGGATTGTCTATTACGGGAATTCGGTTAATTGAATGCTATATAAGCAATTGGTAATCATGACGCGCGAGAATAGATCTTCGCTGTCGGATATTTGCCATGTTGTATTTCACGCAGTTGTTGCCCGGGTTGGTATTCAAATACTTTTTTCCCACAATTCCTGGCTAGTGTGGCAATATTTGCGAAGCTTAGTGCAATTTGCAGCGTGTTGATATAAAACACCACATCATAAGTCTTTAACAGATTCTTTTTTAATTTTTTACCTAAGCCACTTAATCGCATCAATCCTGGTTTTGGGTACTCAAATACATGGCTGATATTGGAATCAGTCAGTTTCACTCCTTTTGAGACGAGAACATCAATAGAAGAATTTTTCGGCAAAAGCGATTTTATTTGGCCATAAGGATCCATGCGTCCCGATCGGATCACCAGCGCTTTACAGGCCTTTTTATCAGCAAAGAATGTTTTAAACTCCTGGAAGTTTAACAGCCCATCTCTATGGTCAATTTCAAGCATTATTAAAACACGCTCTCTATCGGCTTTTGGAAATTCAGGAGTTTCCATCAATATCTCGTAATTTTGACCGAAATGGCAACTGTCGGTTATATTATCCACGAGAATTCGTCCGTGTTTGGACGCCCATTCCCCAACCTCGGTTCCGGGATAGGGCACCAATTGGTTGAAGTAAGCGTAATCCAGCCCGACCTTGTTTTTAAAAGCAATGCTTTTACGGACTTTCTCCAGAGTATCGCCGGGCAAGCCAAAAATAAAGTGACCGCCGACTGTGATACCGGCTTGTTGCAAAAGTTGAATGCCGCGAGTCATCTCCTCCACTGTTTCGGATTTATTAATAGCTTTCAAGATCTCGTTATCTGCGGATTCGATTCCGACGGCTACCCCTTTACAGCCGGATCTTTTCATCAATGAAGCCAATTCGGCATCCAGCCGATCGGCTCGAATGCCATTGTTGGCATACCAGCCTACCCGCAGGTCGGCTCTAATCAATGCCTCGCAGACTTTCTTGGCGTGATTGACATCCAAAGTAAGGTTGTCGTCAATAAATTCGAAATCCCTGAAGACATATTCCTTGCGGGCGGCGCGCAATTCTTCGACTACTCCCTCCGGAGAACGCTTGCGGAAACGGCGGCCATTGATTCGCGGAACGCTACAAAAGCCACAGCCGTAAGGACAGCCGCGGCTATGAACCATGAGATAAGGAAATAAAGATCGGTCGATTCGATGCCAGGTCTTGTACGTAGGTCGAGGGAGACCATCCAAATCAGAGATGAAATCGATGGCGTTGTTTTGCCATGCCCCATTTTCATGATAAACCAAGCCTGGTATTTCGCGTGAATTTTTACCTTCGATTAAATCCGGAAAGGCAAATTCTCCCTCTCCAGCCAAGCCGAACTCGTACACATTTTGTTGACTAAGATAAGAATCTTTAAGCACGCTTATGTGAGGCCCGCCGGCTATTGTGCGCACTTTAGGACATTTTGCCGTAATAGCCTGCATGGTCTTTTCCGCTGAGCTAACGAGCGCGGTTTTTACCGATGCTCCCACCCAATGCGGATCAAAGGCCTTGGCATATTCCGCCGCCTCGTTATTTGAGCAATCGTAGTTATTGAGATCGAGCACGCGCACATCATGCCCGCGTGCGAGAAGCGCGCCTGACAGGAAAGCCAACCCTGCATTATGCGTTACATACCTTTGTGTCCCAGCAGGGTCAATTAAAAGCACTCTCATCAGCAATCTCCATTTAATAACCTTTTATGGTGCAATTGAATAATCTACAGATTTTCTACAAACTCTAAACTGCGGCCATCTCCACTGTTTCAATAATGCGACCTTCATCGGTTTTGGAGAGGGGTATAAAAGTCACTGCAGAGCGATCGCCTCCACATCCGCAGGGAAGTGAACATAAATGGAAACCAGGCGGCAGGCGAAAATCTGAATCAAGAAAATTTCCCATCGATTCAGACTTATTGTGGCGCATGTAAATGTTGTTGCATGGGTAAACAGTGCCATCGGGAGCTATCCACATACGCCAAACACCTGCGTTGCACCAACGGGGAGGGAAGGGCGCCCTGGCCTCTTGATTGCGGGCATGTTCACGAACCATATCCTTCCGCACCAAACGAGCCGGGAGGTTAGCGTCTTTCTGTTTTAGGGCGATTTCTTCAATAAACTTGATTTCTTTATCCGTGTAACCTTCAAAAGGTTCGATTGCGCCTCCCGAATATGGTTCAAGAAACATGGCCACTCGCAAATCCGAAGTAACTTTATCCCAGAATTCCGGTAAAAGATGCAATTGCCCGGGGAACAAAACGAAGTTCACAGACACGCGATAGCCGGCATCACGAAACCATCGCACATGTTCTATGAAATCTCCTCGTGCATGATTGAGATCAGCCAGAGGATGGCAGGAAGCGGTTACAAAGTTACACCGGATGGGACCAACTTCATCAATAAATCTTTTTACTATATTACTGTGTTTGAGATTCGAAGTTATTCCCCATATATGTCGAGGACTGGTTTTAGTAATAATATCAATCAGGTAAGGGAACTCCATCGGCTCCCCGCCAGAAATGTCGATCAGAGCCGAACCCGGTATGCGATTAAAAGCGTCGATCCATTGATCGGCAGTTATGTTTTTTCGGGGCTGTTCGCGGAACTCCCCTCGTAAAGATCCGCCTTCCGGTCCCTGCATAATTCCATAATGAATGTTTGAGCTTCCACAATAAACACAACCAGGGGTGACCGTTCCGTCTGGTCGTTTTTTCTGTCCAAAACAACAACCCCAATGAGGAAACCAGGAGAATGAGTATTGGAAACCGTTCTGACGAAAAAGCTCTTGTGTTTCTGGAGCTTGTCTGAAATCACGATACTCAATATACCCTTGCACCGATCACCTCCTGAAAAGCCGATATTAAACTGTATTGCTTTCGCGATTTTGACTAGCGCTCTCCAGCGTGCGATTAAGGCTTAAAAACAAAATAGATCAAAGAGCTGCTACGAGATTTTGGACATGAGCTCGAATTTGATGGTCGCGGCCGAGCTCACAATCAACGGTTATTCGTTCATTCCAATTAAAAACTGCGATTTCATCCGGAGGATTTTGCAGCAAAATTGAAAGATGTCTTGCAGGATCGAAGTGTTCACGTTCCATGAGAACCACGCCAATCCTATATTTGCCGCGACAAAGGTCCGCCTGGAAATTTAATCCACGTTCCACTTTTAAATAGGGATCTTCAGGACTGTTTGGGGAACCTGGAGCAACCGTCTCAATGAGTCCATCCGATACATCTACGAGCAGCTCATAATCGAGTCCCATAGCCTCTTTACGAAGATGAAACGGATCCGCATCCCGAAAAGTTTTCAAGAGCGCTATTGCGGACAGTCCTGCGGTTCCACTGAAACAAACGCGGGCTTCACGGCAAAGATGAGAACAAAACTCGGCGACGATTCGGGATTTTGGAGCATGACATTTTGGAGCAAAAACCCCAAAATCGGTTTCCTCATTACGAGGATATCCAACATCCTCCATAACCTCAACGACAGCGCGTCCATTTTTCGAAAGATGTATTGCAGGCCAAACAATTTCTCTGACGCGTTTAATATGTTCCTTTAAGTAGCTAAGCGCTTCGCAAGAATAATAGGAAATAGTCGGACCGGTTGCTTCTGTAATCGCCGGTTTTCCGTCAGGCCTGAGTGCAAGGGCTTTGGGATAGTTCTCGAACCAGACTTCCGGAATCATGCCGGATCCGATATTAAGAATGGGCATAATGGTCATATTGCGAGCAACTAGTTCTTTTACCAGGATGTAAGCTGCAGCAAGATAACGCCCTTCATAGGATTCGAGCAGGCTTGGTTGCATATCGACTATGACCCATCCAAATCCCGTTTCACGGATAGCATCGAGATCTCGAGCTATTTCAACCGAAGGGTTGTTCATGATGCGATCATGCCAAAGATAATAGTAAACTCCTGGTTTTGACATTACACATCCCTTCCAATTCAGTGAATTATTTGACGTACAATATTATTGATAACGAATTTAAGGGCGAACCGGATAATCGGATTGGCGCTTAAATGTATTTATCGGTTCTTTGAATCGTTGCTCCCCATTTTCTTGAATGGCTTCCGTATAGATAGCGAGAAGGTCGTTTAAATAGCGATTAGGGTTAAATTTCTTCAATGCATAATCACGCCCTGCTTCACCCATTTGATGCCGCAAAGAATCGTTTTCAAGTAGACGATCAAGGCATTCTGAATATAAATTAATATCCATGTGAGGAACTAGATACCCAGT
Organism: uncultured Acidobacteriota bacterium; assembly: GCA_964441405.1. GTDB lineage: Bacteria > Acidobacteriota > UBA6911 > UBA6911 > UBA6911 > UBA6911. The sequence continues at coordinate 61,617 of CAYTYP010000004.1, forward strand.
CTTTTCGTGCTGCAGCCAATCTCCTACTCCCCCGGAATCAAATGCAACTACGGGCTTTCCTTGCATCATTGCCTCTATCCCTACCAATCCAAATGGTTCCGGCCATAAGGAACTGAAAGCAACAACTTTGGCCCTTGCATAAGCTCTGCTTAGTTCGTCACCTTCAAGCCATGACTGTAATTCCAGATTTACGCCAAGCGATGCAGCTTCACGGAGTACAGCATCCTGATAATTGTATTGGCCGAGAACGCTGCCTCCCCCGACAATATTGAGAATCGGTTTGAGTTTCATCCTGCTGACCGCGCGGACCAACTCCATTAATCCTTTTTCGGGAGTGAGCCTGCCAACATAGAGCACGCGGTTTTCCTCCGGCACATTTAAATGCGTTTGCGACATGCGCGTGAAATTAGGCAAAACGCGAATTTTGTGCTCTGGAAATCCGTTGGCAATCAGAACATCACGAATATAGTTTGAAATTGCAAGGAAGCGGGAAAAACGAAGCTTTAAAAAACTGTTCTCGCGATCAACCCTGATCTCACGGAAACCACGTTCACATCCGCAATTGGCTATGCATTCCTTTCCCATCGGATAGGGGCATATAGATCCGTCAGGCAAACGCTTCAATTGGTTGGCGCAGAGATTTTCATAACTATGTACGGTACGGACTAGCGGCGCGTAGACGTTAATATTCTTGAAGAACTCAAGTGATGGAAAATTATGTACGTGAATCAGATCCGGCGCTTCAAGAGTGATAATGTCTTGCAAGTAATCTATTGTCTCTCGAAAACTACGAGAGCGACGATGTCGATCATAGCTCCGGCGATCTCCTAGAGGCACGATCAATTCAGGAATATAATATTTGTTGATGGAACTTGGCCACAAATCGGGATTTTTCACGCGACGATCGTCATGTGCTATCACAAGAGAAATTTGATGATTTCTCTGTTGTAATTCCTGGCAGGTATCAAATAGCAAGCGCTCGGCTCCGCCTTGAACTGCAGAAAAGGCATTAAAATAGAGAATTTTCATCAGCACCCCCTTTTATTATTTTTATTTTCTTCTGCTTGCAGAATAGCGGCCCTGGATATAGTCTCTTCGATGAGAAGGAGGAGCATGAAAAAGTCTTCGATAGGATTCGAAGTCGAATGATGACGGGAGTTCGATTTCTCTTATATCCAATCCCCACATGTCGTGAGTAGAATGCTTTTGGTCGAGAGTATAAAACTGATCGCAGGGAAGAAAACAAATATCGCGTTTTTTAGGCCAAGAAATTGAGCCATTAAAAATATTACCCAATCGCCATCGCTCTTGATCCGCACGACGTTGCATGGTCAGACATTTATAAACAAAACCTCTTGGATCAATCGAAACATGCGAGTGCCCCCCATTACAGCTCAGGGGAACGGGACCTGCTATATTTAAATTTCTAACATCTTCATAAGGAGACTCGTAAACTTTCAATCCGAGTTTTCTCAAATGTGTAGCTTCAACTAGCGAATTGTGAGAAGGATGGTCGACGATATTAACTGAAATCGGATAATGCGTGGCGAGATCAAGACATTTGGCTGCAAAAACATCTATGGTGTCAGGGCTTGTATGATGGTAGGAGGCAGTCCACGATACACAATTAACTATAGGTTCTTCCATAAACGATTTCCATGCCTGACTGTACAGGTTTGAAGTAATAGCCCACCGGTGTGTTTTGGAAACCTGTTCAATCAACCAATGGAATTTTGGAAAAATTGTAGGTTCTCCCCCTACAAAATCCAATACAGCAGAAATGGGAATGTGTTTATGGATGGCTTCAAGCCATGTTTCTGCGGGTTGGTCCAGGATCCTAGAACGGTTTTCTTCAGCTGCTGTCACCCAACAATAGGGGCATGAAGTTTCTTTATTAATGTTTAGATCACAAAACCAACTAATGCTGATCATTACTGAATCTAACTGCACGTGAAACTCCTTTGAGGTGTGTACCTATCAGGGCAGTTCAACTCCCATGAGCAATCCTTGACATAGCAATAAATGTGCCATGATTTAAGCCGCAATAGATAAGTTTAATGAAATATATAAGTATAAGAGAAATAATGACTTAGCAGGAGGGAACCTACATATATGAAAAGAAAGGATAGCTAATTAGGAATAAAAATAGCGCTTTATTGTCAATTGGTTGACACTAAAAATGTCGTGATTCCGTCAGAAACACAACTAAAAGCTCAACCGGAAAAAGGTTCGGGGCTTGGAGCGCGGCCGGCTGCATACTCCAAAGCCTGGAGAATTCTTTCGCTGGCTCGGCCATCTCCATAGGGATGGATCGCCTCGGCCATGGCGTTATAAGCGCCGGGTTCCGACAGCAGTTCTGAGACTGCGCGGACAATATTCCGGGAGTCTGTGCCGATCAACCGTACGGCTCCTGCCGCTATTCCCTCGGGTCGTTCTGTCGCATCCCGAAGCACAAGCACCGGTTTGCCGAGGGAGGGAGCCTCTTCTTGAATTCCACCGGAATCGGTTAATACCAGGTAAGAAGCTTTCATGAAATGAACGGTTTCAAAATAATCGATAGGGTTCAGGAGCGCGATCCGGTCGTGGCGCTCCAGCCGTGGGATAACTACATCGCGCACCGAAGGACTTCGATGGACCGGGAAGACAAACAGAATATCCTTGAACCGTTCCATAAGCTCGATGAGTGCGGAACAGATCTGTTCCTGCGGGGCGCCCTGGTTTTCCCTGCGATGCGAAGTGACCAAAATCATCCGGAGGTTTTCACGGGCGATTCGGTCAAGCGCCGGATGCCGGCAATCCCGTTTCCAACTCAAAACATCCTGCAGGGCATCGATGACCGTGTTGCCCGTTATCAAAATTTTTTCCGGTGGGATGCCCTCGGCCAGCAGGTTTTTCTTTGATTCCAAAGTGGGAGTTAAATGAATATCGGATAATACGCTGGTCAGGCGCCGGTTTATTTCCTCTGGATAAGGGTAGTACCGCTGGTGAGTTCTCAAGCCTGCTTCTACATGTGCAACAGGTATTTTGTGATAAAAAGCCGCAAGCGCTCCTATAAATGTTGTCGAAGTATCTCCCTGGACTACTACAAAATCCGGTTTTGTCCTGGCGAGAATCGAATCCAAGGCGGTGATAGCATTGGATGTGATCGCTGCAAGGCTCTGCCGCGGCTGTATTATGTCGAGGTCATAATCAGGCCGGATCAAGAAAAGATCCAGCACTTGGTCCAACATTTCACGATGTTGAGCTGTGACTATGGTAATGGGTGTAAATCGAGTCGGATGATCGCCCAGCCGTTTGATCAAGGGCGCCAATTTAATAGCCTCAGGACGCGTGCCTAAAATAACTGCAATTTTCAGAGGAGTTAAGTTTTGGGGATTATGAATCACAAATTTCTCCACTGGATTTATGCGCCTAATCCTATCATCCTCATCGGCTTTAATCGGAGATTCTTAATGAGCGACATCTTTCAGGAATTGCTCTAAGCCGCGGATGCATGCGGTATCGCAGTATGCCAGATGCTTGAGCCGGGATATTTTTTCGGAGATTTCCTTCCTCCGTTCCGGATCGCGGCCTAAACGGCCGGCGAGCGCTACATACTCATCGAGGCTGCTCGCTTCAACTCCGTCCAATCCCATCATCGACAATATCGCATGCGTATGACGCCCGCGCATCAGATTGCCCGGCATGGTCACGATGGGCAGGTTGCAGGATAACGCTTCCAGGGCGGAATTGCATCCCGACCATCCGATGCTGTCCAGGAAAACGTCGGAAACTTCATTCAACGCTTTGTAATGCGGAGGATCGAGATGAGGAAGGAATTTCACATAGTCGGCGCAATGAAGGCCAAAACGTGCAAAAGCAGACTCCAGCCGCCGCGTGAAACGCTCCCCGAGCCTTGGGGATTTGATATAGCTCAAAAAAGCGAACTGACAATCCCCAACCTCCAAAGCGATTCTCGGGAACACATCATCAAACTGAGGGAGGTATTTAAATAGAGACTGGCTGCATAGAAATACGACTTTGTTATCCTGCAACCCGAAATCAGCCCGGCCGGCGAGCGCGGATTTTATAGAAGGCGGTTCATAGCAAATGGAGAGATTGGGAAGCCGGACCAATTTTTCCGTGTAGTGCTCTTCCCCGTTCGGCGGTTCCATGCGGTCGCTGCTGAGATAATAATCGAGGGTTGGCAGTCCGGAGGTGTTGGGATGTCCCCAGGAGGTGCATTGGATAGGAGCAAGACGAAGAGAAGCCAACCGCACCGTTGTCGGATCCATTCCGATTTCAGGATAGATCAGAACATGCAAGCGGTCACGACTGATGCGGTCGCACCACTGCTCTACGGATGAAATGCCTTCGACAAATGAATGGAAGGAACTGCGCGCCGCGACGGTTTGATCATCAACCTGGCGGCCGGTATAGTATCCGAATAGCTGAAAATCATCCCGGTTAAGATTCTCTACCCAACCCTTTATAGGGATTTTCCAATTCGAATGCAGGAAGAAAAAACCGGAAACAATTCCGATCCGGAGAGGCTCCCCGGGTTTATGCACGGGCATTGGTTTTTTCTTGGACCATGCCGGGAAGCATGCGGACTGAATGCGAACGATGAGCTTTCCATATAAAGCCTGCAGATCCCGATCGTTTTCACCTTGATAGGCTAGAAAGAAGGGTTGGCAATTGCCTACCAGGCGCATTGCCTGACTCAAAACTTGCGCGTCGGCTAGATCAATCTCTTCCGACAGCTTTTCCAATTCCTGTCGATAAATTTCCCTTGTTTGAGCAATCTCTGCGACGGAATCCTGAAGCAAAGGTATTTGGCCGATGCAATGCCCGAAACGCGCGGCCAGCAGGTTCGGTTTCAGGACAATTGCCGTTTGAAACTGGACCAAAGCTTCTTCTTTTTCCCCTTGTTCTCTGAGTACATGCCCCAGATTTAAATGAGCTTCGCACATATTCGGATCCGTTCTTATCGCATCACGAAAATAAGCAGCTCCTTTTTCCAGCTGGTTCAATTCCGCATAAGCGTTTCCCAGGTTCAAAAGCGCCCGGGCGTATGATGGATTGATGGCCAAGGCTTGCGAGCAGCTTTCGATGGCCTCATTCAGCTTGCCTTGCGTCTTTAAGGCTCCGCCAAGGTTTGCATGGGCTTCTAAAAATCCAGGATTCAGACGAATAGCTTCTTTGTATTGATCCATGGCTCGTTCCGATTCGCCAAGCCCTTCCAGCGCCAATCCAAGATTATTGTGGATTTCAGGTTTATCAGGATCAAACTTCAAAGCTTTGGTATAGGAATAAACAGCCTCCTGCAGTTTTCCCTGTTCTTTAAGCGTATTGGCCAAATTATTGTGAGCGTCTCCATACTTGGGATTCAGTTTCAAAGCCTTATGGTAACAAGCCTGCGCCTCCTCGATCCTGCCTTGGGCAAGATATACATTCCCAAGATTGTTGCGATATTCGGGCGTGCGATTTCCCAACGCGATAGCGCGAGAGATGAGATCGATTGCCTCTGCATATTGCTTGCGCTGGTATGCAATGACACCCAACAGGTGAAGGGCGTCCGGATTGTTGGGCTGATCGGAGAGGAGGCCGCGATACGCTGATTCCGCTTCATCCAATCGTCCATTTAAGTGAAGCTGCACTGCATCGTTCAGGTTCAAGCGTTCCGTTTTGCCGGTCATTTTATTTCTGAATAGAAAAGGTTTGTCCAAACTGAAGGGAATGGATAGGTGATTAAAGATCGAAAAATCATGCGGCGAATCTCACTCCTGCTGAGCTTAACACGGTCCTGATCATCAAGAATGTTTTTCGTCTTCAGGCGGGCCAGCGTTTTCATTCCAATCAAAATCGGCCAGGAACAGGCCAATCGGATGCGCAATTGAAGGAAGGGAAGCATCCCGACATACTGCCAGCCTGCAAACAGATGACTTTCCGCCAATTGTAAATAACTGTCATAAAGAGGGCGAAACCGGGCGATGGTCGTTGCATCCAGCAGATCGTTAGGTTTCAAGCCAATTGCCAAGAGACGGTCGGTCGGAATGTAGCATCGCCCTTGTCGCAGATCTTTGGGCAAGTCCCGCAAAATATTAACAAGCTGCAGGCCTTTGCCAAACCGGATTCCGTTAGTCTTAAGAGTTTCGTCTTCCAGTTGAGCTTTCGACAGGAGATGCGCGCGGCACACCTCGGTCCAGAATTCTCCGACGCAACCGGCAACGCAATAGGTGTAATCCTCGAGTTCCGCATCTGTGGCAAGAGAGGTTATTTGAGATGAGGATGCAGCGCCGAAACGGATCAAATCCAATTCCTGCCCGTGAATAATAGTCTTCAGAACGGCGCCTGTCCGGGTTCGGTCTGCAGCCGGGAGAGAGCGCAAGCGCTCCAGCACTCTTCCCGTATTCGTCAACAATTCGCGTTCGGCAGGCGTTCCTGAATTTGCTTGAGCCAGATCGCAGAAATCCGGAGAGGGGGAAGGTTGGCCATCACATGTTTTAAGAATAATTTCGCGAAATTGGAGCAAGGCCTCCCGCCGGCGCTTTATATCCACAAGTTCGGTGTCTGCGAGGGTATCTGTTGCTCGAGCCAATAAATAAGCAATGCTCAGCGGCGCGTTTATGGATTGAGGCAAGATCCGAAGGGTCAGGTAAAAAGATCGCGAAACTCCCTTGAGCAAGCTGTGCATTTCTCCGGAATTGAAAGCCATAGTAGGATTGAAACATAAAATTCGGAGACAGTCATCAAAATCCCTCGCCCTCACTCCGTTTGACAAAATACACATATACACAAATACTGTGTAACTGAAAATATTACGTTTATATACAGAGGATTATGAAACCCTACATACCAATTTCAAAAAAAGTCGTTTATGAAAATCCATGGTGGCGATACTGCCGCGATCAGGTTGAGCTGCCTTCCGGAAAAGTCGGAGAATATCATTATGCGCTCACAAACGGATCTGCCATGGTTGTCCCCATCGAGCAGGACGGGAGCCTGCTTCTGGTCCGGCAATACAGATACACCGGGAATCGCGACAGCATTGAATTTCCATGCGGCGGAATAAAAGCCGGCGCAACATACAACGAAGCAGCACGCAACGAGCTGATGGAAGAAACCGGCTTTGAGGCTGAGAAACTCGAGATGATCGGCGGGTTTAATCCATGTAATGGACTCCTGAATGAGATCTGTAAAGTATTTATTGCTCGAAAATTACAATATGTCGGCGCCCGGCCGGATGAGACGGAAGACATGGAATTGGTGCGTCTCACAATGGAAGAAATTGATGATCGGATCCTGAATGGAACTATCTGGGACGGCATGACGATGGCTGCCTGGGTCCTTGCAAAACCGCATGTGCTGACCAATACGTAGACGTCGACGTTGACGTGTCCGGTTCCTATCGCAAAAGTGTTGACAATTGCGCCGCAAACGAGGATAAGGACACCTCACGTTTTAATGTTCAACCCTTATTATATGGCTTTGATCGAATGAATATTCCTCAATTAATAGCTCAAGAACTCTCGTTGCAACTCGGCCAGGTGCAATCCGCACTGGGTCTTTTCGCTGAAGGAGGAACAGTTCCTTTTATCGCTCGATATCGAAAAGAGAAGACGGGTGAAATGAATGAAATACAGCTTCGAGCGCTGCTGGAAAGACATACGTACCTTACGGAACTTGAAGAACGGAAGAACACGATACTCAAATCGATCGAGGAGCAGGGAAAGCTCACCGACGGCCTCAAGGCCAAGATCGAGGCCTGTCTTCAAAAAACGGAATTGGAAGATCTATACCTTCCCTACAAACCTAAAAAGCGGACTCGCGCGACAATTGCAAGAGAGAAGGGTCTCGAACCGCTGGCATTGTTTATAAAAGCCCTGAATGCGCCGGATGTTCCGACATCGGATATCGCGGCCGAGGCTGCCCGATATATATCTGAAGAATTGGCCGTTTTGACAGCTGAGGAGGCCTTGCAGGGCGCATCGGATATCCTGGCAGAAGAGGTTTCCGAAAAAGCCGAACTCAGGCAGCATCTGCGCGACTATCTGATGAATGAAGGTATCTTTACTTCACGGATCAAAGAAGAGCACGCCGAAGGGACGACTAAATTTGAAATGTATCGGGATTATAAATCCAAGGTTAAAGATATTGCCCCGCACAACATGTTGGCGTTGCGGCGCGGTGAAGCGGAAGGCATTCTGACCTTTACCATCGAATTCGACGCCGCGACTATTTCTTCTTACCTTGAATCAAAAGAAATTCAGACATCTAATGCAGAATTGTGCGCGTTTTATAAATCGATGCTTGCTGATGCATTCGAACGTCTCATGAGAACCACTCTCATTGGAGAAGTTCGTCTCGAAAAAAAGGTTGCCGCCGACAGAGAATCGATAAGGACATTCGAGACCAATCTTCGCGAGCTGCTGCTCTTCAGCCCGGCCGGCATGAAACCTACGCTGGGCATAGATCCCGGATTTCGCACAGGATGCAAAGTCGCAGCCGTGGACAGGACTGGAAAGCTATTGGAATATGAAACCATCCAGCCGCATAAATCCGACGGAGAACGCGCGCAGGCGGCGGCGAGCCTCGCAAGATTCATACAAAAATATCAGATTGAACTTATTGCCATTGGCAACGGCACTGCCGGGCGTGAAACGGAGGCGTTTGTCGTAGAGGTTTTGACTCAATTGTCTCAGAAGCCGGTTAAAGTCATGGTCAGCGAAGCAGGCGCTTCGGTTTACTCGGCAAGCGAGGTGGCGATTGAGGAATTTCCGGATCTTGATCTTACGGCCCGTGGAGCCATAAGCATTGCACGCCGGCTTCAGGACCCTCTTGCAGAACTGGTCAAAATCGATCCTAAATCCATCGGGGTCGGGCAATACCAGCATGATGTGGATCAGAAGCTGCTCAAACAGAAACTTGAGGATACGGTCGAGAGCTGCGTGAACTATGTTGGAGTTGATTTAAATCTCGCATCCAAAGAACTTTTGAGCTTTGTCGCCGGGGTTTCTCCATCGGTGGCGAAAAATATCGTGTCCTTTCGCAACGAGCATGGAGCATTCCGGAGCCGCAAGGAACTGCTCGAAATACCTAAATATGGTCCCAAGGCTTTTGAGCAATCCGCTGGATTTTTGCGCATTCGAGATGGAGAAAATCCGCTCGACAACACTGCGGTTCATCCCGAGAGTTATTTCATTGTAGAAAAAATGGCGCAAGATATGGAAATCCCGCTGAGCGAGATTGCAAAAGCATCGGAAAAATTTTGTGCGATCGATCCCAAACAATACATCACGGAGAGCATTGGAGAACCGACCCTGCGTGACATTTTGAACGAACTTAAAAAGCCGGGACGGGATCCGCGCGCTGAGTTTCGCTACGCAACATTTAAAGAAGAAGTTAAGGAACTAAAGGATTTGGTTCCAGGAATGGAGCTTGAGGGGATTGTGACTAATGTCGCTAATTTTGGCGCGTTCGTCGATATCGGAGTTCATCAGGACGGGCTTGTCCATATATCCCAGCTTGCCGATCGTTTTATTGATGATCCCAAGAAAGTCGTTAAAGTGGGACAGATCGTCAAAGTCAGAGTCCTGGAAGTGAATGAGTCTCTGAAGAGGATCTCGCTGTCGATGAAGTCGCTTGCCCGCGCCTCAAAGCCCGTGCGCAACGAAAAAAAACCGGCGCAACAGCCGCCTCCACCGCCTCCGCAAAAGAAGGCTGCGTCGATTAATGATTTGATGGCCAGATTCAATCGACCTAAAAACTAAAATAGGGACGCAGAGGACGCAGAAACGCACAGATAAAGATAATCCAATTTATCCGTGTTCTGCTCTGTGTCTTTATTTATTTGCGTTTTCGTAATTTTCATCAACGGGCAGGCCGGAACTCGATGAAGCCGCCTTGGCCAATTCATCACAACGTTCATTTTCACTCTCGCCGGCATGGCCGCGGACCCACTTGAATTCCACTTGATGTATTTCACAAAGGCTGAGGAGTTTTTCCCAAAGATCAGGATTGATCGCTTTTTCTTTGTTATTGCGTTTCCAGCCGTTCGCTTGCCAGCGACGAGCCCATCCCTTTTCTATTGTATGGACGAGGTACTGCGAATCGCTGAAGACGGTCACGCTGCAGGGCTCTTTGAGAGCTGAAAGCCCTGCAATGGCGGCATAGATTTCCATGCGATTGTTGGTTGTGCGACGAAATCCCCCGGACAATTCTTTGCGATTGGAATTGTAGAGCAGAACGACGCCATAACCGCCCGGACCTGGATTATTGCTGCACCCGCCATCGGTATATAGGATCACTTGCTTCAGGTTGTTCATTTATCCGGTTTCCGGTTCCCAGTTCAGGTTTAAGATTAGGAATTATAACCTAAAACGCTGAACCGGGAACGCTGAACCCTGAGCCCTTTTTTCAGGCTCTTATATGGTGGGGGCAGGAGCTTGAGGAATATCCGTTTTAATATTCTTGACCTCAAGTGCAGGCGCCACTGTAGCCGCAGGCTGATGGGCGCGTTTTCCCAGAAACTTTAAAAAAGCGTCCTGTTTAGCCAGCTGAATGGCAAGAGCAGGATCGACCCCTTTGGGGCAAACTTGAGAGCAGGCTCCTGCGAAATGGCATCGATAGATGCCATGGCTGGAGTACAGTTCAGAAGCTCTTTCCTGTGCGCCTTCATCGCGGGAATCGACTGTGTAACGCCAACCCTGAGTCAATGCCTGAGGGCCAACATAGTTTTCGGAAGTTGCGACGGTAGGGCATGCGGACAGGCAAAGCCCGCATTTGATGCAGTAGGCAAACTGAATATAGTTCAACAGCTCCTGTTCGGATTGAAAATATTCTCCTGTCGCCCGGTTCTGCTCCACCATGTCTTTTCGGATCAGGAATGGTTTCACCGAGCGGTGTTTCGTGAAGAGATCTTCAAGGTCCGGAACCAAATCACGGATGATTTTATAATTTGGCAGAGGCTTGACGCTGATACGATCGGTATGCAGATGAACAATCTGAAGGTTGCAAGCAAGGCGCGGCAGCCCGTTGATAAACATTCCACAGGATCCGCATATGCCCATACGGCACGATGAACGCCAGGATAAAGTGTTGTCGAGATTTTCCTTAATCCAGTGCAATCCGTCCAGCACAGTCATTCCCTTGGAGACCGGCACGGAGTATTGCTGAAGGCGCGGTGCGCTATCTTTTTCAGGATTATATCGCAGCGCCTCAATAGTCACGGTTTTAAGGATCGCTGAATTTTCTACGGACGATCCGCTCATTGGTTTGCAACCTCCTTCAATTGAAATACTGCGACAGCAACATAGGTTCCATAAACGAACAGGGCGATTCCGACCACGGAGAACAATCCGCCAATCGTCTTTTCCATTGCTTTGGAGAACGACAATTCCAACAGCATGCTGCGCAATCCGTACAAGCCATGAAATAAAGCCGCTCCCAGCAGCACTATGTAGCCGACCATAAAAATATATTGCTGACTGCGATGAAAGACCTCGGAGGATTCAATCGGATCCCCGGATCCAGTTACTGCACTCAAATGCATGATCCCCATGTGTACGCCAAGCACGATGACTATGACTACGGCGGAGAGGATATGCCAGAACCACAATTTAGATTCGCGCATTAGTTCCTCCTATCTTGTAACCAGATAAAGATCTGCGCCGCCGATGATCATAAGCACGACAGCAATCAGCATCGCGGTTATTAACAGTGGCTTTTGCCGCAAACCAGAATAGTTATAGGGAAAAGCCGGAAGTCCGGGCTTGCCTATCATGTATCCCAATTCCACAATGATAAGACGAATGCCGTTGACGGCATGGTAGGCGAATGCAAGAAATACCAGGAATTCCCCTAGTTTAAACAAAGGCTTCTTAAAAAAAGCCATTGTGGATTCCCACTGCTCTGCACCGCCAATGCGGGATCCCGTTACAAAAATGTGCATTAAAAAATAGGCCAGGATGGCTAAACCGGTGATGCGATGCAACGCATAAGCATAGCGTTCCAATCCATACCGTCCGCCATGGATCCAGCCCCAAAGACCCAGGTTGTTTCCGAGTTTGGCCGGGTGTGAGCGCTCCTTAGGATGATTCATTTTAATATTTCCTTTCCACTGGCTTCCAGGTAGTGATCGTAACTGGTTTGTAATCCAGCTTGGGACCTTGCTCGGTGCAAAATGCCAAAGTGTGTTTGAGCCAGTTGGCGTCATCACGCGTTGTATAATCTCGCCGGGCGTGACCGCCGCGGGATTCGGTTCGTTTTAAAGCGCCTGTGACTGTGACCTCTGCAAGATCCAGCAGGTTGCCGAGCTCGAGCGCGTGATACAAATTTGTGTTATAGGGCAAGCTTGAGTCGCCGATGTTGATATTCACGTAGCGTTTCCGGAGCGATTGAATTTTATCCAGCCCCTGCTGCAGTTCCTGGCCTGTTCGGAAAACGCCTGCATTTACATCCATGCATTTACGCAACTCTCTTTTTATATCGTACAAATTCTCCGAACCTTTCTGGAGCAAGAGGGTTTTGTAAACGCGGTTGTATTCGGCATTGATTTTGGATTCCGGCGCAGCATCCGGCTTTTTCTTTTCTGAACAGTAGCGGCCGGCTTGCTCGCCAGTGACTTTTCCCCAAACCAGGCATTCCGCTGTCGAATTGGCGCCAAGGCGATTAGCGCCATGAAGGCTTACGCAAGCCGCTTCACCTGCAGCCCAGATCCCTTTAATTCGAGTTAAGCCATTAATATCCGTTTCGATTCCACCCATGGAATAGTGGGCTACGGGACGGCAAGGAATAGGCTCTTTGATGGGATCGAGATCATTGAAATGAATGCAAACCTCGCGAATTAATGGCAATTGCTCATTAATTCTTTTTGCGCCCAGATGCCGCAGGTCCAGATGGATGTAATCGAGCCCATCGGGTCCTTTAAAACCGCGGCCTTCTTCAATTTCGATCATCTCCGAGCGGGAAACCATATCGCGCGGCGCAAGTTCCAGTCGTGAAGGCGCATACTTGCTCATGAAGCGATCGCCTTTGCTGTTGACCAGATAGCCTCCTTCCCCGCGGCAGGCCTCAGTGATTAAAATTCCCGAAGGGACAAGCCCTGTCGGATGGAATTGGAGAAACTCCATGTCTTCCAAAGGAATGCCGGCCCGATAGGCCAGAGCCATTCCATCGCCGGTCACTGTTTGGGAATAGGTAGTAAAGCCATACAGCGTTCCGCCGCCGCCGCTGGCGATTATGATTGCCTTGCCTCGAATGACCTTGAATTCTCCGGTGGTCATGTCGATGACGGTTATTCCGCAGAAAGCGCCGTTTTCCACAAGAATGGACGTTACAAAATGCTCGTTGTAATGGTGAACGGTATTGTATTTTTGCAACGTATCGTAGAGGGTTTGCATTTCAAAGAAACCCGTCTTGTCTTGAGCCAGAACCGCTCGAGGAAAACTGTGACCGCCAAAAGGCCTTTGGGCTATGCGGCCATCCGGGCGACGCGTCCAGGGAATTCCCCAATGATCCAGTTGCAGAATCTCCGAAGGTATTGTGCGGACAAACAAGTCCACCACATCCTGATCCGCCAGAAAATCACTTCCTTTAATGGTATCCCAGGCATGGAGTTCGCAACTGTCGCCATCTTCAGGATGAATGGAAGCGGCGGTGCCGCCTTCCGCTGCGACGGAATGGGCGCGCATCAATTGGTTTTTTGCCACGATGGCAATATCGAGTTTGCCTTGTGAAACGCGCGAAGCCTCGATTGCTGCTCGCAAACCGGCCAGACCCGCGCCAAAAATTATGAGATCATGAGTAAAAACATCAGTCATTCGACTGTTCCTCCAGCTTTATCCAGCGCCTCAGTTTTGGAATGGAATCAAAAGGAATTCGAAGCTTAACCGCGAATTTCCGGAGATTTACACATTCGTTCCAATATTGTTAATTCATTTTCTCCGGTATTGATTAAGTCCGGCGGCAAGCGCTTCAATCGCTTCTTCAATTTCACTTGTTTTCAAGACGAAAGCAAACCTCGCTTCTTGCAAACCATAAAAAGGCTGCATGTAAAATCCAGCTGCAGGAGCGATGAATGTAGTCTTGTTGGCATAGGAGAACTGAGAGAGCATGTAGGCGGCAAAATCCTCCGCATTATCAACAGGCAGCTGTACAACGCTATAAAAAGCACCCATGGGTTTGTGCAAACTAACTCCAGGGATGCGGTTCAAATTAAAAAAAAGTGCATCACGCCGCTGCTGAAATTCACGGATCACACCCTCCAGATAGGCAGGGCCGATATGATCCAACATATAGGCAGAGGCAAATTGTTCAATAGTCGGAGCGGCAAGGCGCGCTTGAGCGATATGCAGACTGGCGCTTAATATTTCTTCATTACAGGTAAGCAGGCAGCCGAGCCGAGCTCCACACAAACTAAAACGCTTGGAAAGGCTATCGACCACGATGATCCGTTTGTTATTTGGAGCCAGGTGCAAAATTGAAAGCGGCTTGAGATCGTCGTAAACGAACTCTCGATAGGTTTCATCTACTATCAGGAAAATATTATTTTCTTCGCAAAGGTCGAGCAAAGATTGAAGCTCTTCTCGGTTGCATACCGTCCCGGTCGGATTATTCGGACTGCATAGCAGGATAGCACGCGTTCGATTGGTAATTTTCTTTTCTATTTCGATTCTGTCCGGCAGAGCAAAATTTTCTTCCGTTTTGCTTAAAACCGGGGCCAAGTCCACTCCGGCAATCGCAGCAAATCCTAGGTAATTGGCGTAAGTCGGATCGAATGTGATGACTTCGTCTCCTGGATCGCAGCAGACCATGAACAGAAACACCAGAGCTTCGCTCGCTCCAACCGTGATCAGAAACTGCTCCGGGCTGGTTTGGATCCCAAGAGTTCTGTTGATATAGTTGGACCAGGCGATGCACAGTCCCTCATTGCCCTGGGACTGTTCATAGGCGACGACTTTTTGATTATACAGACGAAGCCCTTCATGAAATTCTTTGGGAGATTCAATATCGGGCTGGCCGATGTTTAGACAGAAAACATGAGTTCCGGCTTTTTTTGCTTTATTGGCTAAAGGGGCAAGCTTACGAATCGGAGACGGTGGCGTTTTGCGCGCTCGATTGGAAAGCTTCATTTTCATGACCGGACCTCCCGTTTAACCAAATAAACAGAAATACACTAAAACCTTGAAGCCTACGCCAATATTTAGAGACTATCAAGCATCTTAAGCCTCAATATTAAATAATTCCGGCTTAGATTTGGCATTTTTTATCGACAATTCCATTGTGTGGAATACAAATGTTTTTTTCATGATTTCAGTTATGAATTGCACCCATTAGTCGCCGGAGTCCCGATTGGGCTGGATTTGCCCGGGATTCGGATTAGATCATTGAATCCACGTGGGTAATCATAAGGTGCGCCAGTTCAAAAAACCGACAGTAACCATTGCGGAGTTTTAAAGTAAGCCCCTTTTCCTTATCTTCCTCCTGGAAATGGGATGCAATCTGGTGGATCTGGCCCTTAAGCTCAGAATCGGTCAGGAGTGCAAGAATCTGCATCATCTCGACAATCCGGAATAACGCATTCAGGAGTCGTTCCCAATCCGAAGAAGCAGCATGGGCGCCGGAGGCGAATCGTTGTTCTATTTGCCGGATGGAGTTTGTCGCCGATTGATTTTGATCCAGTGTGATGGATATCAAACAAATTAATGCAAAGCCGGCGCGAAGCGCTGCCGCCGATTTGTCGATCTGTAGGCCTATTCGGGCGCTGTCATGGACTTGTTCGTCAACTTTGCCGATCAGGGAAGCGGCTGAATCGTTTCCTTCTGTGACCTGATGACTTAGCGTGTTCAGACAATTGTAAATAGCGAAGGCGGCATTCAAGAGGCAATCCGCAAAGGACACGGCCTGTTTGGAGGCTTCTTGGAACAAGGAATAGCGCTGATCAATCAGCTGCCGGTATCGATTATTTCTATCCAGAGTCCTGGAAAATACGACCAGAACTTCAACCGAATAATAAGCCGCTGCAATGCTCTGACTTTCGGGATCGCCCTCGTTATCTGCATAGCGTTCGAGGTAATCTCGCCAGAGCGACATCAGCTGTTGTCCGGATTTTCCCTGTCCAGGAGGAAATATCATAAAAAAATTACAAATTATGAATTACGAATGACGAATGGAATCATACTTGATTGCAGCGGTTGTTCTCAAGGTTTCAGGTTTAATTGTCAATCGTCAATTTAAATTCATAAATGATATTATATTTTTCATGTTTAAGATCCGAAATATTGCGATAGATCCGCCGTTTGTTTTAGCGCCCCTAGCAGGCCACACCGATTCCCTTTTCAGACAAGCGATAAAGCAGTTGGGCGGATGCGGTTTGGTTGTATCGGAATTAGTCAGCACGGAGGGCATGACTCGAAACCGTGGTGGTTCGGATCACCTCATGCATTTTGTGGAAGCGGAACGGCCTGTTTCAATTCAGATCTTCGGCGCCGATGTTTCCCGAATGGCAGAGTCCGCTGCTATGGTTGAATCGATGGGGGCTGATATTATTGATATCAATGTCGGTTGTCCGGTGAAGAAAGTAGTCAAACAAGGGGGGGGGAGCAATCTGCTGCGCAATCTGCCTCTACTTGAAAAGATTTTCAAGGCGGTACGGGCCGCAGTCCGGGCGCCTCTGACTGTAAAGATACGTTCGGGTTGGGACCGCAAGAGCATTAACGCAGTCGATGTTCTAAAGCTGGCAGAAGATTGTGGTATTGAGGCTCTGTCCATTCACGGAAGAACCCGCTGCGATCTGTTTTCCAACCGATCGGATTGGAACGTAATCGCAGATATAAAGAAGCACGCCCGGATACCAATTATC
Organism: uncultured Acidobacteriota bacterium; assembly: GCA_964441405.1. Lineage (GTDB taxonomy): Bacteria > Acidobacteriota > UBA6911 > UBA6911 > UBA6911 > UBA6911. Next base: position 78,460 of record CAYTYP010000004.1, read on the forward strand.
GGCAATGGAGATGTGGTTTCGCCCCTGGACGCGGAAAAGATGTTCCAAGAAACAGGAGTGGATGGAGTCATGATAGGACGTGGAGTTCTGGCTAATCCCTGGCTGATAAGGCAATGCTGGGATCACTTAAGCGGCAAATCAATTACCCATGTGAGTTTGACGGAAAAAGCTGAATTCATGATTAATTTCCTCCAAAAGATTCGATTGGAATCTCCTCCGCCGATAGTTTTAGGAAAACTGAAGAAAATTGGGGGCCATCTTTCTAAAGGATTCCCCGGCAGCGCGCAGTTCCGTGCACGAATCCATACAGCCCACAGCGCCGATGAGCTATTTGAAGCCATTCGGGACTATTTTGAGCGGGAAATAGCAGTTCAAATATAAACGAAAGCAATGGATAGTGATTCAACCAGGCCTTAGACCAATCCCTTTTTCTTCCGGTTCCAGCCGAAAAGGGCGGCGACTCCAATACTTATGATATAGAGCAGTACCATTGGGGCGGACCAAAGGAGCAGATTAAAGGCATCTCCTGTAGGAGACAAAATAGCGGCAAGGAAAACAATAGCTATGAGCGCATATTTAAACTTTCTCCAGAGGAATCCGGCGGTAATCAGTCCGAAAATGGATAGAAATCCGGCGACAACCGGCATCTCGAAAATAAGGCCAAACCCGAGGAGCATCATGTTTGTCATGTCGAGATATTCATCAATTTTGATTACCGGCATGAAAGAAGATCCGAGATTCAGCAGAAACTGGTATGCCGTTGGGAGAATATAGATATAACAGAAGGCGCCGCCGATACCGAACAGGAAGATCGAAGAGATCATGAACGGGACAACATATTTTTTTTCTTTCCTGTACAGCCCAGGCGCTATGAATTTCCAAACCTCATAAAGGGTGAATGGAATTGTAAGGAAAATTCCTGCTATGAAGGAAACCTTCATATAAATGATAAAGGGATCGGTCGGATTGGTATAGGCGAGTTTGGCTCCCGCGGGTAGTGATTTAGTAATCGGGAGAGCTAAAAAATCATAGATCGATTTTGAAAAATATAAGCTGGCGGCAAAACCGACAGCAATGAAGGCTGCGATATGAACCAAGCGTTTGCGCAGCTCGTCGAGGTGTTCGAGAAAGGACATCTTCCCCGGTTCGCTTCCTGGTTCGGGTTGTGCAGCGTCTGACTGCAACTCGGTATTTGCATCACTCATGAATTTTCTTTTTTCTCTGCGGAGTTGCTTTCATCATTATTAAGGATGTCATTATTAAGGATGTCAGAAGTTTGAATTGAGCTATCTTGAATGATTTGGGTTACTGTTTCTTTTTCTTTGTCGAGACGAACTTCATCTTCCCAGGTTGCCTTGAGTTCGTTAGAAGCTTTTTTGAACTCAGCCAAGCCTTTGCCGATGGTTTTTCCCAGCTCCGGTAATTTGCGAGGGCCGAAAACGATAAGAGCAATGATAAAGATCAAAATGATTTCTTGCATCCCTAGAGAACCCATTGCTCACCTGCTTTCTTGGCACATCGCGACCATGCATTTGTGGCATCAGTCTAGATGAGCGTTAATTGTAAGTCAAGATAAGCGACCTGGCAACAGAGGCGTCTTTTAAAGAGCATTGCGGAAGTCGCCGAATATTAAATGCAGGTCTTTAGTATTGGTCCAATTTATTTTCGAGAAATGTTCTATGGTGGTTAATATTTAAATGATAACGGTGTGAGGCAAAGATAATGGAAGGATGGGGTCAAGGGGTAGAGCTTGTCACTCCAGGCAATAGCATGGTATACTCTTCGGGCTTTGAAGTTCCACAGTTGGAGCCAACCCTTTATGAGACCTAGATTTTCAGTTCTTTTCCTATTTCTGGTGGTCCTATTGTCTTCCCTCATGGGAGGATTTCTCGGTGGCAACGCAGCTGCCAATCCAGGATCAACAGGCCAGGCTTCTGGTAACGATTTTATCGCTAACTATACAGAAGCGCTTGACATAATTCAGCAGAACTATGTGGATAAAATTGGTCCTGACAAGCTTGTTTACAGTTCGATCAAGGGCATGCTCAGAGTGCTGGACCCGCATTCTGTGTTTTTCGACCCAAAGGAATTTTCGAAGCTGAGAGAAGAACAACACGGCAAGTATTTTGGGCTCGGAATTAAAGTACGCGCTTTAATTCGCGATCGTGGGAAAGTAGCTATAATCGAGCCCCCTTTTATTGGCTCCCCTGCCGAAAAAAGAGGATTGCGTGTTGGAGACGTTATTACCAGGATTGTGCTGGCGCTGATTGCTGGTGGTTTCCACTCCGCGGACGACAAGAGCGTTCCGGTGTGGGTAATCATCTCCGCGGCCCTCGCGGCACTACGGTAAATATTACGATAGAGCGTCCTGGGATTCACGATCCTTTGCAATTTACGGTAGAGCGTGATGAAATTCCCCTTATCACGATTCCATATGCTTTTGAAATCAAACCCGGCATTGGATATATAAAACTGGAACGATTTTCAGAGTCCACATCGGATGAATTTCGAGCGAAGATTAAAGCTTTAAATGCCAGCCATTTATCCGGATTGATTTTAGATCTTCGTGACAATCCCGGAGGATTGCTGAATCAGGCAATTGAAATATCGGATTTCTTCCTTTCTCATGGCAGTCTGGTAGTTTCCACTAAAGGCCGAGCGGCAGGATCTGCAAGAAAATATCCCGCTCCCAGCTTCGATACCAGCCTTGATAAAATCAAGGTTCCGATGGTTATACTAATAAACAAACATAGCGCCAGCGCTTCAGAAATTGTCGCCGGCGCCCTCCAGGACCACGACCGTGCGCTAATCGTGGGAGAAACCAGTTTCGGAAAAGGCTTAGTCCAATCCGTATATACGCTGGAAAATGACACCGGAATGGCGCTTACAACAGCAAAGTACTATACGCCTAGCGGAAGACTCATCCAGCGAGATTATTCCGGCTCTATGACAGAGTACTACTATATAGATGGCGGGAGCGCCCCGGCCGCTCAAGACAACACAAAACGTGAAATCAAGACCACCGATCACGGCAGGAATGTATACGGGGGTGGCGGGATTACGCCGGACGTCGTAGAACCCATGAAGGAGCTTAACAGATTTGAAGGGCTTCTGGTTTCCAAAGAGATATTTTTTCAGTATAGCCGCCGTCTTACATCCGGTCAGGTTATCGGAGCCAAGCATTTCGAAGTGTCTTCTAAAAAAAATAATATCGGCGGACTGGCGGAAAAAAACACGAAACCATTGCCGAATCTAGAAATTACAGATTCTATTATCGATGATTTTAAAATGTTCCTTAGAGATCGGAAAATTGACTTTACAGATGAAGATATCAAGAGTAATGTCGATTTTATTAAAAGACGCATCAGGAATGAAGCCTATATAGCCTTGTTTGGTCTCCAGGAAGGATTTCAAGTGGCCATTCAAGGGGATAGCCAGATTATCAAGGCTCTTGAAGCAATGCCTGAAGCGAAATTACTGATGACATCAGGTCGGTTGACAGCTCCTACAGCAGAAAACACGATCAGGTAAGCCGGCAAGCATCATCAGTGCCTTTATGTCATTATAAACCTGGTGAAGTTAAAGCGAATGAGTAGGTTCCGGCTGATTCAGCTCGTATTGCCGTTATGCTTCTTTTTTATCCCTGCTATAGCTTTGCATGGGCAGACTCCCGCTATTGAATCCGATATCGATGACAGGACCGTTGATTTAAACGGAAACAGTTTATCGTCAGGGATGTCGGAAATAATGAACGCGTCCCGCTCCAAATATCTTGAAGGATCGAGCTTGATTAAAGCTGGTGATTCGGAAAAATCCAGGACATTATTTAATGAAGCGGTCGATATAGTGCTGCAATCAAATTGGGAATTAAACGCCAGCCCCGCTCTTAATCGTTATTTCCAGGATCTGATTCAAAGAATACAACAAGATGAATCTCTTTACCTGTTGGGTCCTGGTGACAATGAGGATCCAATTGAAAATGCAGTTGTAGATGATCTGGATAACCTGAACCTGATTCCTAAAAAAGTTGAATCTACCCTACAGAATTCTCTTGCTGCTGATTTAGGAGAGATTCAATACGATATTCCCATTACCATCAATGAGATGGTTGCTAAATCACTGGATTATTGGCTCAATAGCGGGCGCAAAGGTTTCGTAGATGGACTTTTAAGATCAGGGAAATATCGGCCTTTAATTGAAAAAGTCTTCCGGGAAGAATCTATCCCACTTGATCTCATGTACTTAGCTCAGGTAGAAAGCCTTTTTAAGCCTCACGCCGTATCCAAAGCCAAAGCAAAGGGCATTTGGCAATTCGAAAAAGACACGGCAATTCGGTATGGACTGAAAGTCAACCGCGATGTAGACGAACGTTCTGACCCGGAAAAATCCACCCGGGCTGCAGCGCGTTATCTGAATGATCTGTTTGCCATGTTCAAGGATTGGAACTTGGCGCTTGCAGCATATAATTGGGGAGAGGGCAGAGTTCAGAGGTTGATTAACAGCACCGGGCTTAATGACTTCTGGCAATTGGTTGATCTCCGGAGAAGATTGCCGGAGGAAACCAAGAATCATGTACCGCGGATTCAAGCTAGTGTAATTTTGGCGAAGAATCCTGAAAAGTACGGTCTTCCCACACAATTGGATCCGCCACTGAAATATACTGAGGTTTCCGTTTCTAAACCGATTGATTTACGCGCTGCGGCTAAGGTGCTGAGCACATCGTTTGATGAGTTAAAGAAGCTGAATCCTGCTTTGAGGGGATTTAGGACTCCAGACAATTATCCTGATTACCAATTGAAAGTTCCGGCCGGCACAGATCCTGAAGCGCATGAACAATTGAAATCGCTTACTATCGTTAAATTAAATCATGTTTCAGAATTGAAAAATCATAAGGTTAAATCCGGCGATACGCTTTCAAAAATTTCCGCTCTTTATCATGTTTCCGTAAAGGCTCTGCAAAAGGCAAATAATCTAAGCTCCAGATCAACAATTAAAGCAGGGACAGTTATTAAAGTACCAGTCAGCAAAATAACGACGGCCTCAAGTAGCGGAAAGTCTGTGAAGAAGGTGGTTAAATCAAAAAACCGTTCTTCTGCCAAGGCCAGTGCAGCCAAAAAGCGGACTAAGAGCGCCTCTTCCTAGTAGATAGCTAGAACAATTCTGCCAGCATATACGTATGTATTTAGGTCGGTCAAAATGCGCCGAATTATTTTTATTTGGATGAAGAGATATGAATACAGCTGCTAAAAATGATACTGGAGGAAGAAGTTTCCGCTTCACTTTTTTAGAAGCGTTTCGCATTGCTTTTGATTCTATCTGGATGCACAAATTGCGATCGGTGCTCACATTAATCGGCATAATCATAGGTATTTCATCTGTCGTTGCGGTCGGAGGCGCCATTGAAGGGCTGGGGCTTTTCATTTCCAAGAGGGTTTCATCCGTCCTTGGAGGCAATGCATTTCTAGTCGATCGGATTGCCAGGGTGAACATGTCCGCTGAGGAATTTGAAAAGGTCATTAAGAGGAACAAGGATATTCACCCTGAAGACATGAAAGCGATTCAAGAAAGATGTCAGGACTGCGAAGCAATAGCTCCCATGTACCGTCGGACTGACGATGCAAAAAGGAACGATCGTACTTTTTATGATGCAGCCATTTCTGGAGCCAATCCCGATTTACTCAAGATACAGTCGATCGATCTTGAAGAAGGGCGATTTGTTTCTGATATTGATGTCGCACATGGAAGTAAAACCGCTGTCATCGGTTCTCAGATTCGCGAAGAATTGTTCGGTTCTGGAGAGGCAATAGGCAAAGAAATTAGAATTGGAGGCGAACCCTTCACTGTTATAGGCATCGAGGTCAAGAACGGAAGCATGATGGGCCAGTCGCTCGACAACAAGGCTTATATCCCTTACACAACCTTTCAAAAAAAATATGGGACGCGGCGCTCCATCTCCTTTCGGGTAAAGGCTCCGTCCGACGCTGCATACCAATCGACACAAGATGAAGTCCGACAAATACTCAGGGCCCGGCACAAATTAAGGCCCAACAAGGAAGATGATTTTGATATTCTGGGCAGCAGCGCTGTTCAGGATGCCATCGGACAATTTACGGCGGCAATTTCTATGGTGGTCCTTCCTATTACTATGCTATCCCTGGTAGTCGGCGGAATTGTGATTATGAATATTATGCTTGTGACTGTCACTGAGAGGACGGTTGAGATAGGGATGCGCAAATCAATCGGAGCGAAGCGAAGCGACATACTTCTTCAGTTCCTAATCGAATCAGCGCTTCTGGCTTCCATTGGGGGCGTCTTCGGCGTCCTGTTTGCTTATGTCATTTGTTTTATTGTTGATAAGTCCACAGGATTTCCCATGCATGTCACATGGATTTATGTTTTTTTGGCCATATTGGTCTCGTGTGGGATTGGAATTGTTTCCGGCATTTATCCTGCACACAAGGCTTCCAAGCTTAATCCGGTCGTTGCGCTGATGAAAGAGTCCTAAAGTATGGAATATCGTGAAAATGTGGCTATGGCCATGGAAACGCTGATGACTCACAAATTCCGGTCTTTTTTAACAGTGCTCGGAATTGTTGTAGGAATCTTTACGGTGATAGTTATTGCATCGATTCTAACCGGAGTACGGCAAAGTATTGTTAATCAGGTCGAGGAACTGGGAACGAATAATATCTATGCTTTTCATCTAAGCCTCAATGCCATCGGGGGAGGCCGGAGGCCCCGGAGTGAGTGGATGAGAAAGCCGCTTTCGGTAGCTGACGCCGATGCTATCAAGATAAATTGTCCTTCGGTGCAGGATGTAACGTGGAGAGGGCTTCCCTTCAATACCTGGATTCAAATGAAATATAAAAGCAATACGCTGCGAAACTCTGAGTTCATAGCGGCGCCGGCTAATTATGCGAGTGTGACAAATGTTAAGGTCGCGAACGGCAGGTTTTTTACCGATGCGGAGGATAACCATCGTATGCCGGTTGCCGTTCTAGGCCCGGATGCAGCTGAAGCCATGTTCCCGAACTCGGATCCAATTGGAAAACAGATGCTTATCAACGGGCATGGATTTACAATTCTGGGAGTGACGGAAAAAAGCAAAGGGGGCGCTTTAGCCAATGAAGCGGATAATGTCGTCATCGTTCCTTACGGCACGTTCCACAAAATATTTCCATGGGAAGATAAGCACATTTTATATATACAGGCATATTCAGGAATGCGCGAGACAGCCTTAGACGAAATCGAAAGTCTTCTGCGCCGCAGGCGCGGACTTAAGCCCAGTGAGTCCAATAACTTCGATCTGACGACGGCCGATCGATTCATACAACAACTCGATTCGGTTGTTTATGTAGCAGGAGCGATTGCCATTGCTATTTCCGGCGTGGGTTTGCTTGTGGGGGGAATCGGGGTAATGAACATTATGCTGGTGTCGGTCACAGAAAGGACCCGGGAAATTGGAGTGCGTAAAGCCATCGGCGCCAAAAAAAGCGATATCGTTATACAATTCCTATTTGAAGCGATGACTCTTACAGGAGTTGGAGGTGTATTCGGAATAATTCTGGCTATTGCCGCGAGCTATCTTCTTAGGGCTCTCCTGCCCGACTTGCCATCATCTATTCCTATTGGGGCTGTTGTTGTAGGGTTGGTAGTATCGGTATCCATCGGGCTGATTTTTGGCGTTTGGCCTGCCAGAAAAGCCGCTCAACTCGATCCTATTGAAGCTCTCCGCTACGAATAAAAACGGGATCTGTCCTGATTCCGTTTTTCCATGGTTTAAAATTCATATAATTTGCGACGGCTTTGTCTTAATCTAAGCTAAATGAATTTACTTGATCGATTCAAACTGTTTACCGGTTCCTTTTTAGGGTATTGGATTATCCGGATTGTATGCAGTTCGTTGCGCTGGGAAAATACAGACTGGACCAATCTTGAATTGATACATAAAGCAGGAAAGCGGTTTATCCTGTCTTTCTGGCATGGTCAGCTATTTATGGGGACCTATGCATTTCGCAATCGCGGAATTGTTGTCATGGCCAGCCAAAATCGCGATGGCGATTACATCGCTCGTGTTCTCGAGCGGTTCGGCTATAGCACAGCTCGGGGCTCCGGCACTAGAGGAAGCCGCGCAGCCATAATTGAGATTTTGCGCCAAATGAAACAAAACCGCGATGTAGCTTTTGCGCTGGATGGCCCGTTGGGTCCACGATATGTGGCCAAATCAGGCGCGGCATATGTAGCTCATAAAACCGGCAATGCTGTGTTGCCTTTTAGCATTTCGGTTGAAAAAAAATGGGTCCTGGGAAGCTGGGATCGTTTTGTCTTGCCCAAGCCTTTTTCCAGAGCGCTTCTTGTGCTTGGGTCGCCGATTTATGTCGATACCGATGCAACGGATGAAGCAATCGAAAAGGCTGTGGCGATAATCCAGAATTCGTTGGATGAAATTCAGCAGCGTACTGATAGGCATTGGGGAGGGATAACCGATTCTTAAATAGGATAAAAAAGGTCGTTAATTGGCGCTTATTCTTGAGGGCGTCTTGCTAAGCTGTTGGAAATCCGGCATTGGACTTGCTTTTTACGCTGTTAATTGGCTATCATTAACGTTTTTGTACAAGGGCTGTAGCAGCAATGGAGACACGGATATCATGAAAAGAACGTTCCAACCAAACAACAGCAAAAGAAAAAAAGTGCACGGCTTCAAGGAGCGGATGTCGAGCAAGGGCGGCCGGCTGGTGCTAAAACGTAGACGCGCCAAGGGAAGAAAAAGGCTGACGGTGAGTGGTTAAGGATAAGTCAGAGGAATTCCGGCATGAAGTCCGGATCGTACGCTCCGCGGAATATAAAAGGCTTTACAAAGAAGGCAGAAAAATACATTCGGAAAAATTCGTTCTATTTGGAAAAGAGAACGGAGCAGATTGTCATCGCCTTGGGATAACGGTGTCGCGAAAAGTCGGATGCGCTGTTGTCCGGAATCGTGTTAAGCGGCTTTTTCGAGAAATCTTCAGAAAATCATACGGCGAAATCCCCAATCGGCTGGACTTGGTTGTCAATGCCAAAACGGGATGCGCCGGCGCTCGATACGGGGAACTGCAAAGTGAATTTATGGCTGCAGTTCGAAGGATCTGTCGATAAGAATGTCATTCAGTAACTGGGGAAAGATGACACTCGCCTTCGCGCATAAAATGGGCAGCGGAATAAAAACATCGCTCTTGTTTGCATTGCGAATATATAAGCTTTGCGTATCGCCATTGCTGCCCCGCGCATGCCGCTTTGAACCGACCTGCTCGGTTTACATGTATCAGGCAATCAAACGCAAGGGTATTTGGAAAGGACTATTGCTGGGAGTGAAGCGCTTGCTGAGGTGCAATCCTTTTTGTGCTGGAGGTTTGGACCCGGTTCCTTAAATTAGAATATGATAACTTCAAGTTTTTTATAGGTTTAAGGCGCTTTTACTAAATTCCGGCAGTGCAGGCTTCGAAACAGGCCCAAAAAATATATTATGGAAAAAAGAACAATTTTAGCCATCGGATTATCAGTGCTGGTATTTATTGTTTTCCAATTTTACCAGCAAAAATATATGGTCCGCCCAGTGGCGAAACGGCCTGCGCCGCAAGTTAATCAGGAAAATCCTGAGAGCAAAGAATTGCCACCGCCTCCGATTACAGCTGCAACTCAGGTTTTGGCTCCGTCAGGTTCAGACACTACCGCGGTTTCTCAAAAGAGGATCATTAACAGCGGTCTCTATCGGGCAACTTTAGATAATAAGGGCGCTGTTCTGACCAACTGGCAGCTACACAAATACAAATCTTCGCAAGGCCAGATATTTGAAATGGTTGCGGTCAATCAAGGAGATGAATATTGGAGGCGGCCAGGCTCTCTTATTTTCAAGGATCCAGGGTTGACTGCTCTTGCCAATAAAGAATTTTATGAAATTACGGAAGATGGCAATAGTTTTAACGGAACAATTGCTGCGCCTGCGACCATTGCCATGAAGCTGAAACGCGGCGATTTGGAAATCGAGAAACGCTTTGAATTCGATAAAGACCACTATTTAGTCAATATTTCCTTCGTTGCACAAAAAGGAGGCAAGCCGCTTGAATGCCAGTTTTTCCTCGGACAAGATATTGGACCGGAGGCAGAACACATCACCTCCACAGCGCAACTGGAAGCTGTTAGCTACCAAGGCGGCAAGGTTAAGAGAGAAAGTGCTCCCAAAGACCCAAATGAGATAAAAAAGATTGAAGGTGACATACGATGGGTCGGGCTGGACCTGCAATATTTTACTGTGATCGCGATTCCTTCAAAGCCGCTTTCTTTTTATCATATCCAGAAAATAACAGGCAAAAGTCTCGACGGGAAAGAAACAGAAAGAGATCTGCTCCGGTTGACGACGCCGGTGGATGGATCGCTAAACTATCAAATATATCTTGGTCCAAAAAATCAGTCGGACTTAGAAGCAGTCAAATCCGCTGATATTAAGGGAGTTATCAATTACGGAGTGTTTTCCATCATTGTGCTTCCACTCCTGTCTTTTCTTAAATGGATACACCAATATATTAATAATTATGGCCTGGCTATCATTATCCTGACATTGATCCTGACGCTTATATTATTTCCGTTTCGCTTGAAACAGATTTTTTCCATGAAGAAGATGCAGGTTGTTCAGCCGAAAGTAAAAGCGATTCAGGAAAAATACAAACGTTATAAAAAGACGGACCCCAAACGCGCCGAAATGAATCAGGAAGTCATGGCTCTTTATAAGGAGCATGGTGTAAATCCATTGGGTGGGTGTCTGCCAATGATATTACAGATTCCCATTCTATGGGCTTTTTATTCGATGCTGCAATATTCCATCGAATTAAGGCAAGCGCCTTTCATCGGCTATATTCAAGATTTATCGGCAAAGGATCCTTATTACGTGCTCCCGATCATTATGGGGATCACAATGTTTATTTCGCAAAAGATGACCCCTATGTCTCCGAACACGGATCCTACTATGTCCAAGATGATGCTGATAATGCCGGTTTTTCTTACCTGGATATTCAAGGATTTATCGAGCGGCTTGAACCTGTATTTTCTGTGCAGTAATATCTTGCAGGTCGCATTTCAAAAAATAGCGGAAAGGTGGATGGGTGACGGAAAAGCAAGAGCCGAATCAAAGGCATAAGCAACAGGAACGCTCGTTGGAATCCGTCGTTCAATTCTGCCGCGAACTTGTTGGCGCTTTACATCTGGAATTAAGCCTTCAAGGCAAGGAAGAAGAAGGCGTTATATCCGTAAACCTCACCGGTCCGGATCGACCGTATTTGCTTTCCAACTCTGCTTCTCTGTTGAACAGCATTGAATTTTTAATCAACAAGGTTTTTCGCGGATTGAAAGAAGATACGCCGGGCATTTTATTGGACTCGGACCAATATCGACAGCATCGAGAGGCCGAACTGGTTCTTCTTGCACAAATGGCTTCAAAGAAAGTTATTACGCTAAAGAAACCGCTCGGACTTCAGCCAATGACTCCGCGGGAACGAAGAATTGTTCATCTGGCTTTAGCCGGCATAGAAGGCGTTCACACACAGAGCGATGGCGATGGCGAAAACCGCAGCGTTACCATTTATCCTTCCTGAAGATAATATCGAAAGAGTTCGCCGCACTGGAAATATATCCGGAATCCTATGAAGGATCAGACCGATACGATCTGCGCTCTGTCCACTCCTCCCGGGCGATCCGGGTTGGCGCTGGTTCGAGTTAGCGGAATCCAAAGCTTTGCGCTATTGAAAGGAGTCTTCAAACCTTACAAAGCGCTGAATCATCCGGCATCTCGTACCGCAACCCTTGGGCAAATACTGGATCCAAAAGATGGCTCTGTCATCGATGAGGCCATAACGACCTTCTTCCCATCGCCTCATTCCTATACCGGCGAAGATATGATCGAATTTTCGCTGCATGGGAATCCTGTTTTGCTGGAAGCTTTGCTGGAAGGTCTATGTTTTCTTGGAGCGAGAATAGCCGAACCCGGCGAATTTACCATGAGGTCCTTTTTACATGGACGCATGGATTTGACGCAAGCGGAAGCTGTGCGCGATATCATTGAAGCCACGACAAGGCGTCAGGCGACAATTGCTGCGAAACAGCGGTCGGGATCCATCGCGCGCAAGATGCAGCAAATGAAAGAGATCCTGATAGACATCATTATTACGCTTGAATCTTCTGTGGAATTCGCCGAGGAGGACCTGCCTAATGAATCACGTCACATAACAGCGGAAAAGCTTAAGCGGCTGCAGGATGATTTGGTTAAATGGTTGGATACATACAAGCAAGGGAAAATAGTTAGGGATGGATTCAGTCTCGCGGTTGTCGGACGGCCCAACGTTGGGAAGAGCAGCGTCTTCAATGCACTGTTGGCGCTGGATCGATCGATTGTTGCCGAGACGCCGGGAACGACGCGGGATCTTGTATCTGAATATACGAGCATTTGTGGAATCCCTGTCCGGTTGCTGGATACTGCAGGCATTCGAAAACCGGGGGATGAGATTGAACAGTTGGGAATTGATAGAAGTCGGCAAGCCATTGATGATTCGGATTCCATATTGATGGTGATAGATATAAGCAGTGAGCAATCGGAAGAAGACATGGAGATCAGGAGTTGTTTGCAGGATTCTAAATGCATTGTGGTGATGAATAAATCCGATCTAACTTGTCGCTGGACACGGGCGGAAAAGGATCGCTTTGCAGGAGAATGGCCTTGGGTGGAAGCATCCGCTAAGACCGGTTTCGGGATTGATCGGCTGCGTTCTACGATGGCGTCTGAAATCCTGGGAGATCCTGAAAATGCGCAGGATGGGATTATGGTGACAAACCTTCGACAATGCTTGTGTCTGGAAAACGTTCATAAATATCTCGAGACAGGCGCTCATTCGCTTAAGGAAGGAATTTCGGAAGAATTTGTTCTGGCGGATCTGCACAGGGCTTTGAAGAAAATGGGAGAAATAACAGGCGAAACACAGGTTGAAGACCTGCTTGGTTTGATTTTTTCCCGCTTTTGCATCGGAAAATAGATTTATACGGACGGAATCGCAGTTATGGATTATTCAGAAAAATATGACGTCCTTGTTGTAGGAGGAGGGCACGCCGGGTGTGAAGCCGCTATGGCTTCGGCCCGGATGGGAGCCAGGACAGTCTTATGCAGTTTTGATATCGGCAGGTTGGCGCAGATGTCCTGCAATCCTGCCATTGGAGGAATCGCCAAAGGACATTTGGTGCGCGAAATTGACGCCCTGGGCGGCGTTATGGGAGAGATTGCAGATCGAACGGGAATTCAATTCAGGCTTTTAAACAGCAGTCGGGGCCCTGCAGTTCAAGCTCCGCGGTGTCAATCCGATAAGTCTAAATATATCAATGATATGCGATCAACATTAGAGGGGCAAAATAATTTATTTTTGTGCAATGCCGAGGTTAGCCGGCTGGTTTTGAATGGAACAGCAATCCAAGGAGTTTTATTAGCTGATGGGCGAAAAATCGGCGCACTCACAGTTGTTTTGACGACAGGGACTTTTCTTAATGGAATTATTCATATAGGCGACAAGAGTCAACCGGGAGGTCGTATTGGTGAACAGCCCTCGGTAGCGCTAGGCAATCATTTAAAAGAATTGGGATTCTGCGTAGTAAGACTTAAAACCGGCACTCCTGCACGGCTTGATAAGAGAACAATTGATTACAGCCAGTTCGAAGAACAGAAGGGGGATGAACATCCAACATTTTTTTCGATGCGAACAAAAGCATGCTCTCTTCCGCAAGTATCCTGTTATCTGGGTTATACTAATGAGAAGCTTCATGAAATAATCAGAGCCAATTTGAGGAGATCGTCACTCTATGGCGGATATATCAAAGGGATCGGTCCGCGATATTGTCCAAGCGTTGAAGACAAAGTAGTTAAATTTACCGGAAGAGACCGGCATCAGATATTTTTAGAGCCTGAGGGTTTGGAAGCAGAAGAAATATATATAAACGGGCTTTCCAACAGCATGCCCGAAGAGGTGCAACGGGAGATGCTTCAGGCGATTCCAGGTTTGGAACATGTGCGCATGATCCGGCCGGCTTATGCCATTGAATATGATTTTATACAGCCTACTGAGCTTTTTCCTACGCTGGAAACTAAAAGGATATCAGGACTTTTCCACGCTGGGCAAATCAACGGAACGACCGGTTACGAGGAAGCGGCAGCTCAAGGAATCGTTGCCGGAATCAATGCCGCTCTTAAAGCGCAAGGGCAGGAGCCGATAATATTTCCCAGAAATGAAAGCTTTATCGGGATCATGATAGACGACCTGGTTACGCGCGGAATCGATGAACCTTATCGGATGTTTACATCGCGTTCGGAATTTCGGCTTCTGATGCGCATAGACAATGCAGACAGGAGATTGGCTCCCCTCGGATGGCGTTTAGGACTATTGCCGCAATCGGATTACGACAACATTATTAACAAATACAGGGAAGTAGATTGCTTGCGAGACTTTCTTAAGAAACATCGTTGGAATCCGCGAGAGCAAGAATGTCCGGGATTGGGGAAAAAAATAGAAGTTGAAACGATAAAAGGATGTACGCTGGAAGAAATATTGCGGCGGCCTGGGATCGGGCTTGTAGATCTATTCCCTTTGATTAAAACGCACAATTGCTGGCCTTCCAGCTTGGCAGCGGTTCAATCAGCCGAAATAGAAATTCGATATGAGGGATACATACAGCAGCAAATGCGGGATGCTGAAAAGTTGCAGCGAATGAGCGCGAGAAGAATTCCTGCAGATCTGGATTATTCGCATATCGATGGACTTAATCGCGAAACACGGGAAAAACTGGCCAAGATACAACCGAAGGATCTTGCGATGGCGGGCCGAATCCCCGGAATCACCCCTGCGGCTGTGTCTGTTTTGTATGTCTACCTGGAGATGCGCCAAGCAGAGGCCAAAAAGAAATTGCAATCCAGTCCAGCAATAAGGAAAGATGAGGATGGAGTCCGGTGAAGAGCTGAAGCGCCTTCTGGAAAAGGTTGGGATTTCCGCAGGATCGGATGAAGGGCTGAAACTCACGGCGTTTCTCGCGCTGCTTCAAAAATGGAATGCGCGCATTGATCTTACTTCTTCAACGGAATGGAAAATCATCGGACCATTGTTTGTGGAAGCGCTATGGGCTGCAGGCTATTGCGAGAAGCGTTTACTAAAACACTTGGACATTGGCAGCGGAGCGGGATTTCCGGCCATCCCTATTCGTATTATGACGCCACAAATGGAGTTGGAAATGGTAGAAAGCAGAGAAAAGCGCGCCATATTCCTTGAATGCGCCTCTAATGAGCTTGGTCTTGCAGGAACTCAAGTACATCAGGTGCGAATAAATCATTTTTTAGAAACAGAGGAAAAAGCATGGGACAGTTTTTCCTGGAAAGCGGTGAAGCTCGACAGCGAAGAACTGAAGAGAATGTTTAACCATGCCCATCCCGAGACTCTTTTTTGGATGTTTCATGGGGTAAGGCTTCCCGTTAAGGATGAAAGAATTATTTCTGAGAAGCTTGAGATTGTAAAAAAGCGGAAATGTCCGGATCGAAAGGAATGGAAACTTTCGATCTACAGATTAAAAAATGTTCCCAGTTAAAATAAAACGTTTCACGTGAAACGTTTTATTTTAACTGGGAACTCCGGGTGCGTTTCACGTGAAACATAAAGTAGAGACGGTTTATAATAAGCTCAAACTCAATTCCAACCCCGATCCCGAAACTTTTTGTATTTAACTCTAAACTGGGAACTTTTTTGGTTTTGTGATACTCTCGCTGCGCACATTTTAAATCCTATGGCAAAAGTTATTGCGGTAACAAATCAGAAGGGCGGGGTCGGCAAGACAACGACAGCTATTAATCTTGCAGCCGCACTGGCAATCGCAGATATGAGGGTCCTGGTGGTCGACGCCGATGCCCAGGCGAACTGCAGCAGCGGCCTTGGCATCGCCAGGGGCTCTGCGAAGAAAACCCTTTATAATGCGCTGATACAAGCGGAACCGTTGGCTTCCGTTTTATGTGACACAGAACTCGACAACCTGAAACTTGCGCCTGCCGACAGCAAACTTACCGGGGCGGCAATTGAAATGATTGATTTTCCCGACCGGGAATTGCTGCTTAAAAAACTGCTGGCTCCTTTGCTGGGCCGATTTGACTTCATCCTGATTGACAGTCCTCCCTCGCTTAACCTTCTGACTCTTAATGGTCTGGTTGCGGCGGACTCCGTTCTGGTGCCGATTCAGTGTGAATATTTTGCCCTTGAAGGCCTGACGGATCTTTTTGATACGCTTGCCCGGGTTCGGCGGAATTTCAATCCTACCCTCTCGATTGAGGGAATACTTTTGACGATGTTTGACGAAAGAACCAATCTGAGCGCTCAGGTGCGGGAAAATCTTAAGCAACACTTTGCGGACCGCATGCTGGAGACCATAATTCCCCGAAACGTGCGTTTGGCCGAAGCGCCCAGTTTCGGCAAGCCCGTATTGATTTATGACATTCGGTCCAAAGGCTCCGAGAGTTATATTAGGTTGGCTAAGGAAATTCTAAATCATGAAAAAAAAGGTGCTGGGCAGGGGACTTGAAGCGCTTATTCCTGAAACAAAAGGAACCGAAGCGCCCATAAACGAAATCGATATAGACCGAATCGAACGCAATCCCAGTCAACCCAGGCTCAATCTGGATGAAAAACGCCTGGAAGAGCTGGCTGCCTCAATTCGCGAGAATGGAATACTGCAGCCAATCCTGGTTCGACCTTTCGAGAATGGGTATCAGTTGGTTGCGGGGGAACGGCGTCTTACCGCCGCTCAACATGCAGGCTTGCTGAAAGTTCCTGTGGTTGTCCGTGATGTGCCGGATAATCTTTTGCTTGAACTCGCATTAGTGGAAAATATTCAGCGAGAACCATTGAATCCAATTGAGGAGGCTCAAGCGTTTCAAAAATTGATGGAAACCACCTCCACAACCCAGGAGCAAATCGCTGGACGATTGGGGAAGGATCGCAGCACAATCGCAAATGCGCTGCGTTTGCTGAAGTTGCCGCAGTCCATCAAGCCTCTCGTAGCCGAGGGAAAAATTTCTCCGGGACATGCCAGAGCCTTGCTCTCCTCCAATGCCGGCCCATCCGAAATGGCGCAAGTGGCCGAGCTCATAATTGAAAAAGGCTGGTCCGTCCGCGAAACAGAGCGCTGGGCGCAACGTCAGGCCAAAGCTCCCGGACTTCCTAAAATCCAGGATCCCAATGAGGTTGCTGCTGCGGACCGGTTGCGTTTTATTCTGGGCGCCAAAGTCGATATATGCGCCAAGACTAAAGAAAAAGGAGAAATCCGTATTTATTATTATAGCCAGGAAGAGTTGATGCGCCTATTTACAATCCTGTCTAATAAAGCCATTCCTACGGAGACAAGCCATGCAATTCAAGAAGGGAAAAGAAGCAGATGAAATCGTAAGCTTTTTAGGTGAAGGAGCTGAATTGAATGGAGAAATCTCTTTCACTAATGGGCTGCAGGTCGATGGCGTTGTAAAGGGCAAAGTGCAATCGGAAGCCTCTCTTGTAGTCGGGCGCACCGGTAAAGTGGACGCCGAGGTATATGTTAAAAAAATTTCAATCAA
This sequence comes from uncultured Acidobacteriota bacterium, assembly GCA_964441405.1. Taxonomy (GTDB): domain Bacteria; phylum Acidobacteriota; class UBA6911; order UBA6911; family UBA6911; genus UBA6911. The sequence goes on from CAYTYP010000004.1 coordinate 96,107, forward strand.
CGGGGAATTCCATGGTGTGATCCGCGCTTCCGATCGAGTTGAAATCAATAAAGACGGCAAGGTTTATGGGGATATCTTTAGCCCATGTCTAATTATTGAGGCGGGAGCCATTTTCGAAGGGCGCTGCAATATGTCTGAAAGGCTGGTTTCTAAAAAAGATGAGGATTCCCTGACTAATCCCATTAATCTATCTCAACAAAACTCAGTATCTTAAGAAGCAGGCGGTCGGAAAGAAAATCACTTGTCATCTACATGTATCTTCAATGATTTCAAGAACTTAACGTCTTCCGGGGTGATGCGCAGCCAAACAGGCTCTTCGGACGAAACAGAAGCAGAATCTTTATCCATTTTGTCTTGGCGGCTGAATCCAATTTTGGCTTCTATTATTAGAAATATATCGTATCCTGCATCCCTTATTTCCTGGATGCGTTCGTTGATCTTGGGCGAGTCCGCCAGCGTCTCATTGATCGATTCACCAAGGTTTTTCATCAGCCGTTTAATTTCTGTTTCCGGCATTTGGTTCTCCCGGGCTTTAAGGCAGGCATAATTTATATTACCCTTATAAACCCCAAGATGCAATTTGGGCTGGGGGCTGTGGGGAGTGAAATTTGATCTTTTGGTCCCGTTTTATGAAACCTTTCTTCTTTAGAACTCGTAGTATTCGTCGTTGCCCTGAGGAGGTTTAGATGAGTAAGAAAAAAAAGATATGGATAACATGCATTGTTGTCGCATTGTTGGCGATCGTAGTTGTCGTCAGCATAAAAATGAACGGCAAAAATACAATATCCGTTCAGACATCCAAGGTGCAACGCAAAGATGTTTTGACATCTAAAGTTAATGCCAGCGGCTCAATCCGAGCCAAGGAATTTGTCGATATCCAGGCTGAAATTGCCGGCATCGTGACCGATATCAAGGTTCATGAAGGCGCCACGGTAAAAAAAGGGGACGATCTCCTTTATATTGACCCTATTCAGACTGAGGCGGATAGAAAAGCCCGTGCAGCCAACTTCGATGTCGCCCAGGCGGATGTTCGCAACCAGAAAATCGTTATCGATAATGCCAAAAACGAACTCCTGCGCAACGAAGCTTCATTGAAATCGTCCCGCGCAGATCTGGAACGGGCGGAAAGCAATCTGGCCAGAGTGGAGAGCAGTTACAGACGCAAACAGCAGCTCAGCGAAGATGGCTTGATCTCGCGCGAGGAATACGAAATTGCAATAAACGATTTTAAGTTGGCTAAAGCCCAGCTCGAAAGCGCCAAAGCCGCAGTTTCTCAGATAGAACTCGGCGTACAAATGGCAAAAAACAGCGTTAAGCAAAGAGAAATAGACTTCACATCCTCTCAATCCCGCGTGAACGCAGCCCAGGCCAATTTGGACAGCGCCAACGATCAGCTTAAAAAAACAACTCTCCGCGCGCCTCTCAGCGGCGTGGTCACTCAACTTCTGGTAGAAAAGGGAGAACGCGCCCAACCTGGAATAATGAGCAGCCCCCAAGCGACGCTCATGACGATTGCGGACCTGAGCGTCATCCAGGCGGAGTTGAAAGTCGATGAAACCGACATCATCAATTTAGCGCTTAACAATACGACTCAAATTAAAATTGATGCGCTTCCCAATGACGTTTTCGAGGGCGAAGTCACCGAAATAGGAAACAGCCCGATTCAGAGCTCGAGTTCAACTCAGCAGGAAGCGAAGGATTTCAAAGTTATCGTGACATTGAAAAATCCTTCATCAAAAATTCGTCCCGGAATGTCCTGTACGGGAGATATCGTTACCGAAACCCGACGCAATGTACTGGTGATGCCTATTCAGGCGCTGACTGTCCGGGATGTCCAAGTCGACAAAAACGGGAATTATCAACAGCCTGATATTAATAAAAGGAAACCTGGTTCGAGCGTCCCGGCTATCGCCCAAAAAGGCAAGGACGGCAAAAAGGAGCTTGAAGGAGTATTCGTAATCGATAAGAATAATATGGCTCGCTTTCGTCCAATAAAAACAGGCATCTCAGGAGAATCGGAGATAGAAATATTGGGCAGTCTGAAAGAAGGTGAAGAAATTATCTCCGGAAGCTTTCAGACCTTGCGTACTATTAAGGACGGAACAGTTGTTAAAACCGATAACAAGTCTCAATCGGACAAGAAGAGCTGATTTGAGTTTTAATGGATCATAGGGGAACTATAATGAGCGGAACCAATGGAGTGAATGGAAGCGTCGAAAGCTCTAAAACGGATATCCTGATTGAAATCGAGGATCTCTGGAAGACTTATCAAATGGGATCAGAGGAGATCCATGCATTACGAGGCGTTTCTTTCGACATTCCAAGGGGCGCTTACGTGGCCATCATGGGTCCTTCAGGATCCGGCAAATCGACAATGATGAACCTGATTGGATGCCTGGACACGCCGTCAAAAGGAAAATACCTTTTGAACACGCGCCTGGTCTCCGATATGGATGACGACGAACTGGCCCATATCCGGAATAAAGAAATTGGCTTTGTATTCCAGACCTTTAATCTGCTGCCGCGCGCATCGGCGCTTCACAATGTTGAGCTTCCGCTTATTTACAACGGGACTCCGTCTCACGAAAGAAAAGAACGCGCAATAAAGGCGCTCCAATCGGTCGAATTGGGTGAGCGCCTCTATCATCGGCCCAATGAGTTGTCCGGAGGCCAGCGCCAGAGAGTTGCAATCGCCCGCGCTCTTGTCAATAATCCTTCCATTATCTTGGCGGATGAGCCGACCGGAAACCTGGATTCCGCAACCAGCAACGAAATCATGTCCTTATTCGATCATCTTCATGAACACGGGAATACCATTATCCTGGTAACTCATGAACCGGATATCGCCACCCACGCCCACAGGGTCATCAGGCTCTTGGATGGTCAGATTTCAAGCGATGAAAAATCCAAGAAGTAAAGCAGTGGTCAGTCGTCAGTAATCAGTACAGCACCTAAAAAAAATATATTACTGACCACTGATTACTAGAACAACGGACTGCCGATGAAACGAGCCTGGCCCTGGCGCTCTTATGCTTTGAATAGGCGCCCATCATCATTGTCGTAGCTCCCTATATTTAAGTCATTTTATTACTGAGCAGCAAAATTGACAGTATTGGCAGGCTGTGCTAGCTTCTCCTCGAAGATAAAGGGGAGGGGTCATGAAGCTTTCGACCAGAAAAGCGGGCGAAGTTGTTATTATTGATATTGAAGGGAAGATACTCTTCGGCGAAGGTGATGTTGAGATAAAAAAGACTGTTGACGACCTGATTATAAAAGGAGTTAAAAATATTCTTTTAAATCTCGACAAGGTTCCCTATCTTGACAGTTCCGGCTTGGGTGAAATCATTCGCTGTTTTACAGCGCTTCGGAGAAATGGCGGCAGTTTAAAGCTTCTCTCTCCCAATCGACGCATTGTTGATCTGCTCAAAATGACCAGCCTTCTGAATGTGTTTGATTGGTTCAATGACGAACCTTCCGCTCTAGCGAGCTTTGCCTAAGTGTGCGGCGCGCTTTCTTTGCAGCGCCCGGAGATGCAGTTTAAATGTTGAGGTCTGCTCTTTATTTGTTGGTATTGTTGGCGCTTTCTTTAAGCGCTTGTTTGTTTTCCCCGCCTTTTTCACAGGCTCAATCGATCAATGTAGTGTCTTCCGAACATCTGCTCATGCGTTTGCCGAGGGAAAGAGACGCTTTGGGCAGAGATTTGATCGCCGATCTTGAGCGATGTTACCTGTTCATGAATGGAGCGACAGGCGGGAAACTTCCCCGCAAGATTATCCTGATTCCTGATTGGGATCAGGTTGAAAGCAGTTGTAGTCCGCAGGAAGCAAAAATAATTATTGGCATGAACCGGCGAGCGGCGACAGTCAATGAAAATCAATTTTTGTTGCATGCCGCGGCTCGTGAAATAGGACGCCTTGGACTGCTCCAGACCTCCGGCGGCGCTGAGCGTGAAGACAACGGGTTTTTATTTGAGGGGATGATTGAGATTCTGGCGCATGAGTCTACCAACACTTCCCGCAATCTTGAAGGCGCCTGGGTGGTTGCGCAATTTCTCGACCGGATGGGCAAATTGGGATTCGCCCATCAGCGTCCCTGGCCGGTGTTTTCTGAAGGCAGGCGTTCATTCCCGAACGCGGCCCCAGGCGTTACTTTCCTGACTACGTTTCGAGAACTGCAGGGACGCGACAAGGCTGTGAAGTTCTTTGAATCTTTAAAGAAAACCAGTCTAATAGCCGGCCTTACTGCTGTTTTCAAAGCCTCTGCTCCTCAACTGGAAAATATTTGGCTCAAGAGAGTGCGCGAATTCCAGGCCCCCGAGGAGATTACCGCAGTCGCGGACGACGTTCCTCAACTTGTCAAAACAGCGCTTGTTCCTGAAATTTGCCGGCCGGGAGGCTCGCTTGAATTTCAGTTGTTCATAAAAGACGCATCCGGCGATCTCTTCCCGGAAGGAGTGTTTCTAAAGGATGCACGGACGGAACGGGTGCTGCAAGCTCGCGCGACGGCCCAGAAAAGCGCTGAGTATGTAACCGTTGTGATGCCGATCGATGCAAACTGCCCGCCTGGCGAATATGGATTCCAGGTCACTGCTGTAGATGAATCGGGCAATGTTCGCCGCTGGACCGGGAATTATCGGGTTTTGGCTCCTTGAGTTTTGGCGGCTGGTTGTTCCGGGTTCTTCTTGTTTTCTGTTACACGGGTGATTGCTTCCTTTAAAGCCTTGGTGGAACTCAACTGGTCAGCTTTTTTATAAGCGCCCAGGGCCGCATCCCACTTTTTCTGTTTTTCGTATACCAGGCCCAGACGTTCATAGGCGTCGACATCGTTCGATAGAAAATTCATCGACTGATTCAATGCTTTTTCAGCTTCGGCATAATTCTTCTGAAATAAATAAGCTTCGCCAAGTCTGTAATAGACATGACCATTTTTAGAATCATAATCTTTTGATTTCAGAAAAAACTGCACCGCTTCAGCGTACTGTTTGGCTGTCAGAGCAGTAACTCCTTTATCAAAATAGGCCTTGCCCAATAAATCCGTCACAGAATCCTGTCCGGTTTTCATTGAGAGGCTTTTCTCCAAAGCCGGGATCCCTTCGTCGGTGCGGCCCAGTTTAATATAAGCATAGCCAAGGTAATAGTAATCGGACGCATTAGAAGGATTTATTCGAATAGCATTGGTCAGGTCGGTTACTGCATTATCGAAGTTGCCGGCGTTGAAATTGGCCGAAGCCCTGAACCTGAACAACTTCGCTTTTTCCGTTTCCGGGTTTTTTTCTTTCGCGGCAAAAGGTTCGCCCTGATTCAGCGCTTGAACGCACTTGTCATACTCTTTCCTATTGAAATGGGCTTGAGCCAATCCAAAAAAAGTCGAAAAAGCTTTTGAATTCAGTTTTATTGCTTGGGATAAGGAGGAGATAGCCTGAGCATTATCTCCGAGCTCAAGATAGCATAATCCCAAAATCCGGTGACCCGGCTCCCAATCCGGATTTTGTTCGAGATCCGGTTTCAGAGCTTGAATTGCCTCTTTAAATTTTTTTTGGTTGTAATTTTTTACAGCTTCCCTGAAATCGGCTCGCAATGGCTGCATCAGGAATACAAGCGCTATCGGTAGAAATGAAAGCCAGCGGAGTTTGGCGTTCCTCATTCGGGCCTCCTCAAAATGTTTTCATAAAAGTAACGATAACAATCTTTAAAGTCAATCAAGCTTTAGAGCGGCCGATTGTGTGTGGAAAAGGATTTAACCCCGGAAAATTCCACGACAGTATGCACGTTAATATCTACGTCCATGGATGGCGGATCGTTTGGTTAATTAATCAAAATTATCGTTCTTTGATCCGGAGACGTTTGAGTTTTTCACTCAAGGTCGTGGTATTGACCGAAAGCATTTGGGCGGCTTTTTTCTGGTTCCAATCGGTTTTCTCGAGCGCGGCAAGGATAAGCGACTTTTCGAAATTCCCGACTCTTTCCTTAAGAGAAGTCTGATTCTGGATAAAGCTCTCGCTCAATTCCGGGGACGGCAGCGTAATGTTCTTTGGAAACAAGCTTTCCGTAATCGTTTTGTCCGGCGACAGAACTACAGACCGTTCAATCACGTTTTCAAGCTCACGCACATTTCCAGGCCATTCATAATCCATCAGAATCTTTAATGCGGCGGGATCCATACTCAGACTGTCTCGCTGGTTTTCATCCGCATACTTTTTGATGAAGTGTTCGGATAAAAGGGGAATATCTTCGGGCCTCTCGCGTAAAGGGGGTATTTTTATGACAATGACATTAAGCCGATAATACAGGTCGTCCCGGAACGTTCCCTGACGCACCGCGGTTTGGAGATCAATGTTTGTGGCTGCAATGATTCGAACATCAACTTTGATGTTTTCCAACCCGCCCAATCGGCGAAATTCTCTTTCCTGAATTACACGGAGCAGCTTTCCTTGTATTTCCATTGAAATGGTAGCGACTTCATCCAGGAAGAGGGTTCCTCCATCGGCGACTTCGAAAAGTCCTTTCTTGGAGTTGGTGGCTCCGGTATAGGCGCCCCGGACATGGCCAAAAAGCTCGCTTTCCAGTAAATCCGATGGAATGTTGCCGCAATTGATCGCTATAAAAGGAGCGTCCGCTCTGCCGCTGGCGGCGTGGATCGCCTTCGCAACAAGTTCTTTTCCTGTTCCGCTTTCTCCCTGGACAAGAACCGTGCTTCGTCTTGGAGCCACTTGCGAGATCAGATCGAATACTTGTTGCATCGGCGCGCTTTTCCCGATGATGTTCTGAAAGCTGTAACGCTCGCGCAACGACATCTTTAAACGCCGATTTTCCTCCAACAAACGATGGCGTTCCAGCGCATTTTTAATCGAAAGAAGCAGCTCGTCATTTTTAAAGGGTTTGGTTATGAAATCAAACGCCCCCAATTTGGTGGCTTTGACTGCTTTTTCAATAGAGCCAAACGCGGTGAGCACCACCGTGATAGGACTGTTTTCGATTCTGTTCAGTTTCTCAAGGACCTGAAGGCCATCGAGTTCCGGCATCATAAGGTCCAGAATCACGACGCCATAGTCTCTTTCCCTTATCATTTCTAATGCTTGAGAACCATTTTCCGCCAAATCAACTTTGTAGGATGCGGAGGATAGAAGATCCGCAAGGACATCACGCATGATTTCTTCATCGTCAGCCACCAAGATTCGTTCGTTTTCGCTCATTTAATTAAGCCTGACAGGGAGTTTTAACCTGAAGTGAGTTCCCTTCCCGATATTGCTGTCCACCAGTATTCTTCCGCCGTGTTCCTGAATTATTCCATAACTGACCGCCAGACCGAGTCCGGTCCCCTTTCCGATAGGTTTGGTGGTGTAAAAGGGATCAAAGATCCTTTTTATATCTTCTTCTGAAATTCCACTTCCCGTATCGGAGATGTCGACGACAACCATGGATTCGTTCATGCCCGTCTGAATTGCCAGTTCTCCTCCAGAAGGCATGGCATCCCGTGCATTCAGAAATAAATTGATGAAAACCTGCTGTAGTTTCCCCAAGTTTCCGGAAATTGCCGGCAGCGACTTGTCGTAGCGAGAGTCCACTTTTATATGATTCAGCTGCAGTTGATGATTTAGCAAGCCAAGACTTTCTTCGATGAGCTGATTGACATCGACTTCTTTGAATTCGCCGCCGCTCATTCTCGAGAAATTCAACAATCCATTAACGATCTCAGCCGCCCGGAATGTCTGTTTTTCAATCTTTTCCAGAATAGGTTTGCGTTTGTCCGAAGCCGGCGTTTCTTTCAGTAACATTTGGGCGTAGCTGGAAATGCCGGCTATGGGCGTGTTGACTTCATGGGCAATGCCGGCGGCCAGCAAGCCTAGCGAAGACAGTTTTTCAGCCTGAAGCAGTTGATCTTCGAACCGCACTTTATCCGTTATATTGTCCAAAATAATCAATGCGCCCGTATTGAGAGCCTGGGGATCCAACAAGGGAATAAGACTCAAATTCACAATCAGACGCCGGCCGGATCGGCTCTCAATGAAAAGCTTATGAATATTGCCCGGGGAATTTAATTCCCACCCGCTTGCGCCCCGGATCCTCTGAATAGAAGCCATAACATCAGGAGGGAAGAGAGTTTCGACCGGCGATCCTTTGAGCTGGCTGCGAGAGGCGCCATATAATTCTTCGAATGAACGATTGCAGGACGTAATGCGACCATCGAAATCAAGCGCCAGAACAGCTACGTTTATGCTTTCAATAATATTTTCGGTGTAGGCTTTTAACCTTTCCAACTCCAGAGCTTTCGTTTCAATCGTACGATACAAGCTTGCATTCTCTAAAGCCATTGCCGCGTAGCCGGCCAAGGCTGAAAGAAGCTCCAGATCCTCTGTGGAAAAATGACTGCCGGCAGGCAGTTGGCCGAGAGCTATCATCCCGATCCGTTTGCCGCGGCTCTTGAGATCCTGCAAATAGAATATGCCATTTCGGAGGAGCTCCGAATTCGCGCGGCGCAGGCAGTCGGAATCGTTTTTGAGATTAAAAAAACCGCTCCCATTATCAAGAGCAATCAGTTCATGCTCTAGAAAAAGACTGCTTTCCGTGCTGACTTCCAGGTTGAGCGTATGGACAAGGCAGAACAAACCTTCTTGGACAGGATCCGCCAGGAAAATCGCAGTTTTTTCAATACGGAAAGTTTTTGAAATGCGCTCAAGAATGCTCCGGGACAGCGGCATTAAACTAATTTCCGAGCTTAAGGTCCGGGCGAATTCCAGCAAACTGGATCGATCTTCAAATCGGTCCTTGTAGAAAAAGCGATCCAACCGGTTTTGAATTCCATTCCGAAGGGGTGCAAACAACAAAGCTATTGCCAGAGCTGCAATACAGATCGCGATATCATTAGCTTGAGGCGCTATTGCCTGCAAAGCTCTTCCCAGCACGAGAACAAAAAGCAAATAAACGGCAAGCAGCAGAGAACTGGAAATAAAATAGGCGGCGCTTCGTCGCACGATGGATTCCACATCCATGAGCCTGTAATGAACCAACGCATATCCTATGGAAAGAGGAATAAACGCGAGGAAGAGCATGGAAGCATCCATCGCAAATGTGGATCGCGCTCCAAGCGCTACGGGCAAGACATAAATCAGACCAAAAGGGGTTATGCCGGCCAGGGTTCCATAACTAATCCATTTCATCTGCTGACGTACAATGAGGCCTTGCATTTGGATGCGCCTCTTGAGAAGCAGAGCGCCCCCAACAAGAAATCCTGCGCAGAAATGAACCAAATCCATGCGATCCAGAATGTCAATCGATTGCACCGTGCGGGGAAGCCCTAAGGGCGCTAAATGACCTGTAATCCACAATAGCCGCAGAAAGCATAAAAAAAACGCTGGAGCATACAACCAAGGAAGTATTCTATTTCCGGCTGCCATATCGATCGGGAACCGAAAACAAAAATGCATAAACAGCGCAGGGAGGAGGAGAAACGATAAAACGGACAAACTATATACGAACCAGTCCATCGGACTGAATTTTGTCGTGTAACTAAAACTGAAAACAACAAAGGCGGACAGGCAAATAAAATAAAAGTGAAAAGTGCGAGGCTGCTTTGTCCCTTTTAAATGAACAAAAATTCCGATTCCTAGATAGAGAAACGCCAGGATTGTACGAAGGACATCCCTGGCTGTAAGCATTGCCTTCGATTTAAGTTGAATCGTGGCAGTTCTAATCTGCGAGGCGCTTTGAAATTGATAATGGACGGAAGCGCCGGGACCTAAGCTATATAGGGTTTCTGAATACTGACCCAGGTCGTTGATTTTTTTATTATTGATGGATTGAAGAACATCGCCTATCCGCACTCCCACATGGCTTCCGGGCCCTTCAGGATCTATCCTCTCAACCTGCAGGGTTCCATCGGCTTCTTTCCAGTAAATGCCATCCGTTGTTTCTGTCCAAAAGACGCGATCGCGCAGATTCAATAGGGCAACAAAAACAACAATGCTGCTCAAAATTGCCGTTGATATGAATTTGAAAGGCACTGGAAAGCCGTTCATGAGGACATCTTTATCCCTTTCCCAGATCAGTATATCGGAACTAAGCAATTTGCATGCCATAGGGATGAAGTGTTTCCAGGAGTGAATTTAAAACAAGTCCTGTGTTATTAATACATTACAGTACATCGCATCTCAGGCTATTCAATTTATAGCAACAACCTCCAACTTGTTGAATCTCAATATTCAATATTTTGAACTAACAAGCTATGTCCATACAAGCAAAAAGGGAAGAGTCAACCTTGGCTGCAGGTCTGCTTAGCTGCAGCCAAGGCTGGATTGGCAGAATAGATAGGAAAAGATTATTTCGGTTTACATGCGCCGGGTTAGGGCTAACGGAAATTCAAGCTGAGACCGAAACGGATTGAGCGCGGATTCCGATCCAATATAAGTTCGCCATTGGATGCAGGGATAACGTCTCTGCCTTGATTAATAATATTGCGCAGGTCTATCAATACTTCCCATTTCCCCGAATTGGTCAGAAACTCCGGAGTTGGGATGATTTGACGAATTTCGAAATTCACCGATTTTGTGCCAATGTTCATTTGGTCCGAAAACCAGTCTATAGGGGTAACCGGGTTGTCGGGATACCATCGAATTGTGGCAAGCAGGTTTGTTTTTGTAATCGGCATTTTTGCGTTAATTTTACCGGTGATCGAATGATGATAGCGTTGCCTGGCATAGTGCTTTATAAAATCAGAATCGATCATGTCTGCCGGAACGGGTTTAAAGGATGTTATGTTTGTCGCCTCACCGTAAACATAGGCCAGAGAACCGCTGAAATTATCGAATAATTTGCGGCTGATTTTTATCCGCGTCCCCTGTTGAGTGGAATGATCGTCATTTAATTCAATAAGGCTGGAATTGACGCCCTCAGGTGTGATTGCAGTAACCTTGACGGGAAGCCCCGGCCCACGGGCTTGATCGCCATAAACCGCCACTTCAATAGCAGTATCCGGATCGAGGATCTTTTCCGCAGAAATTTCCGAATGTCGGATCTGGGTCATGCTCACTTTGTCATTTACCATTGTAATGAGCGTGGGCTCGGAAAGGTTGAGTTGCTCGCCGTCTGGAAGAATAACGGTGTTTTCATCGAGCACACGTCGAGAGGAGATCGATGCTTTGACAGACCATCCTTTTTGCGGTGTGATTATGATTTCGAGGGCGGGGTAGGTGAAACTCCGGTCCACTCCATAATGCAACCGGGCGTAATCAAAACCATAGCGGATAGCCATAAAGTCTAGAAATCTCGTCGTTCCTTCCATTCCGAAAGCCAGCGATTGCACGCCCGATTCCTGCATGTTGCCGGCTTCTTTTGGGAAAAGTTGGGAAGGGATGGGCCGGGCGATCCCGGGGTAACCAGAGTTCATGCGGCCATAGCCTACCGTTATCCTGTAATCGCTAGCGGGATCCGGGCGATAATTGTAAGTGTTCCTCAACCTCCAAAAGGAGTTGAATCCAAAATCCACTTGGCCTGAAAGAATTATGCGACTGTGTTTGTTGATCGGTTCAGCGAAAGAGAAATTCGAAGTAATGCCGTTTTGGCCGCTTTGGGGGCGGACATAATAGCTTTCTTCATTCAGATAGCTGCTTGAGGCCAGGTTTAATGATCCGATTCGATCAAAAGGCTCTGATCTAAATTCATTTTCATTTGCAATTGCGCCTGGGATATCCCGTAAGATCAAACGACGGTCCGATGCGCCGCGCATTACTGTTTTTAAGTCCTGGTTGCGGGGATCGTCGTCGTTGGATATGTAACCGATAATATTTTCCAGAACTATGTTAAGCGGCGTCGCGCGCCCCGGATCAATGGTGAACTTTTCTGTTGTAACAGGCTCATAACCATTATGGGATACTTTTAGATAATAGGAGCCCGGCGACAGATTGGTTTGTCGGAAAAAGCCGAATCGGTCGCTTCGTGTAATTAAAAGAGCTTCTCTCTGCTGCGTTGATTTATAGATTTTTATTACGGCATTGCTAAGCGGGCTGCCGGATATGCTTTTCACGTTGCCGGAAATGCGCCCATCGCCCCGCGCGAAGCCGAAGTTGGAAAAGATCATGAGGGATAAGCAAAACAGCACATGACCCCACAAACGAGATCTCATTCGAACTGCGCTCCCATGCTGGAAATGTGTCATTGCAACACACCTATTGTGCCCACTAGAATAACATAGCCATTTATCGATGTCAATTTCAGGCTATGGACGTTATGGCTAAGTGAAGCCGGTGCAGATCCTTACATCTGGTTTTCCGGTTTTTCAGCCACTATTTCTTATATTAAACAGATTTAAAACAGGTAAAAATGGTTCAATTGAATATTTCGGGCTTGGAGCTTGGTTCCCGCTCCAGTATATTGGGAACTGAAGTTTAGCTGGATACAAGTCTTATTGAAGCTGGGGGCGGATATGGCAATTTTGCTGCGAGAATCAGATGTTGAGAAATTAGCCACCATGGATATGGCGATTGAAGCGATTGAGCAGGCATTCAAACTTCAGGGAGAGCAGAAGGCCGAAATGGCTCCCAGACGCCGTTGTCGTGTGGATCAGGGAATGATGCATGTCATGAGCGCATCACTGCCCACTCTCGGCTACGCCGGACTTAAAAGCTACACAAGCGTTGGCGATGTGTACCGCTTTATGGTTATGCTATATAAAGGCGACGGCCAGCTCGTCGCCATGATCGAAGCGGACAAATTGGGACAAATGCGCACGGGCGCTGCAACAGGAATAGCAACCAAATATATGGCGCGCCAGGAGTCTTCGCGGCTTGGAATTTACGGCTCTGGTTTGCAGGCTCGATCCCAGATACTCGCCGTATGCGCCGTTCGCTCGATCAGCGCCATTTCCGCCTACTCGAGAAATCCGCAAAATCTGGCCAAATTCTGCAAAGAAATGACCAAAGCTTCAGGAGTAGAAGTGAAGCCGGCTGCAACTCCGGAAGAAGCAGCCAAAGATATGGATATTATTGTGACTGCTACGAATTCCAAGGATCCTGTTTTAAAAGGAGCCTGGATTTCGAAAGGAACTCACATCAATGCCATCGGATCGAATTTTATTTCCAAACAGGAAATAGATGTTGAAACCGTCGGCAAGAGCGCCTGCGTAGTGGTGGACTCTTCCGAACAGGCGATGCTTGAATCGGGAGATCTTGCGCGTGCAGCAGAAGCAGAAGCTTTCTTCTGGGAAGACGCTCGGGAATTGGGACTTGTAGTCGTAGGAGAGTTTCCGGGACGCGAAGATGCAAGCGAAGTGACTTTGTTTGAATCTCAAGGGATAGCGCTGGAAGATATCGCGCTCGCTGCTGGAATTTATGAGCGGGCTATTAAAACTGGAGCAGGCGAGAATCTGCCTTTTTAAGCCTGCCCGGCAATGCCCTGAGTCCGCAGGATACGATAATGACAATCCGCATGGCCGCCCTCCAAATCGTTCTACCCCGCTTTCTGTCCTCTTAGGGCTGAGAAAGGATCGCCACAATGAGAGAATTGGAATTTGAGGCAGTGAACACAGCGCCCATTGAAGAAATCGTGGAACTGTATAAATCAGCCGGCTGGTGGCAGGAAAGTCCGGAATCTCGCAATATTATTCCGGCAATGATTCGCGGCAGCTATTGTTTCATGGTTGCGCGCACTCTTGAAGGACGCATAATCGGAATGGCGAGAGTCATTTCCGACGGTTGTAGCGACGCCTACATACAGGATGTGGCGGTTCTTGAAAATTATCGCAGACATGGCGTCGGGCGCGAACTGGTCCGGCGGTTAACCCAATTCTGCGTCAATCAAAAAATCGGATGGATTGGCCTGGTTGCTGAACCCGGCACTCAAGGGATGTATGAAGATCTTGGATTCGGTCCCCTTGCGGGCTATCAGCCTATGCTTTATGGAAAGCGATAATGGATGAGCTTTCCTTTCTCGGCTTTGAGTTTAAGCATGTAAAGCTGGAACAACCTGAGCCTCTAACCGATTTCCTTAAACAATATCCGCAATCTCTCAGCGGCTATACGTTTGCGACATTAGCGGCCTGGCAGGGCTATTTCAAGTATGGCTGGTTCTTTGCCGAACCTGAAACCCTCCTTATTTCCTGCTTGCTCGAACCGGATCAGCGACGGCATTTGCTTCAGCCTGTAGGAAAACTCTCCGCTTCGATCTCTCAAAAGCTCCTTGCTGACGCTGCCACATTGCCTTATCCATTGAAAATCATTGGAGTTTCCGAGGAATTCGTAAAACAAAATCCCGATTTCTCAAATCAATTCTCAATAAGAGAAGATAGAGTGGTTTCCAATTATCTTTATAGCGCCGAATTGCTTTCCCAGTTGTCCGGTCGCAAATACTCGAAAAAAAGGAACTTACTGGCGCAGGCTTCAAGTCAATACCGCTGGGCTATTAAACCGCTGACGTTCGCTGGAACCGATTTATGTTTTGAAGTTTTAAATTCTATTGCGAGAGAAGAGCGTCCCCAGATAGAAGGAATGATGGCGCGGGAATTGGCGGCTTTGGATTATACGCTCCGGCATTTCGACGAATTGCACCAGCAGGGCTTGCTGATAATCGTGGACGGAAGACCGGTCGCGTTTTCTATTTATGAGCCGATTAGCTCAACAACTGTCGCGATCCATTTTGAGCGTGCGCTGCGAAGCTACAAAGGCCTTTATCAAGTCATTAACTGGGAAACGGCTAAAGTAGTTGCGGCGCAGGGATTCCAGTTTATTAATCGCGAAGAAGATCTTGGAGATCCCGGATTGCGCGATGCTAAATTATCGTATCACCCGGTTCAAATAGTTCCCGCTCTTGAATTAGCTTTCAATAGCGGTGTAAATAAAGGATAAATATCGTTTCGAAACCTGCTCATTGGAGGCTGGATAAAGATCAGGGATAAAATCTAAGGATTCCCTTCCACCAGCCGATTAGACCTGATTGAATCTGGTGGTTTACACGCAGGCGGTTTTGATCTATAGTTTCAGTCTTTTAATTAGAGGTTATGCCTATGAATAAAAAAGATCTTAAAAAGTTCAAGGCTGCCCTTGAGCAAAAGCGTGACGCCATAGTAAATGCGACCGGCAAAAAGCCACATTGGGAAAATATGGAAGACACGCGACATGGGGATTTTGTGGATCAGGCTAGCGATGACAATGAGATCCACATAAATCTAAAACTACTCCAGGTCGATGCAAAACTGCTTCGTGCTATTGAAGCCGCTATCGAGAGGGTTGATAATGGCAGCTACGGCACGTGCACGATCTGCGAAGGAGAAATCAGTATTGCGCGTCTCCAAGCAGTGCCTTGGACATCCGTCTGCATCGCATGCAAAGAGAAAAAAACTGCTTAAACCGGCATAACTTTGAAAATGCTAAAAAGCGTTCCGGTGAGGAACGCTTTTTTTGTTTAAACTCCTGATAGTAAGGAGCGGCCATTGACCAGGATCTATACAAGAACAGGTGATGGGGGAATTACCGGACGGATCGGCGGAAGCCGGGTATCGAAGGACACGCCTTTCATTGAAGCGTGCGGATCGCTGGATGAGCTGAGCGCGCTTATAGGATTGGTCCGCAGCTGTCCATTGCCGGAGAAGATGGATAAAGTCCTCCAATGGGTGCAGGACAACCTGTTTACAATCAGCGCGGATATTGCTACCCCGGAAGGAGCGGTTCGATCCAACGCAGGAATCCGGGATGAAGATGTCCTCGTCCTGGAAAAGGAAATCGATTCATTCGAAGAGAACCTTGAGCCTCTAAAACAGTTTATCCTGCCTGGGGGCGGCCTTCAGGGTTCCGCATTGCATTGGATTCGAACGGTCGCCCGTCGCGCAGAACGTCGTTGCGTCAGCCTATCCAGAATCGAGAAGATCGATCCCTGCGTTCTTCGCTATCTCAACCGGCTTTCCGATCTCTGTTTTGTTATGGCGCGCTATGCAAACCTGCAGCAATCGATTCCTGAATCGAATCCCACCTTTGGAAAAAAGCGCGATTAAACCGGGAGCCTGTCCGGTAAATACGGGCGGTTGTCCCTGCTGCGCTTCTGAGATCGGAACGGAACTCCGATGAAGTAGCAAATATTAATGATTTTGATATAAGCATCAGAATAACTTATTATTGCCTTTTGAGGCGACCAGGGAAAGCTTGGTTGCTCCGCTCTGTTGGGCTCCGGAGGATTAATGCAAATCGATACTCTAAAGGTCTTTTGTGATCTGGTCGAAAGCCGGAGCTTTTCCCGGGCTGCAGTCCGGAATTCTATAACTCAATCAGCCGTCAGTCAGCAGGTCAAGAATCTGGAATCCAGGTTTGGAACACAGTTGTTGAGTCGAGAGGGAAAATCGGTCACTCCTACCCCGGCAGGCAGGGTTTTTTATGAGCGTTCCCGCACGATTCTCGACAGTTTTGAGCACATGCAATTGGAAATGAAAGCGATCGGCCAAGACCTGGCAGGCAGCGTTCGGGTTGGGACCATCTATAGCGTAGGCCTGTATGAAATGTCTCTCGTGATCAAAACTTTCCTCAAAATATATCCCAAAGTGAACCTTCATGTGGAATACAGTCCGGGAGCTCAGGTTTATCAGGACTGCCTCAACGGAGTGATTGACCTCGGAGTCGTGACTTATCCGGAACCGCGCAAAGGATTGAAAATCATATCGCTTCCTGCGGACAAACTGGTCCTCATCTGTGCGCCGGATCATCCCCTTGCACGCAGGCACCATATTAATATCCGGAAACTCAATGGCGAAAATTTCATAGGCTTCGAAAAGGGAATGGCAAGTCAGCGCGCGCTGGATCGCATCTTCCAGGAGCATGATGTCCACGTTCGAGTCGTTACGGAATTCAACAATATTGAGACCATAAAGAGAAGCGTAGAAATCGGAGCCGGGATTTCCATAGTTCCTATTTTAAGCGTGCAGAAAGAAATACAAAGCGGCGCGCTCGTTCAGATCAATTTCACCGATAAAAGCTTTTATCGCTCTCTTGGGATCGTGGTTAGAAGCAATCAGGCGTTGAATCCGGCCGCCGATAAGTTCATCGAACTCATGCAAAACTCCCAAAAAGCATAAGAACCCCGAGGAGGAGCGCTGTATGGATAAATCTGAAAAAAAAGAGTTGCGGCTTTTTCTCGTTCGTCATGGGGAAACCGCCGACAATTTGAAAATGCGCTATCTCGGGGTGCGTGATATGCCGCTGACGGATAAAGGAAAGCTGCAGGCTCAACAGGCGGCAACCGCGCTTGCTCAACTGCCGGTGGACCTGATCCTCACAAGTCCGCTGAGTCGCGCCGCCGAAACTGCTGCGGCGATACAGAAAGCGTGCAGCGTGGAGCTTCGGATGGATCCACGCCTTGTGGAAGGTTCTTTCGGCCGATGGGAGGGTCTGACCCGCCGTGAAGTTCTGGCGCTGGGGAATACGGAAGCAAAGCATCTTGCACGGTGGGAATCGGATCCGTCCTGTGCGCCCCCTGGAGGGGAAGCATTTATCAGCGTTCAGAGCCGTATCGTTGAGTTGGCGGAGCAAATGAAAAACGAATTTGCAGGCTCCTCCATTGTATTCGTCAGCCATGTCGGGCCAATCAAAGCCTTCCTAGCGGCGGCTTTGAAACTGCCGCTTCTTGCCATGAGCCGGTTTTTTCTCGATCCCGGCGCAATCAGCGTAGTGGACTGGAGCGAGCATTCCGTCTTAAGGCTCTTCAACTCCCATGCTCATCAAGGCTGGACGGAAGCGCGCTGGATGAGTGCGCCAGGGGCGCATCGTACAAGCTCTCCGGCAGGCAGGCATGAAGAATGAAACCAGTCCCGTGGGAAAGATGAAAGAAACGGAAAGAGAAAAGGAATGATGAATATCGAATGATGAATGTCGAATTTCGAAGTGGATGGGAAACGGCCGGGAGAGGCGGACATCGCTAAATTTGCAGAGAGTTCGAACACTTCATACTTCATAATTCGACATTCGAAATTCGCATTTTCTTTGCCCCCATCCTGGGGGCTTCCTGATACTACCCGCTCTGCGGGCGGAGTGTTCATTATTTCGTCACAGGCCCTCACTGCAGCTTCGCCTGAGCGGCCGCCCTGTTTCTCTCTGCTTCGACGCTGGCGGGTTCCATGCGCAGAACCTCACTGAAATGGAAGATCGCGTCCTGATAGCGTTTCTGATCCATTAAAGCAAGCCCTAGATTGTTGTGGGCTTGTGCAAAATCCGGTTTTATTTCCAAGGCCTTGGAATATTGTTCTATGGCTTCAACTAATCTACCTTTTAGGAAATAAGCGTCGCCCAGTTCTTTATGCGGTTCTGCGTAAAGAGGTTTGATTTCGAGAGCCTTCTTATAGTGGACGGCAGCCTTGTCCGTTGACCCTTGTTTTGCCAACATAAGTCCCATGTTGTAATGCATCTCAGGATCTTGTGGATTGAGCTTCAAAGCTTTTTCAAACTCTGAAAGCGCTTCCGCTGATTTCCCCTCCATTTCCAATATCGTCCCCATATTGCTGTGAGCTGCGGCCAGGTCCGGTTTAATGCGGAGCGCTTTTTCATAATGGGCCATGGCTTCACGCCGCAATCCCTTGTTGAATAAGGAAACTCCGAACGTATTGTGCGCTTCAGCATAAGCGTCCGATAGCTTCCATTTTCCATAAGAATAATCAGGCTTCAAGCGCATAGCTTCACCATACTGATCCAAGGCTGCCTCCAAATCGCCTTGTCTTACCAGCGCCATTCCCAGATTCGACCGGAGAAAACAGTCTCCAGGGGCGACTTGCACCGCATGCCGCCATAGTTCAATATCGTTTTTCCAGAAATGAACTTGTTCCCGAGCGGCAAGGGTCCATGCGCCGATCAGAAGGATCGCAGCAGAACCGAATGCAATGTTTAGATAGCGACGACCTTCAAGGAGTGCGGGAATGCCCCATGCCATCATAATGAATAATCCGATGAGCGGTAAATAAGTATAGCGGTCCGCCCTGGATTGTCCTCCTACTTGGATTAATCCAATGACGGGCAGCAGAGCGCACAAATACCAAATCCATCCCGCCAGGAGATAGGGATGATGTTTGGCAAACCGAATTGCCAGTCCGGATAGGGCGATTAAAATCACGATGCTGAGGACTGTCAAGGATTCGGATATCGGCGCATAGGAATAATAGGCTGCGAGATTCTTGGGCCAAAACATTTGTCCGATATAGGCGGCGTAGGATGCCAAAGCGTTGACTATACGGGAGCTCAACGGGATTGCATTAAAAGTCTGAACGGCTCCTCCCCGGGATTGAGCTATTACCGTAATGCCGCTCGAAACCGCAGCCAGGATAAACAATGGGATTTTTTCGCGAATCAACTGCAGCCAAGTTGGTTTTTGTCCTGTTCCCAAACTCACGCGCCGCAGCGGCCAGATATCGAAGAGCAGCAGGATGAAGGGGAGAGAAACCAGCATGGGTTTCGCCATCAGCCCAAGCGAGAAAACTCCCATTAGAATCAAGCGGCGCCGAAGAAGCGGTTGCCGAATGTAAGAAATATACGCATGGAATGTGAGCATCCAAAACAGGGCGCTTAAGACGTCCTTTCTTTCTGCAATCCATGCTACGGACTCTACGTGTAGAGGATGAACGGCAAATAGAAGGGCGACTGCTGCACTCTGAAAACAGGCGCGTGTCGTTCGAAATAGCAACCAGAACAGCAGGAGAGCGTTGGCTATATGTAGCAGGACATTGATGATGTGATGAGGGCCGGCTTGCATGCCGAACAGCTGCACATCAAGCATATGGGACAACCACGTCAGAGGATGCCAATTGGCCGCGTGGTTGGTTGTGAAAGCCCATAAAATGCCCTGCCCGGTCAATCCGCGGGCAACTTCGACATTTTCGGTAACGTAAAAAGGATCGTCATAGTGGAGAAATTCATGCTGCCGTGTCGGGGCATAGATGATTAAATTAACTACAATTAAAACCAGTGAGACTAAAAGCGCGCTTTTGAATGAAAGCGGTTTTTCATGGGAACCAACCCCGGTTTCGTGTTGACTCGAACTGCTTTTTTTATTCCGGGCGTTCCCTTTTTTCATTGCTTTAAACTTTATGATAAATTTCCGAACCGCGGTCGAGGAATTCCCGGCTTTTCTGTTTCATGCCTTCCTTCAGCAGCTTTTCTTGATTGGTAAAGTCTCGGACATCTTGAGTTATTTTCATGGAGCAGAAATGCGGGCCGCACATACTGCAAAAATGAGCAACTTTTGCGACGTCCTGTGCAAGAGTCTCCCCGTGAAAATCTCGCGCTGTTTCAGGATCAAAGGACAAATGGAACTGATCCTCCCAACGGAACTCGAAGCGGGCTTTTGAAATTGCATCGTCGAGCGCTCCGGCGCCCTTATGTCCTTTCGCCAAATCGGCGGAATGGGCGGCGATTTTATATGCGATTACGCCGTCTTTAACATCTTTTTTGTTTGGCAAGCCAAGGTGTTCCTTAGGCGTAACATAGCAAAGCATTGCAGTTCCGAGCCAGCCAATGAATGCCGCTCCTATAGCGCTGCTGATGTGATCGTAACCCGGCGCGGCGTCTGTTACGAGAGGCCCCAATGTATAGAAAGGGGCTTCATGGCAAAGCTTGAGTTCCAAGTCCATGTTTTCTTTTATCTTGTCCAAAGGCACATGTCCGGGGCCTTCAATCATTACCTGGCAATCGTGAGCCCATGCCTTCAAAGTGAGCTCTCCCAAGGTCTCCAACTCCGCGAATTGAGCCTTGTCATTGGCGTCTGCCAGGCAACCCGGCCGGAGTCCGTCTCCAAGCGAGAAAGCCACATCATAAGCTTTCATAATTTCGCAAATTTCTTCAAACCGGGTGTAAAGAAAATTTTCCTGATGATGGGCAAGGCACCATTGGGCAAGAATGGAACCGCCCCGGCTGACGATTCCAGTCCTACGTTCTGCCGTCAGCGGCACATAGCGCAGAAGAACGCCGGCGTGAATTGTGAAATAATCAACTCCCTGTTCCGCCTGTTCTATTAGGGTATCCCGAAAAATCTCCCAGGTGAGCTCTTCCGCTTTGCCCCCGGTTTTTTCCAGAGCCTGATATATCGGGACCGTGCCGATCGGAACCGGCGAATTGCGGATGATCCACTCGCGTGTTTCGTGGATGTTTTTGCCTGTAGAAAGATCCATTACAGTATCTGCGCCCCAGCGGATCGCCCAGGCCATTTTCTCCACTTCTTCTTCGATCGAGGAACTAACTACCGAATTGCCGATATTGGCATTGATTTTAACTAGAAAATTGCGCCCTATTGCCGCCGGTTCAATTTCCGGGTGATTGATATTGGCTGGGATAATGGCGCGGCCAAGTGCAATTTCGTTCCGAACGAATTCAGGGCTCAGGTCTTCTCTCAGCGCCACAAATTCCATTTCAGGGGTTAGGATTCCCTTTTTGGCATAGTGCATCTGGGTGACATTGCCCCGGCCGCGTAAAACTTTCCGTCTTTCCGGAAGCGGCGTATCCGGATCGCTATTGCCCGGCACAGGATGGTATTTCGGATCGAGAACATCGTAAGCGCCTCTTGCACGAATCCATTCCTTTCGCAAGGAAGGCAGGCCGCGCTGAAGATCCATGTTCGCATCGGGGTCGGTATAAGGGCCGGAAGTATCGTAGACTCTTATTGGCGGATTATTTTCGATCCGGCCATCCAATTCCCTGGTAGGGTGAAGCTGGATTTCGCGCATCGGCACTCTGATCCCGTTATTCCCTTGAATATAAATTTTCCTGGAACCCGGCAAGGGACTGATCTTTGCAGCCCGCGCGCCGGACGCCGCGTTCTGGGGCTGATCCATACTTTTCCTCCATTCAGCGTTATTTCTTATCTTATCTATTCCAGATCATTCCGCGCTGCGTTTTGATCCGCTAATCCGGCAATTCCTCCACCCGAATCATGCGGGTTGGGAAAACAACTACCGGTAGATCATCAATTTCTTTCAAAGCCTTCTGCATGGATCCCTCCTGGGCAGCGTGGGTCATCATAACCACCGGTACGGCTTTAGCCTGCTGACGAACCTTTTGAATTACACTGGCAATGCTGATCTCATGCTTGCCGAGTATTCCGGCTATCTGGGCGAGAACTGCCGGTTGATCCATACATGAAACATAGAGGTAATAGGACGAGTTGACTTCCTCCATAGGTTTCAATCGCAGATGTTTGCGCCCAACGATCGGAAGGTCTTGCGGCACGGCGGTTTGTCCGGCGGCCAACCGCCGGGCAATCTCGACGATATCGGCCCAGACGGAAGAAGCCGTGGGCATTTGTCCTGCGCCACGACCGTAGAACATCAGGTCGTTCACGACATCGCCGTTCAGGAATACGCCATTGAAAACGCCGGAGACTGCCGAGAGAGGGGTGGCGTCCCGAATCATTGTAGGGTGAACGCGCAGCTCAAGCATTCCATTCTGGACTTTAGCGATAGCTAAAAGCTTAATCCGGAACCCCATCTCTCGTGCAAGTGTAATGTCTTGAGGGGTGATTTTTGAGATTCCTTCTACATAAATATCCTTGAGCCCGACCGGCGTGCGGAAGGCAAGAGTCGCTAAAATTTGTAATTTATGAGCGGAATCAATTCCTTCCACATCGAAAGTAGGATCTGCTTCCGCATAACCCTTGGCTTGGGCTTCGGCCAGAACTCTTCCGAATTCCTGCCCCTCGTCGGTCATTTTGGACAGGATGTAGTTGGATGTGCCGTTTACAATGCCGTACATCGAAGCAATGCGATTGGCGGCTAATCCTTCCTTGATCGCACGGATCAATGGAATTCCTCCGGCCACGGCGGCTTCGAAGCCCAGCATTCGGCTTCGCGCACGCGCTTCGGCGTAAAGCTCCTCTCCATGCGTTGCCAGGAGAGCCTTATTGGCTGTGACGACATGTTTGCCGTTGCTCAAGGCGCGAAGGATAAAACGTCGGGCGGGTTCCAGGCCTCCGATGAGCTCTACAACAATATCCACCGCCGGATCATCCAACACTCCGGCGACATCCGTCGTCAGAGGGAGTTCTCCCAGTGCGAGGTCCTTGCGCGGACTGGAAATATCCATATCCGCGATCGCATGAAGAGTCACCGGGGCTCCGATTTTTTCTTCCAGTTCTTCACGGTGTGTAAAAAATACTTTAGCGACTCCCGCGCCTACGGTGCCTAGCCCTATAATCCCAACTTTTATATCCCTCATCAACACCTCCATGATCGCTGCCGGTCTCGATTAAGATTATAAACTATATCATTCAGTTCCACCCGCAGTTGTTACCTTGTATAATCGAAATACATCGTTAGGCTCCGGTCCCGATGGATGGAGAATTTTATGCCTTCTGATAAAATGCGCCCGGAAAACGAAAGACAGTTTATCTCTGAAGTTCGCCGGGAACGTGAACTCCGGATGAAAGGTTATCGCGAACAGGCCCTTAAAATGTTTCCGCCGATCTGTGGAAGATGTGGACGCGAGTTTGAGGGCAAGAGGCTGCGGGAACTTACTGTTCATCACAAAGACCACAACCATGATAATAATCCCAAAGACGGCGGCAACTGGGAATTGCTCTGCGTTTATTGCCATGACAATGAACATTCGCGCAACCTTGTGGCGGATTGGTCGGATGAGCCCAGCGCCGGCAGCGGCAGCGCTACAGTTTCCACCTACAATCCATTCGCAGGCCTGGACTCCCTGTTAAAACAAAAAAAATAATTGGAAATGCGATAAGTCCTCTCCGGGCGTCGACGATGATTTATCGCAGCTTCTGGAGGCGTTTCCCGGCTTCAATAAGGGTTTCATTCTTTTTGGCGAAATGGAAGCGGATGAAATTCTGAATGTCTTCGTGGAAGAAACTGGAGCCGGGAACTGCTGCGACGCCTGCCTCTCTTACCAGCCATTTGCAGAATTCCATATCGGAACTCCGGTTGAACCTGGAAATATCCACCATTACATAATAGGCTCCCTCAGGAACTGTGTAAGAGAGATTGGCTTTTTCCAGATACTCGAGAAATATTTTCCGCTTGCCCGTATAGAGTTCAAGAAAATCCTCATAGTAGGCATCCGGCATCCGGAGTCCGACAATGGCTGCTTCCTGGAGAGGCGCCGCCGCGCCCACCGTCAGGAAATCGTGCACTTTCCTGACGCCGTTGATTATTTTTTCCGGCGCAATGACGTATCCAAGCCGCCACCCGGTGATGGAATAAGTCTTCGAGAGGGAGCTGCAGGAAATTGTCCGCTCAAACATTCCGGGCAATGAGGCAATATAAACGTGGCGGCGGGGAGCATAGACCAGGTGTTCGTACACCTCGTCTGTGATGACGAACGCGTCCTGTTCTATGGCCAGACGTGAAATGGTTTCCAATTCCTCAAGAGAAAACACTTTTCCTGAGGGATTGGCCGGATTGCACAGGATGAGCGCCCGAGGTTTTTTTCTGAAAGCCGCCGTCAATTCTTCAACGTCGATGTGGAAATCGGGAGGATGTAAAGGAACATAGATAGGCTCCGCTCCCGAAAGGATGGCATCGGCTACATAGTTTTCGTAAAAAGGCGAGAACACGATGACTTTGTCTCCGGGATTGCAGGCCGTCATCATGGCAGCCATCATGGCTTCCGTGCTTCCGCAGGTGACGACGATATTCGTATCAGGATCGATAGCGAGGTTCATGAAGCGCGATTGTTTTTCGGCGAGCGCCTGCCGGAACTTGGGCGCGCCCCAAGTCACTGCATACTGGTGCGGTCCGGCATGCGCCACCCGCTTCAGTTCATCCATAAGCTGAACGGGAGGATCGAAATCGGGAAATCCCTGCGATAAGTTGATAGCGTCGTATTGAAGAGATATTCGGGTCATCATCCGGATGACGGATTCTGTAAAACGATTCGTTCTTTCGCTAATCTCAGCCATGCTCGCTATTATATTTTAATTCGCCGCGGATTTTCGCGGATTTATATTCGTGCAAATCAGCGGTTAATGGCGATTTGTCTATCGAAGCTATTTCTTTTTAAATAAACCGCGCAGACTGTCGCTCAGGGCCTTGCCGGCTCCTTCTGTTGTTCCTTTACCGGAGGTGACCGATTCGAGCAGGCTGCCCGCGGCGTTCTTCACATCGGGAACGAACTTAGGATCCGTTGCAACGCCGCGAACAAAGAAAGGTATCTTCATGGAGTCGACCTTTGTCAGGCGGGTCAAGCCCGCGCCAATCCCGCCAGCAGGCTTCACATTAGCCAGCATTTTAAAATCGAGCGTCTGATTGGAGGCGACTTTGCCGTTGCCGGTCAGGACGCCCAAATCCGGCGCAATCACTAACAGATTGTTCACCTGGATGCCTTCATTGGAAACACGCAAGCCGGAAGAGAACTTTTCTATTTCGGTTTTTGGATTGGATTTAATTCCTGCAAATGTGGCGATTGCAGACAGCTTGCCGCCCAAATTGAAACCAGCCAGACGGCTTTTGGCAAGCTCTACTGTTCCCGAAGAAACCAAATTATCGAGAATTCCTTCCGAAATAATATTTATATCAAGAGTTCCTCCCTCGAGCGCAGCGCCTTTAGGAAGAATTACGCCGAATGCCGGCAGCAAGGCCTTTATATCCTGAACAGGCATGCCGGCGCCCTGCAACTTCATTTTCAAGGAGAGGACGTCGCCTTGCCTGTCGAAAGTTCCGTCAAGTTGCGCAATCGCCTTGCCGTACTTCAATTTCGTGTCGCTGAGGATTCCGCTGCTGCGCGCAAGGTCATAATTAACCACATATTCCAGAGAAATGGGATTGGTTGCAGGAGATCCGCCTTTGACCACCTGCAGTTGATTGGCGTTGGCTTCCCCTTTGCTTTGAGCCACTATGCCGTCTGAGGATAAACTTCCGCTGAAATCTATGAGGCCCGCCATTCCAGAAGCCGGCGTAACGGCGCCTGAAGCGATGAGGTCAAAGCGCTTTACGGAAACATTCGCCGACAAAGGAGTCGTCAGCATATTCGTTTTGTTCAAAGGGCCCGCGTTCCCGGTTAATTGAAAACTGCCGCCGCCTGGAAGTGCAGCGGATAAGCTGAAAGGAAAAGCGGAAGCAAACGAAAGATCGTTGGCCTCAATGGTTGCCTGGCCATAAACGGAGGCTTTACCTCCTTGAGTTATTACAATACGGCCGTTGGTGATTTTAAGCTCCTTGATGGAAATATCGGATGCCGAAAGGCCGCCGGCTCCCGCCGGCGGCGCGGCAGGTTCACTTTTTGAGGCGCCCGAACTCATTCCCAGATCGGAGAAATTCCATTGGCCGGAGGCAGAGCGAATGAGATTAATGGTTGGTTCTTTTAGATATATTCCGGTTATGTGAATTGTTTTGGAGAAAATCAGGGGCTTCAATTCAACGCCAATCTTCAGGGACTTGGCCTGAAGAAAGGGAGAACTGCTGAAAGTTGGATTGTCTGCGACAGCAATATCCTCAACCTCAACGTTGCCGGACAGCAGCGAGAGTTTCAGATTGCTTATGGCAACTTCGCGTCCAAGCGCGCTTGAAAACTTGGACTGAAGCTGGGGTTTGAACTGGTTTACATCAATAATAAACGGAAGCGCGATTAGAGCAACGACCAGCAGCGCCAGGAGTATAAGAATCCATCTAAATATACCCATCTTTTTTTTGGGAGCATCGCCTGACATTATACACCTCCTGGTTGTGATGAGGAGCATGGTTGTACAGACATCGTAAATCGTCAGCCGCAAATCTTCAACGTTCGAATACGGGCTTGGAACGCCGTCTTTTTGAATGCTGCTGCGTTTTTGAATTTATCCATATGTCGCCGCTCCGTAATTCTCTCAAAAAAAACTATGCAGCGCGGGCCGCCTGCGCTCCAATTGCAGGTGGTGGCCGTTCCAAAATTCGGTTAAAGTAGGGTTATAAAGGTTATAAAGGAGATAATATGAAATATTATGCAGCGCTTCTGAATATGAAAGACCGTGAGAAGAACGCAACGTATCGTCCGCAGCATATGGATTTTCTGGTGCAAAATGAAAAGGAGGGCAAAATTTTTGCCCGCGGCCGCTTTGTGGATGGAGAAGGCGGCATGGTCGTTTATATTGCCGATTCTTTGGAAGAGGCTAGGAAAATAGCTGAAAGCGACCCATTGGTCACTTCAGGCGCAAGAACTCTTGATCTGCATGAATGGGATATGAAGCTGGCAAAATAATTTATGCTTCAGGCGCTTCTGGTCCATCCACCGATTTACGATTTTACCGCCTATGATTTTTGGCTTCGTCCCTATGGCATGCTGCGCGTCGCCGGGAAAATGAAGGGATTGGCCAACCTGAGTTATTTTGATTATTTAGTTGCTCACAAAAGAGATAACTGGGGCCGAGGAGCTTATTTTTCCCAGCAAAAGCCCAAGCCTGAATGCCTGATCGATATCCCGCGGCGATTTCATCGTTTTGGGCAGCCGCGCGCAGTTTTCAGAGAGTTCCTCAGGACCCGGTATTTTGATGTGGCGCTTATTCAAACAATGATGACCTACTGGTATCTTGGGGTCCGGGAGGTCATCGAGGATATACGTGAGCTGCAGCCTTCCGCTAAAATCGTCCTGGGAGGAACCTATGCCACGCTTTGTCCGTCTCATGCCCGGACTTTAGGCGCCGACCTTGTTATAAAAGGAAGCTATCTGACGCCTTTATGGCGACTCCTTTCCCTGGAACCGCAGGAGAAAACGCCCTTTTTACCGCCCGGATCGCAGGAAGTTGGAATCATTAAAATCACGGAAGGCTGCCCTTTTCGATGCAGCTATTGCGCCTCATCAATCCTTTACCCTGCATTTCGACAGCGTCCAACCGCAGAGTGTGTTGAGGAATTCGGTGAACTGGTGAAAGCGGGCGTCAGAAATATCGCATTCTATGATGATGCGCTGCTCTTTAACTCAGACCAGTCGCTAATCCCTTTTTTAAAAGAGATTATTAGAACTCAAATTCAAGTTTCATTTCACACTCCCAATGCACTGAACGCCCGATTCGTGACTTCAGAGCTTGCGAAGCTAATGGTTAAATCCGGGTTCGCCAATTTTTTCTTTGGTTTGGAAAGCAGCAACGCTCATTGGCAACGAGATACGGGAGGGAAAGTAAATCCTGATGAGTTTGAATCTGCGGTCAAATATTTAAAGGAAGCCGGGGCCGAATCGATCGTTACCTACATCATTTTAGGGCATCCGGATACCGAACGGCAGAACCTGGAAGCCTCAATGCAGTTCGCTCATAAATGTGGCGCAAAAGTAATGCTTTCGGAGTTCTCGCCCATACCGGGCACTATGGATGGGAATAAATGTGAGCCATGGACCGATCCAAACGAGCCGCTTTCGCACAACAAAACAGCCTTTGCAATCCGCCGGATCGGTCCGGATCATTTGAATGAGTTAAAGGCGATCAGCCATAAGTTGAATTCTGAATTGAAACAAACGTAGCTAATCGCCGGTTGTTTTCAGAAACTTGCTTTCAAGCGCTTTCAGCTTGGCCATCCTGCGTGCATGCCGTTCTTCGCCGGTATATTGCGCATTTAAAAACAACCAAACCAAATCGTTGGCCAGTTCGAACGCAATCACTCTGGAACCCAGCACAAGGACATTGATATCGTCGTGCTCGACTCCCTGATGAGCGGAATAGCAATCGTGGCAAACGCTTGCCCGGACGCCCGGTATTTTATTTATAGCCACAACGGCCCCAACGCCGCTTCCGCAGATCATTATTCCCCTGTCGGCCTGCTTGTTGATCACTGCCATCCCTACAGCTTCGGCGTAATCAGGATAATCCACCGGAGAAGTGCTGCTTGTTCCAACATCAACGACTTCATGTCCCAAAGCCTGAACGTGAGCGAGAAGGTTTTGCTTCATCTCAAATCCGGCATGATCAGAACCCAGCACGACGCGCATGTTAAATCTCCTAAAATTTCATTATAACTTATGTGTTTGACTTCAGACACAGGGCAATCTAAATTTGCCTGAAGGGCCTGATCCTTCTTTGGATGTTTCGTGTCTGAAGGTCGCTCCTCAATAGAATTCTTAAATAAAGGATTTTAACCGTCCCTGGGCGATGGTGGTATTAAATTTTTAAGCGGGGTTCATTATGAGAGAAAAATCTCCGGTATTTCCTTCCAATTCAACGCTGGATCAAACTTGCATCAATTCCATACGATTTCTTTCCATTGATGCCATCCAGAAGGCTAACAGTGGACACCCCGGATTGCCCATGGGCGCCGCTCCTATGGCTTACACGCTTTGGACTCGATTTCTCAAACACAATCCGACTAATCCGCAATGGTGGGATCGAGACCGGTTTCTTCTTTCCGCAGGCCACGGCTCCATGCTCCTGTATAGCCTGCTGTATCTTACGGGATATGATCTTCCACTCTCGGAGCTTGAGCAATTCAGGCAATGGCAGAGCCGAACGCCAGGCCACCCGGAACGCGGCGTCACTTCGGGAGTTGAAATAACGACCGGACCGTTGGGCCAGGGATTTGCCAATGGCGTGGGAATGGCTATCGCGGAAGCTTGCCTGTCCACGCGCTTTAACCGGCCAGGCTATGAAATAATCAACCACTATTGCTATGCGATCGTTGGCGATGGCGACATGATGGAAGGCGTCACCGCTGAAGCGGCTTCTTTGGCAGGGCATCTCAGGCTGGGCAAATTAATTTATTTTTATGATGACAACCGGATTTCTCTTGCCGGCTCCACAAACCTTATTTTTGATGAAGATCGCGCCCAACGTTTCGAGGCTTATGGCTGGCACACAATCAAAGTTGAAGACGGCAATAATTTGGAATCGATCGATCGCGCAATTCGAGCGGCGCAAGAAGAAAAGAATCGTCCTTCGCTAATCCTTGTCCGAACGCAAATAGGCTATGGTTCGCCGCACAAGCAGGGTTCGTTTGAGTCCCATGGATCTCCCCTCGGCGTTGAAGAGGTGAAAGCGACCAAACAAAATCTCGGTTGGCCCCTGGAACCGCCGTTCTATGTTCCGGATGAAGCGCTGAACCATTTCCGCCGGGCGGTGGATCATGGAAAAGAAGAGGAATCGGAATGGGCCGCCAAGTTTGCGAAATATTCCAAAGAATACCCTGACCTGGCTCAGGAATTCCGGAGAGCAATGAATGGAGAGCTTCCCCAGGATTGGGTTAACGCCCTCCCGTCCTTCCCTGCCGATGCCAAAGGAATGGCAACGCGTGTTTCATCGGGAAAGGTTTTGAATGCGATCGCTCCCAAAATTCCTCTCCTGATAGGCGGCTCGGCAGATTTAAATCCGTCGACCCATACTGTGATAAAGGATGGAGGAGATTTTGAAAGCCCTGATTTTGCGCCTGAGGACAAGCAAGGATCGACCGGCGGTGGATGGGGCTATTGCGGGCGGAATATGCACTTCGGCGTCCGCGAGCACGCTATGGGATCCATAGCCAATGGCATGGTGGCTCACGGAGGCGTCATTCCATATACTGCGACGTTTTTTGTTTTTTCCGATTATATGCGTCCCCCGATGCGGCTGGCGGCGCTTATGAGACTGGGCGTTATTTTTGTCTTTACTCATGACAGCATCGGGGTGGGAGAAGATGGGCCCACCCATGAGCCTGTTGAGCATCTGGCGGCGCTCCGGACGATTCCCGGACTGATAGTGATCCGCCCGGGCGACGCAAATGAAACGGCAATGGCTTGGCGGGTAGCTGTCGAGACCCGTAATCGTCCGGTCGCCCTGATATTCACCCGGCAGGATGTTCCGACCCTTGACCGGACTCGTTATGCTTCGGCCGAAGGGTTGCGTCGCGGCGCATACATTCTCTCGGACGCCCCGGGGAACAAGCCGGATATTATTTTGATCGCCACCGGTTCGGAAGTTGGTCTGATCGTGACTGCACAGCAGAAATTAGCTGAACAAGGCATTAAAGCGCGCATCGTTTCGATGCCAAGTTGGGAATTGTTCGAAGCGCAGCCTCAGGAATATAAGGATGAAGTCTTGCCTCCGGCGATCAAGCCCCGGCTTGCGGTAGAAGCCGGCGTGGCTCAGGGATGGCATAAATACATACGAGACGCCGGAGATGTGATCGCGATAAATCGCTTCGGAGAATCGGCGCCCTATAAAGTCGTTTTCGAAAAGTTCGGCTTCACTGTGGATAACGTTGTCGCGCGCGCGAATAAGATACTCGGCAATCAGCTGTAAAACGGCGTCTGGTTGGGATGTCCTGCTACGGCTTCTTTAATGAACGCTTTGCCTGATCATGGGAATCTTCAAAATCTCGCAGCGATAAAACAGCTTGGTATTCCAGGATGGCTTTGTTGCGTTGCCCCTTGTTATCCAAAATCTGTCCTAAGCGCAAATGGGATAGCGCTTTTCTCCGTTCATCCGTCTTAGGATCGTTAAGGGTTTGAATGAATTGCTCCTGTGCAGAATCCCATTTTCCAAGATTCATTAATTCGGTCGCGCAAGTATAACGAAATTCTTGAATGGAAAGTTTATGGTAGTTGGGTTCCCCGGCTTCAATGCGCTTCAGCACCTGCATATAGGCAGTTGCTGCCGGCTCTTTTTGTCCAGCCCACTTAAGCGTCTGGGCAATAGTCAGGGGAAAAAGGAAATTCCGAGGGAACTGAGCAGCCAAAGAACGGGCGGCCGCCAGCGATTCAGAATGTCTGCCCTCACGCACATAGAACACCATCTCGATTAATTGAGCTTCATTTTTGTTGAATTGGCCCTTTGAAGCCAGCGCCAGATGTTTGAACCCGTCGCTTTTGGCGCCACGAGCGCCAATAATATACGCCGCCCATTTCAGGTACCATGGGATGCTGCCGACAACGTACTCATAGACGCCGACGGTTAAATAAGCATCGTAATATTTCGGATCTTCTTCCACCAGCTGTTTGCATTGGGAATAAGCTTTATTGCCGCTGCTGAAAGCCTCCCCGAGACTGTGATCTATGGTGATGGCGAAAGAAGATTTCAATCCATAGGCGGCAGCCAGAAAATAGCGCCCATCTTTATCTTTCCTGTTTTTCGCGAGAATGACGTTAACGAGAGACTCGCTTTTATTCAAATAGCTGAAAAAAGCGGCCTTTTCTCTGGACGGCATTACATGATCTGTGTTTCGGGAAAAGTACATCGCAGCCACAAATCGGCTCAAATCGAGATCCTGTCGGCGGTGCATTTCCTCGAGCCAAATAACAATAGCGGTATATAAAGGGGGAGCAGGGTGGTGCGGATACTGTTTTTCGAGTGCAGCAAAGAGCCGCTTAGCCTCCGCATAATCCATGTTGTAAATGTCCGTAAACCCAACTTGGGCTTTTTTCATGAATTCGGGGTCTCGAAGATTCTGAGCCGGCAGTTGAGAGACAAAGCAAAATATCATGAAAATCAAAACGGTTTTTCTCATAAACTCCCCGAAGAATCCTCAACTATAATTTAGAGAGCGTCAAGACGCTTAATTATTTAGTCACTGAATGCTTGTTTTTAGCGAAATTTCAGATTATAAGACCCCCCAGGTCTGAAAAGGCCAATGCTCAGTAAATATCGACGCCATAAGTATTTTGAGTAAAAAACACATTGTCCAGCCGATATGTATAAGAACATGGCGAAGCGGTTTTTCCCAAAGGAGATGTGAATGAAACGGGCATATAAATGTTTTTCGGCAATAATACTTTGTTGTTTTTTCTGTGTATCCGGTTGGTCTCAAGCCGGATCTGGAGAAATTACAGGGTTAGTTACTGATCCCGCAGGCAAGGTTATTGCCGGAGCAGCGATTGAGCTGGTTAACTCAGCTATGGGCATAACCCGGTCCACCATTTCATCTACGGGAGGGGTTTATCGTTTTGTCGCCGTGCCGGTCGGTGGAACCTATACATTGAAAATGCAGCGGACAGGGTTTAAGGCGGTGCGGATTGAGGACATTTCCGTTAGCGTCGGCGCTACTACCGCCCGGGACATCCGCTTAGATATAGGCTCTCCAACAGAAACGGTAACAGTTGCGAGCAAGGACGCCGGATTAGTTCAGGTCGCAGATTCGGCAGTTTCGACTCTGGTGGATTCGAACATATGGCAAAACATGCCGCTGGAGGTCCGTAGCCAGAATTCATTCATAAATTTGGTTGCAGGCGCGGTTCCTAATACCGGCACTTGGCGCGGCGCAGCCGTCAATGGGGCCCGCAGCGGCGCCGGCAATTACATGGTTGAAGGGGTTGATAATAACGATCAAGGCACGGCCGGCGGCAGCCAGATTTCCGGATTTGGCCCTGGCGGCGCGGCGATCAGCATATCGCCGGATGCAATAGATGAATATCGTGTTATCACCAACGGTTTTTCGGCCGAATACGGCAGAGCCGGTGGTTTTATTACCGACACTGTATTGAAATCCGGAACGAACGCCTGGCACGGTTCGCTGTTCGAATACAATCGCATCCAGGCTTTAGCAGCTCAGTCTTTTTTTGCGAATAAAGCCGGTGATAAAGACAGCCTGGTACGCAACCAATTCGGAGGATCATTTGGCGGTCCGATTGTTAAAGATAAAGTCTTTTTCTTTTCATCGCTAGAAATTCACAAGCTGCGGCAAAAGACCCCTGTGCACGGCGTCGGCACGACCCGGGAATTTCTGGACTGGGTTAAAAGCGGCGGATTGCGGACATGGGCGGAAAGCGATCCATCCGGAATTTGCATGAGTTATATTGGCGTTTCCTGCCCGGGCACGTTTGGCAATTCCGGTTCCCTGGGCCCAATTTTTGACCGGCTTTCAAAACAAGGTCCATTTCCATTGGCGACCAGTGGATTCAGCAATGTCGGGAAAGGTATCTTTACCAACGGATTGATATTTCCAGTACCTGTATACGGCGATGTTTATGTCGAAAATCCTTTTTCTTCCGATGATTATCGTATTTCTACAAAGATCGATTATGCAGTGACCAGCAGGGATCAGGTTTCCATCAGCTACCTGAACCAGGCAGGAAAATCCACTTCCGGATTCAGCGGCAGTGGTAAAAGCAACATTTCGCCATCGTCATCGAATAACGGCCGCGGTCAAAATGTCGCTATTGGATGGACCCGCAGTTTTAGTCCGACTGTCGCCAATACCTTCAAATTAGGCTATCTGAGACACCGACAGGATAGTCCGGTAACGTCCGGTTATGAAGGCATCCCGACTATTTTTACAGCAATTGATCCGATGACTGTTGGATTCGGCATGGCAAGCGGCGTCCCGCAATTCATTACTCTGAATCAATTCCAATTCCAGGATCATTTGTCCATAATAAAAGGCAAGCACAGCTTCAAGTTTGGCGGGGAATACCGCCGCACCCGCAATGGCGCAGCCTGGTATTACAATAGCTCCGGCTCCTATATTCCCTATGGCATTGAAGATCTGGTCACAGATATGGCTTTCGGCGATGAAGCCGACCTGGCGCTATTTGGAGCGCCCTACTATGGCTCCATGTATTTTGCCAGTGCGTCACTGAATCCGAGTACAGGACAAGCTCCAGACTATTATCGAGGATTCCGCGCCAATGAATTTGCGGCTTATTTTCAGGATGACTGGCGTATTTCTCCGCGGCTTACGATCAATTGGGGCGTACGATACGAATACTTTGGACCGCCGCACAACTTCCGGCCCAATCTCGATTCCAATTTCTATTTTGGCGAGCAGACTACGCCTATCGTGACGGCATCGGACAATCCGTATTTTCCTGGAAATAATGCATTTTATGCAGGAGTTGCCACAGGCGACTTCCAGGTTCGAAACAATGAGATCTGGAACAAGGACACCAACAATTTTGCTCCGCGGCTGGGTCTTGCATTGGATGTTTTGGGCAATCAGAAACTGGTGCTGCGCGCCGGGGCGGGGATAATGTATGACCGGATTTATAACAACGTATTTGAGAACATTCGCTTTAATCCGCCCTATTTTTCCGATGTTCAGATTGGGTCTTTAGTGAACGGATTTCCAGCCGGAGCGCTCTCAACTCCCGGTCTCTATACCGCGCCATTTTCCTCCAGAACTATTTTCAGCTTGCCGCAGTATTCGGCTGTGCCCAATCCGAGACATATGGATCAGAACATCGTCAGCCCCTACTACGAGCAATTCCATCTTGGCCTTCAGTGGTTATTTTATAAGGATTATGTGTTCGAGCCGGAATATATCGCCACACTGGGACGAAAGCTGCTCGGCATCACCGATATCAATACCTTTAATGGACGAACCGTGGGGCTTTATTCGTCCGCGCGTATCAATCCCGGCATCGGAGAAGATAATTACCGGAATAACAATTTTAAATCCAATTACAATGCCATGCAGTTGACAGTGCGAAAAAACTATTCTGCCGGGTTTGGGTTCAACGCCGGCTATACATGGTCTAAAACACTCGACAACTTGAGCGATGTATTTTATCCGCGTGGCGGCAATTATATTGCCGGCGGTCCAATGGATACGATGCATCCCATGTCGGATTATGGTTTATCCGATTTTCATTTGAAACATCGATTTGTGGCTACCCTCGGCTACGATCTTCCATTTTCCAAACAAAACCGTTTTTTGGGAGGATGGAGAATAAACTCCATTATTACTCTGCAAAGCGGAGTTCCCTTTTCGCCCTATAATGGCAGTGGCGATGTGAACCAGGATGGACGTTATGGCGATCGTGTTGTTTATACGGGCTCCGGCAGTCCCATGAATTCAGTTTCAGGAAAAGGCAGTCCGGCTGACGGGTATTTCGATGCCGGCCTTTGGAGCGATTATTCCTGCCCCGGCAACGTAAATAACGGCGAATGGTGCAATCCGCCACAGTCCCGGAACACTATGACCGGCCCGGGTTACAAAAACGTGGATTTCAGCATTCAGAAGCAGTTTAAAATATCGGAGCAGGCGAAGCTGAAGCTGTTTGCAAATTTCTTCAATCTTTTCAATCACACCAATTTTTCGCACCCGGAGGAGAACATTAGTTCACCTTCGTTCGGCAGATCGACTGCGGCTTATCCGTCGAGAATTACTCAACTTGCGGTGCGTATTGATTTTTAGTTGATTATAAAGGCCACCTCCTTGAATCCCTCAGAAAGGCTGAGGGATTCGCTGTTCAAATTTACACCCCGGATTGCCCTGGTTTTCCATTAAGACGATAAAAACAAATCTGAAATTGTGAGAATTCCCCAAATTCTGGTATCCTTAGCTTGCGAAATGAAGTGTGGAATATAGTTGCGTAAAGGCGCCGCAACAGGATTGATGTGAAGATTGCGTCGCCTCAGCAAAGTTTAATAAAAATGGAGTGCAAATTTGATGACTACGATCAGCGGTGAAAATAGCTGTTATGCCGGTGGCCAACATACGTTTACATCAGAATCTGTTACGGAAGGACATCCGGATAAGGTTTGTGATTATATTGCCGACTCAATTCTTGATTCCTACCTGCAAAAAGATCCTAAAAGCCGGGTTGCCTGTGAGGTTCTCTGCAAGGAAAATATTGTCGTCATTGCAGGTGAGATTACGTCGAATGGCGTCGTGGATCATGAAGCTGTCGCCCGTCAGGCAATTCGAGAAATCGGTTATACCGATCCTTCCGTTTCTTTCAATGCCGATAGCGTTAAAGTTCATCAATTTGTAACCAAACAATCGCCC
This sequence comes from uncultured Acidobacteriota bacterium, assembly GCA_964441405.1. GTDB lineage: Bacteria > Acidobacteriota > UBA6911 > UBA6911 > UBA6911 > UBA6911. Next base: position 132,653 of record CAYTYP010000004.1, read on the forward strand.
GAAATTGCGCAAGGCGTCAATCTCGATACCAATCTTGAGCATGAACAAGGCGCCGGCGATCAAGGAATAATGTTCGGCTTTGCCACAGATGAGACTCCCGAGCTTATGCCCTTGCCTATTCTTCTGGCCCACAGGCTTGCCAAAAGGCTGGCCGAAGATCGACGGAGCGGCGCCTGCTCCTGGCTGCGCCCGGATGGCAAAACTCAGGTTTCCATACTCTATGAAGGCAACAAACCGGTTGCTGTTACCGATATCATTGTGTCACCGCAACATTCTCCTAACGTTTCCAGGGAAACCATTATTTCTTACGTAACCGAATCTTTGGCGCCGAACGCCCTTGGAGACTGGTTCACGAAACAAATCCGGTTTCATGTCAACCCGACCGGAAGCTTCATTCATGGCGGCCCATCCGCAGACGCCGGGGTGACGGGACGGAAAATCATCGTGGATACTTACGGGGGATACGGCCGGCATGGCGGCGGCGCTTTCAGCGGAAAAGATCCTTCCAAAGTCGATCGTAGCGGAGCTTATTTCTGCCGCTTTGCAGCGCGTGAATTAATTAAACATAAAATTACCCGCAGGGCGGAAATACAGATTTCCTATGCTATTGGCGAAGCGACGCCCCTTTCCGTCAAGGTAGACACGTTCGGAACCGGGGATCCTGAAGCAGCCGCTGAATTTGTCAAGAAGTACGATTTCCGCCCGGCGGCTATTATTGAACGTTTCAATATGCTCCGCCCGATTTACCGCCAAACGACTAATTACGGTCATTTCGGCAAACCGGGTTTGCCCTGGGAAGAGTAAACGAAATTACGAATTACGAGTTACGAATGTAAAACCACAGGCGTGTGTTTTCATTCGTAATTCGTAATTTGTAATTCGCAATTCAGTACTGCGGCTCCCTGGAGCTTGCCTTCCCGCAGGCGTTTAAGGGCTTCATTGGCCTGCGCCAGTGGAAAAACCTCAACTTCCGTCACCACGGGCGCTTTGGGAGCAATCGCCAGCAGTTCTTCTCCATCTTGCCGCGTCAGATTCGCCACCGAGCGCACTATTCTTTCCTCCCAAAGAAGATGATAAGGAAAGCTTGGGATATCGCTCATGTGAATGCCTCCACAGACGACAATGCCTCCTTTGGCGGTAGCTTTTAATGCGGATGGGACCAGTGATCCGATGGGCGCGAAAATAATTGCTGCGTCCAGCGGTTTCGGAGGCATTTCCGTTGAATCTCCCGCCCATGTGGCCCCTAATCGAATGGCAAAATGCTGTGCGCCGGCATCGCCAGGCCGGGTAAAAGCGAAAACTTGTTTCCCTTCATGAATGGCTATTTGAGCGATAATGTGGGCCGCCGCTCCAAATCCATAAATGCCCAGCCGTTTTAGATTTTCTCCTGCCATCCGGTAGGAGCGGTATCCAATAAGACCTGCGCAAAGCAGAGGAGCGGCTGCAGTATCGCTATAATTCTCCGGCAGATGAAAACAATATCTCTTATCCGCTACCGCGTATTCTGCATAGCCCCCGTCAAGAGTGTACCCGGTGAATCCGGGTTTATCACAGAGGTTTTCTTTCCCGTTTTGGCAAAAAGAACATTGTCCACAAGTGCTCCCTAACCATGGCACTCCAACCCGATCTCCTATGCGAAAAGATTGTGCGCGTTCACCCATTTGCACGACTCTGCCCACAATTTCATGGCCGGGAATTAAAGGCAGCTTAGGGTTCGGCAATTCACCGTCCAGGATATGCAGATCGGTCCGGCACACGCCGCAGGCGTGTACTTGGATCAGGATCTGATCGGGACCCGGTTTTGGAATTGGCATTTCACTTGGTTCGAGGGGCCCACCGGGCTTTTGTAAAACCATTGCCTGCATCGTTTCAGGTATATCCATAGTGCGCCTCAAAAGTTTTCTACCGGAAACAAGCAATGCGGACAGGAAATTTTAATTTAGCCGGGCTCTTTTATTACATTTTGCAGGCTGGCAAGCAGTTCTTCCACCTGAGCGGATTCCTCTTCCGTCGCATTTTTTTTAGCCTGATTCAGTTCTTGAATTGCGGTTGTCAGTTCGCCGTTGATAGCATGGATGAGCCCCAGATTAAAATGTACGCTGGTGGAATTGGGTTCCAGCATCGCTGAAAGCTCATAGTGGAGAAGGGCAAGGCGAAAGTCTCCTGCTTCGAAATAAAGATGAGCCAGGTTGAAATGGGACTCAAAGTGGCGTGGGTCATGTTTAAGAGCACTTGTAAAATTATCGAAAGCGCCGACTACATTTTTCGATTCGTAATCCAGTATTCCCAAATTGCAGTATGCGTCCGAAATGCACTCACCGCCGAGGATTGCTTTCATATACATTTCGGAAGCTCTATGGTCCCCTTGTTCATGCAAAAGCAACGCTTCTTCGAACGGGCTGATTTTAATCGGAAGCTGAATCAGAAGGCCTCCCCTTTCGGGGAACAGGTTTAGCTGTCCACTTAACTCGGCTTCAATTTGCCGGGCGGACAGGCCTCGATTCCGTAGCTCTCGGGCGCGACGGAATTGAGTCAGAGCTCTAAAATCAAAACGCAGTTCTCCGTCTTCGCAACCCGGCGCAGGTTCAATGAAGCCATCCCGGGTCCATTTCCGGATGGAGTTTTCGCTCAATCCAAACTGGCGGCCAATTTCCTTGACGGTGTAAGTAGACTGCACCCGTTGAAGCTTGTTGGTTTGAGTTGCCTTCGGGAACTGAACGATGACGCTCATGAATTTCTCTGTCTGAGTTAATTGGGCTGAATACAAATGCGGAGACATTTTACGTCACCGCCGCTGCAAGCGCATCAATAATTCGTCAGTCGTCAGTCGGCCACGGACTACTCTCGTTTCCTCTTGCGTTCCGGGGCTGTGCTGTTCATTCTCTCTTGTTCCTGTTTATAGCGGTCTTCCCGAGCATCCTCCAGGTCTTTAACTTTCTCTTCCTGTTTTTCTTCTACGAACTTGCGCATGTTTCGAAGCGAATCTTGAAGCTGTTGAGTTGTTTCCTGGAATTCATCCGGAGTGTTTATCACATGGGGAGTTATCAATATGATCAATTCTGTTCGATTGCTGTTTCTGGTAGTTGCGCCGAAAAGGCTTCCTATAATCGGTATATCGGAAAGAAACGGCACGCCGGTCCGACCTGTTGTTTTATTGTCACGAATGAGGCCGGCGATAGCTACCGTTTCTCCATTCTGTACCGATAGTGTTGTTTCCACGAGGGTTTTTCCAAAAGTTGGGTTCAAGCTGCTGGTGCTGTTTGGACTGCTGACCTCTTGAGCCAGGTTCAGAGTAATGTTTCCGGAAGCGGAAATGCGGGGCAAAACGATCAATGAAACGCCGGTTTCACGATATTGTACGTTCGTGGTTTCGCCGCCGGTAGCCTGAGTGTAAAAGCCCGCTGAATAAGGAACTTCAGCGCCAACAACAAATTTAGCTTGCGTGCCGTCCAATGCGAGAATAGAAGGGGCTTCGAGAATTTTTACTTTGGTTTTGGTCTTAAGGGCTTCCAGATTCAGCAGAATTTCACGCGAACTTCCGACGAATGCGAAAGTGGAAGCGGTCAAAGCGGAGCTGATTAAAGATCCCTCGCTATTAAATGTGCCGATTCCAGTACCGGTTAAATGTTGACCGTCCGTTCTGCCCTGGAGTATGCCTGTGACTCCATAGCTCAGGTCGTCTGTGAGGTCGACCTCAAATATACGCGCATCAATGAGCACCTGCCGGGGCAGCACATCCATCTTTTTGATGGTTTCCGATATAAAGGCGTAATCCGCAGGAGTGGCCTGAAAATACAAGGTATTGTTAATGTCATCCACTACCATATGAATGACGTCTTGCAGACCCGCGAAAGCTCCTCCACGCAGGATCTGGGAAGATATGGTTGGAGTTTCGTTAAGCCTGGGACCTAAAGATTGATTGCTTCCAAACGAACTCCCTCCCATATAATTTCCACTATTGCTTCCACCAAATTGGGAGTTTCCTCCCAAGCCGGACGAACTGGAAAATCCCGATTGGTTGTTTCTCCCGCCAAAGTTCGAGTTCCCCGAAGAGCGGTTGGTATTTCCGAGGCCGCCCAAATTCAGCAATCCGGCTAATCCAGTTGCGCCTCCTGCGCCTGAAGTGTCCGAGGCTCCGTCTTCACCATATAAAGCTGAAATCATCAGCGCTATTTTGGATGCAGTCGATTTTTTCACTTCATAGGCGAAAGTCTGAATATTTCTGCTGCTGGATGAATCGAGCACTTCAATCCAATGCTTGGCTTCGGTGAGGCTTCGCTTCGAACTGGCCATCACAAAAATGGCTTTTTTATTATCCAATGGGATGAATTGAATTCCGGTAGCGGAATCTTTGCCGGCTCCAAATAGTTTTTTCAGGTCGTCTGTGACATCAGCCGGGGAATTGTTCTTCATTGGAATAAGTTCGATAAGTTCGGGGTCCAGATAGCTGCTGTCCAGCATCCGCACTATCTTCAAGATTCTGTCCACGCTGTCGCTGTAATCCGTAATGATCAGCATGTTGGCTCGCTCGTAAGGCATGATGAGCCCGCCGTCCGTCATAAACGCCTTGATAGGCTCGATTAAGTCTTTCACCGGAATGAATTCAGTGCGAATGACATGGGTGGTTAAACGAGAGGCTTTAGAATCAACGCCCGGAACAACGCTTTTTGCAGAGGGCGACGCCGATTTGGCGCCGGGCTGGGGCTGTTGTCCGGACGGCGCGGCGGCTTGCGTTATAGAGGGGGTCTTGGCAGAAGGAATAGTTTCGGTTTTTTCTTGAGCGTCGGAATCGGATGTCTTATGGATGATGACATCCACGCCTCCTTTGATCCCCGTGGAGATCGGAACTATCTGATAAACGCCATTCTGCTGTATCAAAGCGGCACGGTTGTTTTTCAGTATCAGGTTGAAAACCTGTTTAAGATCATCTTGGTCCAGGGGATTGTTATCGAGGGTGCTGATGGTGACAGTCCCTTTTACCTCAGGATCAATGATCAGAGGCGTCAAGCCAAGCGTGTTTGTGATTTGGTTGATGACGTTAATGAGGTCCTCGTTGTCATAATTCAGCGCTACCTTGGAACCGGTGGTTCGCACAGAGGCCGGCCTTTGGGTGCGCCCGGGGGATGAGGATGGCGCTTGAGACGATGCAGGAAACTGCGCGGGCGTCGGCGACGCGAAGTTGGGTTGAGGCTGCGTGAACCCGGGAGGCTGCTTTGCGCCTGTTTGCGCTTCCTGCATTTGCCTGGTCAGGCCTTCCAATATCCGTCTCCTCTCCTCTTCAGAAATCGGAGATCGTCCCGGCCCCTGGGCCGCCGAAGACAAGCCGCTTAATAATAAAGCGGTAAAAATCACTGCTATGGCGCTCCAAGACTTCTGCATACTCATGACCATGTGACATCCTCCGTGCGTGAAACAAATAAATCAATTCAATACATGGGGCGGACGCTATCCCCGCCCTGTCCTTATTGGGTCGGACGAACCAGATCGCCAAAAGGACTGGGAACCGTATTCCTTCCCCTGTTGGGAGTCGATGACGGCTGCCCTGTTGTAGATCTCGATCCCGTTGCGCCTGACGATCCCGTCGCGCCTGGTTGCATCTGTATCGTGAATCCCCCTCTGCCGCCTGCAGGCGAGGTGACGAGAATGTTTGGAACAGGCCCGGACGTTGTTGGCGCCTGGCCACGCGAGGAACTGGCTGTTCCAATCGGCACCGTGATGGATCCGCCCGGAGGAGCGCCCGGAGCGCCGCCGCCAACAGCGCCGCCGCCAACGCCGCCGGCAGCAACGCCGGTTCCGCCGCCGCCAAAAGCTATCACCCGCGTAGGAGTGATAGTTGTTTTGCCGCCTTGAGCGCGCTTGACTCCTTCATGGAGTTTAATAGTCACCATCCGTGACCCGCCTTGGAGAACCATATGTTCAGAAGTTATGTCTGTTATGGTATAGCCTTGATAAACATCTCCAATACGTTTGTCTTGAGCCTGTCGCAGCTTCTTATTCTGGGAAGAAGCTGCGACCGTGGGATCGATGATCGAAGCAATTTTTTCTTGGTCTGAAATAAAGGTCCCTACCAAAATCGGATTCTGCGCTAAAGGCGGTGGCTCTGGAGGGCCGATTTGTACAGAAGGGATTTCTTCTTTGGATCGAGATTCCACAAATACGTTTTGTTCCGGGATCATCGAGAAATCCTCTGCATTCACAAATTTTTCGTCAGGTGATTGTGAAAAAACAACCACTTTAGGTTTATCCGACTTCTTAGCGGGAAGGATCTTATCCAAGCTGGCAGATTTCTTGTACTGAAGGATTGAAGATTTGAGCTTCAATCCCAACAGGCCCGCCAATAGCAGCAATAATAGATTGATTGCAATCCACTTTTTAGTCATATTCGCCTCTTATAAAACCTGGAATTCGGCCATCCATATCTATCGCTACACTCCGCTAGGATCCTGTCGAGGTTTTTGATTTAGCGGCTGTAACATTTATATAGCCGGATACTGTCAAAGATGGACGCATCTCATTTCTTCTCTGATTGGGCCCAAATCCCGCTCTGAGACCGACACTGTAAAGCCGAAATTCGGATACTACCAATAATTTTTCATGGCTCTCGATGGCGGCTAAAAACTGCACTAATTGGTCCAAAACACAGGTGGCTTGAATTTGAATGCTGACGCGAACCAGCTTGTCGTCAACTCTTTTCTCGTTTTGTGGGGTTTTGGTAGTTATTTCGACTCCGCTCTGATTGGCGAAATCCTCGAGTGTTTTCCCGAGATTGGATATGGCGACGTTTGGACTATCGCCTGGGAGCATCCGGCTCATGTCATTCTGGAGTTGCCGCTTGTATAGATCCAGTTGTGTTTCATAAATCGACTTGCGAGTCAAAATCTCGCGCTGTTTGAGAAGCGTTTCTTTTTTTAATTCTACTTTTTTTGAAATGTCCGCGCTGTCTTCGAGCAGCAAAGAAAAGACATAAAAAACCAGCACCGCTGCTACCACAACCGCGCCTACTGCTATATATCGTTTTTCTCTAGCGGTGATTTTCAAGGGATTATCTCTCCAATTTCATTTCAATACTGAACTGGTACTTGCCGGTTGCATTTTTTGAAACAGACCCTTTTTGGGCGACCTCTTTCAAAATCGGCGATTTTTCCAGTCTTGGCACCAGATCGGAGGCGGAACCGCTCATTCCGCTGATTTCAATTCCGCTGTCCCGATACCAGTAGTTGGTTATATAGGTGTCGAGGGGCAAAATAGCCGTCAGCTCCTGAAGCACTTCAAGGTTTTTGTCTTTGGCCCGCAGAACTTTCTCAAGCGATTCAATGTCTTTTTCCTTCGCTTTCACCTGGGCCTGCAATGCCTGGACTTTTTGAACGGGATTTTCGAGCTTTGATATTTCCTTGTCCAGGGTGTCCGCATAGATCTTTTGCTGGGCTGTTTTATGAAAACCCAAGGCTAAAAGAATTGCGATGACGACTAAGCCTAAGATGGCGGTAGGGACATAAGCCCAACGGGTCTGTTGGATTCTTAGCTCAGGAGGCAGGAGGTTCAATTTAAAAGCGGGCCGTCGCGCCATTCCTGTGTATGCCAATCCTAATGAAGCCGCCGCTTCCTGCAGGTGAGGCGTATTTTCAACAGGCGTTTCACAGCCGAGATAATTCTTCACCAGGTCGCATTCCGGAATAACCGATCTGATTTGTTCATAGGCGAAGTCGGAAGATTCGCCTGCCAGGATTATTTTCTCGATAAGACCGTCAGGCCCGAGGCGCATTTTGGATGCCGCTTCGTCCACTTCAAGCAATATCAGATCGCCCCAGCTGCGGATATCTTCCTTCGGAACTTCATGAGAGTAGGCCAGAGAGCCCTGATGCAAGGCAAGAAGATCAAGGGAAGCGGATCCAAGATCCGCCAATATATAAGTATTGTTCTGGAGATCCTTCCGGTCTTGCAGAAAAATATTGGCCAGCGCCATTGGGTTTGCGCTTACCAATATCGGCGCTATATTGAGTTCTCGAAAAAATTCCAGATATTCATCCAAAACGGCTTTTCGTATCATCGCCAAAAGGACAACGAGTTTCTTGTGAGGTTCTTTGCCGCCAAGCAGAACATAATCGTAATAAAATCTGTCCTCATCGACAGGTTCCAGCGATTGCACCTGGTATTCAAGGACCTGCTTGAGGTTGTCCGCCACTTCCGCCGGAAGATCCAATTGCCTCAAAACCAAGTCCTTGCGTGGAACCCCCAACACTATGTTTTCTTTGCTGAGGCCGTTCGATTTGAAAAACGCGTTGATTTCCTGCTGCAATTCCTGTCTGTCACGCAGACGGTAGTCTGAAAAGCGTTTGAAATGAGTGAATACCCGGCCGGAGTAATTGCTCTGAAGCGACGCAATCAACATATCCGGGCCGCGCAATTCAATTCCAATACTGGTTTTTAAATAGATCATTGGGTAGCGCCTTCATAATCAGGAACATTTTCGTTCCAATACAAGGTTCTATAACCTGTTTCGCTTGCGTCGATAGTAATCACCGCGCGTACAATACGCCGCACTTTCGAATTCTCCGGGTGCGCCGATGCAGTGAGGCTATAGGCGCCGGACTGATCGGTTGGCATCGGGACATAGAGAAAGGGCAACCAGGACGTGGTGTTTGAAGCCGAGAATTCGCTCATGAGTTCATTTTGATTTTTGAATGGCTTGGTACGACGCCTGTCATAAATCAACTGGGCCGTTTCCGGAGGCATTCCGTTAATCGAAAGGAGCACGGGAAGAGGAGCGGAATTGACATTGATTTGATTTCTGTAGGAATAACGCGTCCGGGTCAGATATTTGGAGAGGCCATATTTGTAAATGATTGAGCCGGCAGTCGTCCGTTCCGGATGACCAAAAAAATAATCCGAGGTCATCCCTCGTACGAGCAGGAGTTCTTCAACCACGTCGATCGGTCCGTTTTTCGCCTGATAGGGAGGATTCAGCGCTTCATAATAATCGTTCTCTGCGCCGTTGGGCTGGCTGGCGGCATCGCCATCGCACCAATCTTTAATGGAATCGGAAATAATGTCGGCGTCCTGCGAGCCGATTCCAATCGCCTCCATCAATGCGACAAGTTGCTGCTTCTGGATTTGGGTCACGTTTAGTTTTCCGGATTCTTCCTGGATGTCCACTTCATAGACGATTCCTCCAAACGCGCCCTTGACCTTTCCGAGATCGATGGCATCCGGGTTTTCTTGAGCATCCGGCTGCTGAATAGTCGAAGCGAGGAGCTTCTTCTGTTTAATCTGGTATATAGTCGCCATAATGCCTGCTCGCGCCGCAAAGTAGGAGCTTTCCAGAGATTGAGCGTTTCTGGCGGCGGCTACTTCCACATAACTCTCTTTCGAAAAGCTGAGGGCGATTATGGCAAGCCCGGCAAATATCCAGAGAACCGCAATCAAAACCACCCCTGCGTCCGTCGGCAGTCCGCAGCCTTCAGTCTTCAGTCTTGCGGACTGTCGACGGACGATGGATAGCTGACGACGACGGGTGATGGTCATTGTTAAAAGGCTCCTTGCACGGAACCAGTGGATCGGGTCAGACTGTTGGATGCGGCTTGAAGCGGCACAATCATTTGCCGGCTCATCGCATTCCCATTTGCGTCTCGGGAGCCGACAGTTATGGAAACCGCCGACGGCAGCTTTCCGGTTTCCTGTGCATTCCATTCCTTGACCCATTGGGATGGATTTTGGCTGTCGCCGGGGTCGAAATATTCAAACATACAGCTGGAAAGGTTTTCCAATACCGGCGTTGTTCTGTCGGCAGCGGTCGAATTCGAATCCGGGAGTTGGCCGAGATAGCGGGATTCTTTTTCCAGCAGTGAATAATTATTGGCCTGAGATTCCTGAGAAACCTCATAGGTTACCAGTGTAAGGCCGGGGCTTTCCTGAAACTGCAGGGAATTCAGGCTGATGAACTGGAAACTGTTTTCCGTACCGTTGAAAAACGGGTAAGGCGCGGTTCCTGTATTGAGATCCGCGGGTATAATCAAATTATATGCGGAAGCCAACTGTTTCCGGGTCATATCGAGAATGCTGCGGTGGCGCTGATTCGTGTCGATGAAATCCGTGCCTCTAGACCACGATCGCAGGCTTAGGCGCATTACCGCCCACAGCCCGACAGCCATCATTGCAATCAGAGTCACTGCTACAACGACCTCCAGCAATGTAAAGCCCTGTTCGGACCGGCGAAGCCGCTTTATATCCGGCTGTTTCATTGAAGAGTCCCCGTTGACGTTTTAGCATTCACCAATTTCAATGTTTGAAGACGGAAATCCGGCGCGCGGGATTCCGGGCCGGTTACCTCCACCGAGAAAGACAGCAATTTCACCGGCATGGCAGTGATTGTGCTCGTCAGTTGTGTATTGTCGAGCTCCGTATAATCCTCTACGTTTACAATCCAGCGAGTTCCATCCGATAAATTCCCTGTTTGCGATGTGGGCCCGGTAATAGACGGATCGAGAAGAGACGATTCCATAACGGACTCTGCATGTTCTATTGCGCGCGTCCTTTGTT
>CAYTYP010000004.1:143198-155172 GCA_964441405.1 uncultured Acidobacteriota bacterium
CAGAGATCCGGATATCAGCGATAGCGTCACCGTCGCCGCTATTGCCAGGATAGCAAGAGCTACCAGGACTTCGAGAAGCGTGAATCCTGCTGATGCGCCGGAATTAAAAGGCGTTTTTTTTCTGATGCTCATTCCCGGGCCTTTTCTCTTGAATCGGATGCAATGTGAGCTCCGCCTGTTATCGGATCGGTCTCAATTTGAAGCCAGGCGCCGTTTTCCGTCTGTAAAAGAATTTCGCTGCTTTCACAGCTTCCATTCGGGAGGAAGCGGACGACCATAGGACCGTTCGTTACTTCCTCTCCTGCCAAGGCAACGCGCTGAATTTTTATGTCGTTGGGGAGGGTATAGGTCCTGTCCCCATCTCCCAGATAATCAGTTAAAATCAGTTGTTGTTTTTCCCGATCCACCGCTACCTTCATGCCCGTTTGTTCGGTAACAGCTTTTTCACGAGCATACCGGAATGTATTGATGACATCGCGTCCGGTCGCTCTCAAATGCAGGGCGGCGGCGCCCTTGGAAATCGCCGGATAAGACAACGCCATCACTAACGCCAGTATGACGAGAACCAGCAATAGTTCCAGCAGAGTGAATCCCCGGTCACGAAAGCTTTTCATGGTTTAGTTCATTTCCAACTGACGACATCGTCATCGCCGCCTTCAGCGCCATCCGGCCCGAGCGAAAACAGATCGTAATCTCCATGCATCCCCGGACAACGGTATATATATTGTTTTCCCCAGGGATCATTCGGCACCTGTTCTTTTTTGAGATAAGGGCCATTCCAGGCTTCAGAATTTCCCGGATTCCGAACCATGGACTCCAATCCCTCGGTCGTTTCCGGATAGCGTCCCATATCCAGCGCGTATAATTGCAGGGCGCCGCCGAAGTCCTCGATTTGAATTTTTGCGGCGCTAATCTTGGCGTCGGCCGCGTGCTTGAAAAACCTGGGTCCCACAATTGCGGCCAGCAGAGTGAGAATCACCATGACTACAATAAGCTCTATAAGCGAAAATCCTTTTTCCGACTTTCGGTTTATTCCCTCGACCGGCATAGTCTCCTCCCTGTCCTTCCGCCTAAATTCGTAATTCGTAATTCGTAATTCGTAATTTTTCATAGTGGTATGTCATTGATGCTGAAAACGGCCACAAGCATCGAAACCACTACGGTCCCGATGAGAATTCCCATGATGAGAATTAACGCCGGTTCGAAAAATGCAATGAGGTTTTTTATATTGTTGCGCACTTCGACGTCGTAAACATCTGCGACCTGAACCAGCATGCTGTCAAGCTTCCCGGATTCTTCACCCACCTCGATCAAATGCATTGCCAGAGGCGGAAAGACGCCGCTTTGTTTTATCGGCTGTGAGATTCCTTCTCCTTTTTTGATACCATTGCGAATAGGATCTATAGTTATGGCAATGCTCTGGTTTCCTATAATGTCGCGAACAATGGTCATCCCCTGAAGAAGAGGCACGCCTCCATGGAGCAGCGTTCCCAAACATCTGGAGAAGCGCGCTACCTCAACTTTGCGCAGAACCGCGCCGACCAAAGGGATTTGCAATAGCCAGCGGTCGGATTTCAAGCGGCCCTGATCGCTATTTCGGAAATTCCGGATGTAGATGCCGATCAGGACGATTATGGCCAGGAGCAGCCACCAATATTTTGTAAAAAGGTCGCTGAAGAATTGAATGATGGCCATCGGCAAAGGAAGTGGAACCCGCATTTCCTGGAATATGGAAGAAAATTTCGGGACTACGAAAAGCATCAGGATAAGAATGCTTGCGATTCCCACAGATGACAACAATGCAGGGTAGATCATTGCGCTGGTGATATACGATCGCAGTTCTTCGGTTGTGACAAGATAACTGGACAGGCGGTTGAGTATTTCTTCAAGGGCGCCGCCGGCTTCACCGGCTTTGATCATGCTTATATAAATTTTCGGGAATACTTCGGGATGTTTGCCCAAAGCTTCGGAAAATGATTTGCCTCTTTTGACTTCTTTTAAAACATCCTGGATCACCCCTGCCATCGCCGGGCTTTCCGCGAGCTGGCCGAGAATCGCCAGGCTGCGATCCAGAGGGAATCCGGCTTTCACGAGGGTGTGAAGCTCTTGGGTAAATATGAGAAGGTCTTTCCGGCGCACTTTCTTTTTATTGCGGAATAATTGAATATCGCTTGTCAAAATGGATTTGCGGGACGACGAATCAATTTTGATGGGAAGAAGCCCCATTCCCTGGATTTTCTGGGCGACAGTTCCGTCATCCACGGATTCCATGACTCCTTCCACTATCTTCCCTTCCTGTGTGCTGGCCCGATATTTATAGGACGGCATAAGTCGCCTCGCTCGTTGCGAAATCCGTGACGCATTCGATCCTGCAGGTATATGGAAAGCTCATGGGTTGCATCAGGATTCCTGTGAGACACGTAAAACTTCGGAAATGCTCGTGACGCCCTGGCGGACCTTCAACCATCCATCATCGCGCAACGGTCGCATGCCGCTTTCTATCGCTTTTTTCCGAATCTGATTGGAATCGGCTTTGCCCACGGTCAATTTGCGTATGTCGTCATTGACCGGCATCAGTTCGTAAATTCCCAATCGGCCTATGAATCCAGTATTGCCGCACTGTTCGCATCCGCTTCCCTCATAAAAGCGATCCGGTCCTTTTCTGGAATCGCCGCGGGTGAACTCAATCTCATCCAGCATTTCAGGAACCGGGTGAATTTCTTTTTTGCAGGAAGGACAGATCACCCGGATCAGGCGCTGAGCCAACACCCCCAGAAGCGAGGAAGCGATCAGATAATCTTGGGCGCCCATATCGATAAGCCGTGTTATGGCGCTGGGAGCGTCATTCGTATGCAGGGTGGAAAATACCAGATGCCCGGTCAGAGCGGCGCGAATGGCGATTTCGGCGGTTTCCAGGTCGCGAATTTCCCCGATCATGATTACGTCGGGATCCTGCCGGACAATATGACGCAATCCGGACGCGAAAGTCAGGCCGATCTGGGGATTGACTTGTATCTGGTTGACTCCGTCAATCTGGTATTCGACAGGATCTTCAATCGTGATGATTTTTTTATCCGGAAGATTGATCGCGCTGACCGCGCTGTAAAGAGTTGTCGTTTTTCCGCTGCCTGTTGGGCCGGTGACCAGCAGTATCCCATGAGGCCTGCGGATAAGGGATTCGAATTCCTGAAGCGAATCTTCCGGAAAGCCCAGACGGCGTATGTCATAAAGACTCGTATTGCTTTTGTCCAGGATGCGCATGACTACGCTTTCGCCATACATAGTTGGAAGAGTGGATACGCGCAAATCAATGTCTTTCCCAAGCACCTTCAGTTTGATCCTTCCGTCCTGAGGCAGCCGTCTTTCTGCGATATTCAACTTGGCCATTATTTTTACGCGGCTGATCAGCGCAGCCTTGAGTTTTTTGGGAGGGGATTCGACATCGTGGAGAATGCCGTCTATCCGGTAACGCACTTTCAGATCTTTTTCGAAAGGCTCAATATGGATGTCGCTCGCCCGGCTTTCAATCGCCTTGGATATGATGAGGTTTACCAGCCGTATGACCGGCGCTTCCGAAGCCAGATCTTTCAGTTGTTCTATGTCCTCGATTTCGTCGGCGAGAGCATCGACATTGCTTTCATCAATTCCTTCGATGATTCTCCCGAATGTGCTGGCGGAGGATCCGTAGAATTTCTCGAGGATATCCATTATTTCGCTTTCAGCGCCCAGCAAAACCTTGATCCGATGTCCGGTCGCCTGCCGGACGGAATCCACGGTTGCGTTATCCAGGGGATCGGTCATCGCGACAGTGAGAACTCCATTCTCCAGGGCTACAGGAACCAATTTGCATTGTTTCATGAACCGGAAGGTGAGGACATTTTCCATCACCGGGACCGCGGGGTAATCGGCGCCGGAAATCGCCGGAATATCCAGGTGTTCGGATACCAACGCCAGACAGTCTTTTTCTGAAACGTAGCCGAGATCCACTAGAAGCTTCCCCAGCTTTTCGCGAGACTCGGCTTGAAGATTCAGAGCTGTGCGCAATTCCTCTTCGTCAATAAGACCGCGTTCCAGAAAGACTTGTCCGATGAGCTTTTTCGATTTGAGAGCCTCGACTTTAATACTCAATGATTTTGATCCTCTGTTTGGATTGAGTGAGACGATCGTTTTTATGGCTGAATTCGTCCAGATTCTTTTTCAAGGCGCTAAGAACAATTGTAGAGTAAATTAATGAATCCTTCCTGGATTGCATCCCAGCCCACACTGCACTTTCTTAATATCGGTTGTTTTGGTCAAAAACGACACAAATTATTCTAATTATTAGTCTTCGATCCTGACGTCCATCCTTTTCAGATTACGTTGAACTTCGTTGAGTTCATTATACAATTGCGAATTTGCCGTAGAAAAGAGGACAGTCCATAACGTTCGACTTTTTTTACAGCTTATCATGGGTTTTCCCAACAGAAGGGGCAACGGGAAGAAGATGATTTTTATCCCCGGTCTGATCTGTTGGGGTATCATCCAAGCTAAAGACTGACGGCTGAAAACTATAGTTCTGTCCGGTAATTGGGGGCTTCCTTGGTGACCAGCACGTCATGGACATGGCTTTCCTTTAGTCCAAAGGATGTAATACGTATAAAGCGAGCCTGGGTTTGCAATTCTTCAATATTTTTGCAGCCGCAGTAACCCATGCCGGCTCGCAAGCCTCCGGTCAGCTGTGGAATCATTACTTCGACGCTCCCTTTGTACGGGACGATGCCTTCGATGCCTTCGGGAACCAGTTTCCCTTCAAAGAAAGCGCCTTCCTGGCCATACCGATCACGACTGCCCGCCTTCATGGCTTCAAGAGAACCCATGCCGCGGTACACTTTATAACTTCGGTTCTGGTAGAGAACAGCTTCGCCGGGACTTTCATCCGTCCCGGCAAAAAGCGAACCGATCATTACACAGTCTCCTCCAGCCGCAATTGCTTTCGCAATGTCTCCTGAGAATTTGATGCCGCCATCGGCGATAATGGGGATTCCGGCCCGGTGGGCCGCTTTGGAGCAATCCATTATGGCGGTGATTTGCGGGACTCCGGCTCCGCTCACTACTCTTGTAGTGCAGATCGAGCCTGGGCCCATCCCGACTTTAACAGCGTCCGCTCCTGCCTTTGCCAATGCCAGAGTTCCTTCTTCCGTAGCTACGTTTCCCGCGATCAGACTGACTTCGGGAAATTTTTGTTTTACTCGTTTGATAGCTTCGATAACCCTCGTTGAATGCCCATGGGCGGTATCGATCACCAATACATCCACGCCTGCTTTGCTCAAAGCGGCGGCTCTTTCGATGAAATCGCCGGTGGCTCCGATGCCGGCGCCAACCCGCAGCCTGCCCAAAGCGTCTTTACAGGCGATTGGATAGGCAATTTTTTTCTGGATGTCTTTGACGGTGATTAATCCCTTAAGCCGGTATTTACTGTCCACGACAGGAAGTTTTTCGACTCGGTGGCGATGCAGTATGGTTTCAGCTTCTTCCAAGGTAGTTCCGACCGGAACGGTGATCAGGTTTTCCTTTGTCATTAAATCTGAAATTTTTATATTCAGACGAGTTTCGAACCTGAGGTCGCGATTGGTCAAAATTCCAACGAGTTTGCCATTTGAAGTGATGGGCAAGCCGGAAATTTTATATTTTTTCATCATTTCCACGGCTTCATGGATCTTCTGCTCCGGAGACATCGTGATGGGATTTACGATCATCCCGCTTTCCGATCTCTTGACCCGGTCCACCTCATCCGCTTGCGCATCGATGGCCATATTCTTGTGGATGATTCCCATCCCACCCTGTTGAGCCATCGCAATTGCCATCCGCGAATCGGTTACGGTGTCCATGGCTGCGCTCAGGAGGGGTATATTCAGCGGGATATTCTTGGTAAGGCGGGTGCTTATATCGACTTCGGATGGGAGCACATCGCTTTTTGCAGGCTCCAAAAGCACGTCGTCAAAAGTCAGCGCTTCTCGTATAATAGAATCTCTCACCATAAATAGCCTCGTATTTGCCGGTTAATCATCCCTATTTTATAGCGTTCCGATTTCCGATTCTCCGTTAAAAACCATCAATAAATAATGAGTAAACCAAACCTGGATGTTGAACGGGAAACGCTGTTATGCTCCATGACACTTTTTAAATTTTTTACCGCTACCGCAGGGACAAGGATCATTTCTACCGACTTTGACTTGTTCCCGCTTGGCGGGAACTGCAGGGCCGCCGTCTGAATCGCCTGCGCTATAAACCAGGCTTTGCTCCCGGGCTTTCCGACGCGCTTCTTCGCGTTCTCTTTCGCGAGCATCCTGTTCTTCTCTGCTGATCGGTTCGAAAAGATAGAGATACCGTATTGTCTCCTCTTCCATTCTTGTTCGGAGTTCCTCGAACATATTGAAGCTTTCCTTCTTATATTCGATCAGCGGATCTCGTTGGCCATAGCCTCGAAGGCCGATGCCTTCTTTTAAATGATCCAGGGAAAAAAGATGGTCTTTCCACTGCGTATCCAGGACCTGAAGCATGATCATGCGTTCGATGCTGCGAATGTATTCGGGTCCGAATTTATTTCCCTTTTCTTCGTAGGCGTTCCGAACGGCGTCCGGCAGCTTTCCTCCCAGCTCTTCGTATGTCGGATTTTTCAGATCAACGCCTAACTGGGCGATATCAATCCCAAACTGGTTGCCGACGCCGACCCGCAATCCTTCCAGATCCCAGGTGTCCGGAGGCTTTTGCCTGGGAATATATTTATCCATCAGATCGAGTACGATGTCGTTGGCAAGTTCCAGGATGTACTCCTTCTGATCGGTTCCCTCTAAAAGTTCTCGCCTGATGGCGTAAATAGCCTCACGCTGTTTGTTCATTACATCATCGTAGTCAAGCAGGTGTTTGCGGATTTCGAAATTGCGCGCTTCAACCTGTTTTTGAGCTCTTTCGATTTGGCGAGTTATAAGCTTGCTTTCAATTGGAACTCCCTCATCCATGCCCAAAGACTGCATGATCCCCGATATGCGGTCGCTGGCAAAAATCCGCATGAGATCATCTTCCAAGGAAAGATAGAATCTGGATGAACCGGGGTCGCCCTGCCTGCCTGAACGCCCACGTAACTGGTTGTCGATGCGCCGCGCCTCATGCCGCTCGGTTCCCAGAATGTGCATCCCGCCCAAAGAAATGACCTCGTTGTGCTCTTTTTGACAAACGTCAATCCAGTGCTGCTTGATGCGGGCCAGTTCCTCTTTGGGAAGCGTTGCGGCGTCCGATCCCTTTTCGTGCAATGTCTGCAGAGTCAACGCGTCGGGATTGCCGCCTAAAAGAATGTCGGTTCCGCGGCCGGCCATATTGGTTGCAATGGTTACAGCTTTCTTACGGCCTGCTTGGGACACAATTTCTGCTTCTTTGGCGTGGTATTTGGCATTCAGAACCACATGGGGCACGCCTTGCCTTTTCAGCAATGCGCTCAGCTTCTCCGAATTATCAATGGAGATGGTGCCTACCAGCACGGGCTGGCCTTTTTCATGCAGATCCTTGATTTCATTGACTACGGCGTTGTACTTCTCCCGTTCTGTCCGGTAAATGACGTCTGAATATTCGACGCGGATGAGTTCCCTATTCGTTGGGATTACATTCACTTCCAGTTTGTAGATCTTATAAAATTCTTCCGCTTCGGTCTCGGCAGTTCCAGTCATGCCGGCGAGTTTCTTGTACATCCTGAAATAATTCTGGAAGGTTATGGTAGCGAGCGTCTGGTTCTCTCTTTCAATCTTGACGTTTTCCTTGGCTTCCAGAGCCTGATGCAGCCCATCGCTGTAACGGCGACCCGGCATGAGCCTGCCGGTGAATTCATCCACAATCAATACTTCGCCGTCCTTAACCATGTAATCGACATCTCTTTTAAAGAGAAGGTGGGCCTTTAACGCCTGGTAGGTATGGTGAACCCATTCCATATTTTGAGGTTCATACAGATTCCCAACCGCCAGAAGCTTTTCTGCTTTTTCTACGCCTTCCTCTGTCAGGTTTACCGTCCGGGCTTTTTCATCGACTTGGAAATCTATATCGCGTTTCAGCCTTGGAACAATCTTGTTGGCTTTGTAGTATTTGTCGGTTGATTCTTCCGCCGGTCCTGAAATAATGAGAGGCGTTCGCGCTTCGTCGATGAGAATGGAGTCCACCTCGTCGACTATCGCGAAGTTGTAGCCCCTTTGGACGCAATCCACGAGCTCGTATTTCATATTGTCACGGAGATAATCAAATCCGAACTCGTTATTAGTGCCGTAAGTTATATCCGCCAGGTAGGCGGTCTTGCGTTCTTCATCCGTAAGGGGGTGTTGAATGCAGCCAACCGTAAGACCGAGGGCGCGATAAATATTGCCCATCCAATCGGCGTCGCGGCCGGCCAGGTAATCGTTTACGGTAACGATATGAACGCCTTTTCCCTCCAGTGCATTGAGGTAGGCTGGGAGAGTAGCGACAAGCGTTTTTCCTTCTCCGGTCTTCATCTCGGATATGCGTCCTTGATGCAAAACGACTCCGCCAATAAGCTGGACGTCGAAATGACGCATATGCAGTGTTCTCTTGGAAACCTCCCGCACGGCGGCAAATGCTTCAGGGAGAATGTCATCCAGTGTTTCTTCCTTTGCAAGACGCTCCCGGAATTTTGGCGTCAGCTCAGCCAATTGTATATCGGTGAGACGCGCCATTTCCGGTTCCAGTTCGTTTATTCTTTGAACCAGCGGAGTTATCTTTTTCAGGTCGCGATCGTTTTTGCTGCCTACTATTTTGGTTAAAATGGTACTGAACATTGGAGATCATCTCCGGCCGGGGTATAAACTTTGTAATCTAACAGATAGGGGTATGGTAGTCAAATTGTCCGTTTCCGGAAACAATCATTTGACTTGACTTCATATCCAGGCTGTCGGATCTTTCATCCCATGATCGAAGCTATTCGGAAAGCAGTAGCTGAAAGCCTTGAACTTAAAAAGAAATTCTTCAGCGCCAACGAGGAGACCATTGCCCAAGTGGCTCGTGAGATTATTACGGCGTTGGAATGCGGGAACAAACTGCTTCTGTACGGGAATGGGGGCAGCGCTGCCGATTCCCAACACATTGCTGCAGAGTGGGTGGGCAGATTTCAGCGGGAACGAAGGGCGTTGCCTGCTATTGCGCTGACAACCGATACTTCTATCCTGACCGCAGTAGGGAATGACTATGGTTTCGACCAGATATTCGTAAGACAAATGCGCGCTTTCGGTCGAAAAGGGGATGTTGCGATAGGTCTTTCTACAAGCGGCAATTCCCCTAATGTGCTGGCTGCTACGGAAGTTGCTCGAGAAATGGGCCTGATAACAGTAGGGCTGACTGGCGATGACGGTGGAAAACTGGGTCCTTTAGTGCAGTACCACCTTAATGTTCCATATAAATCATCCGCGCGGGTTCAGGAGATTCATATTATGGCAGGGCATATTCTATGCGCCCTGTCGGATGAATTTATGAAAGGACTTTGATCCTTCATGTCGCAATATGGCGTTAAGCCTTTCGATCTCAACCATATTCAAAGCTATAAGTTAAAAGACCGCTCGAGCAAAGTTGGAATTCATGAGTTCTCCCGGCCATTCAAAAAAGGCGCCGCCTTCTCGGAGTTCCTGCAAAGTCTGCCGGCTATTCTGGGCGCTCAAAAGCTCAAAGATCTTGCCGTTGCCATCGTAGATGCAAAGAAAAAAGGGAAGAGCATCCTGTGGGGCTTAGGCGGACATGTCATCAAAACAGGGTTGGCGCCGATTATTGTTGATCTGATGGATAAAGGCTTAGTTACATCCCTGGCGCTTAACGGGTCTTGTCTCATTCATGATTTCGAGATTGCCGCAATCGGCTCGACAAGCGAAGACGTCGAAGTTCAGCTCCAAACGGGAGCTTTCGGCATGGCCGAAGAGACCGGTTATGAGATCAATCAAGCCATAAAAGAAGGGGTCTCAGACGGGCTGGGAATAGGAGAATCCATAGGGCGGCGCCTGCAAAAATTAGCGCCTGCTTTCGGCGGATATAGTTTGCTCCTGCAGGCATATTTGCGAAAGATTCCGGTAACGGTTCATGTAACGATCGGGGCTGATATTATCCACAATCATCCAAACGTTTCGCCCTCGGATATCGGAGAAGGCAGTCATCGCGATTTCCGCCTTTTCGCCGCTATGATTGCGAATCTGGATGAAGGCGGAGTTTATTTAAACTGCGGATCCGCCGTGACTCTGCCCGAAGTTTTTCTAAAATGCGTTGCTCTTGTGCGCAACAGCGGGCGAAAATTGCAGGATTTTACAACCGCCAATCTGGATTTTATCCAGCACTACCGTCCGATGGAAAATGTTATTAAAAGGCCCGTAATGAACGGAGGCCGAGGGATTCCTCTAACCGGCCATCATGAAATCATGATTCCTTTGCTCGCCGCCTGTTTGATTGAGCTAATGGACGATAATCGCTGAGGGTAGGTCGCTTTTGCCCTCTTTTTTTGCTCCCATCAACAAAAGAGCTTTTTTCATGAACTCGATAAAAGCTTCTTCTTTCCGGATTGAATTAAAATCGGACTGTTTTTCAATGGCGATGAGATCGGAAAATCCATTCAAAACAGCCTTCTCGAGGTATTCGATTGCTTTTGTCGCATCGCCTTGGGAACCGAAAATGCGGGCAAATAAATAATCCCTGTCTTTCAAGAAACTATGCTGGCCGGTGATAGAAAGGCTGATCCCGCTGGGATTGTTAAAGATTTCCGGATCCAAATCCAAGGCTTTGCGCCATTCAGCTAAGGCTTTGTCCGGGTTTTTCTTTTCGTAATACAACGCGCCGAGATTCATGTGAAAAGAAGCTTCCTTGGTATTGATTCGGATAGCTTTTTTAAAACTTTTTTCCGCCTTTCTTAATTCTCGAAGCGCGAAGAATGCAGAGCCAAGATTATTAACGGAATAGGCATAGTTGCGATTCAGCTGAATGGATCGCTGGAAGGCGTCCACTGCTTCGTGATAGTAATTCAATTGAGTGTAGGCGATCCCAAGGCGATTCAATATAATTTCATTATTGGGATTCAACCGGACCGCCTCAAGATATTTTATCAGAGCGGGATAAAAATCCTTGTTGTTGAAAGCGATATTCCCTTCACGAAACGCTTCATCCGCCCTGGCCAGATCCTCTGTCGAAACCTCGACGCGCACAATTTTAGGACTGCAGCCGGATGCAAACCAACCAACAGCCATGATCAGCAGGCCGGCAGAAAGAAATAGCTCCCTGAAGATATTCCTTTGGCGGATCATATTTACAGAAACTTTAAATCAGCTGGATTCTTCAATCAACAGAGGAATTAAAAGACAATCGGATGTTCTATAAAGACCCGACAAAGGTGGAGACATCAATCTCGAAATTTAATTGGCGCTTGGTTACCAGGAGATCGACGGGAACGGAATAGCTTACCGTGACATGCAATTTCCCTGCGGATCGTTCTACCTGGATGTCTTGTCTTTTGAGATTGATTTCGTTTCTGCGGGCCAGGTCAAGAATGTCCTTGGCCATGGTTTCCGTGTCAAAGAGATGGGCCCCGGCCCTGCTCACTTCAGTTTTTACGTCCGATTCAAAATTTAAGTTATTGTAGTATGCCGGACCCAGCACTATCCCAAGAAAAATTGCAACTACTAAAAGCGCAATGGAGAACATGCATCCAATAAGCCCTTTGCCTTCCGATTCATGATATAGGCGATGGAGATTTTTCGATTTCATAGCGTACAACTCTCCCTTGGGGGATGGATATATAATCGACCGGAACGGAAGATATCATTATAAATTTTATCCGGATCGGGGCGTGGCGTCGGAATTCCACAGTGATTTTGTTCAGGCCTCCGGGCCTAATCCGTTGGGAGATTCCCCGGCTCTGCCCTCGCTGCAGGACACAGTTGACACTGTGGGTGATTGATGCTATACATGGCAC
>CAYTYP010000005.1:0-141037 GCA_964441405.1 uncultured Acidobacteriota bacterium
ACCAGGGCGCCAATATTCTGATGCCGGCAAGTTCTATGATCATGACCGAAGCCCCGGCAAACACGGCAATGGCCGACAAAAAGAGGCTTGGGGAAAGGCAGGTTCGTTCCTTCTGCACATCGTGTTTCTTTTCAGGGATTACAACTGTATTTGCCTTAACTTTCCAAAACCGTTTTTCCATGGAATGATGCTCCTGTCGGGATCGATGCTCTCCCGCTCAGATCAGTCACAATCAGGTACAAGCCTCT
This sequence comes from uncultured Acidobacteriota bacterium, assembly GCA_964441405.1. GTDB lineage: Bacteria > Acidobacteriota > UBA6911 > UBA6911 > UBA6911 > UBA6911. The sequence continues at coordinate 249 of CAYTYP010000005.1, forward strand.
CCGGATCCGGACCGACCACCCCGGCCTGGGCCGACAAAGAGATGCGCCGCTTCCGGTCGCTTTTACGGTAGAAAGCGCTATTGTATTTGTTATCTCCGGAAAGCGCCAACATATTGCAGCTATCCGGCATTGAATGCAATTTTTGCATGATCTCCGGCGCGTTGCGCAAAATATGCCATCTTGTTGACAATTGATACGCCACGCACTAACGTCTTTTGAAAGCGAGGCGACACATGGACATCGATCTATCTTCTTTAACCGATCAGGTTGACACAATTCGCACGGCATTCAGCTATATAAACCGGTTTAAAAATCACACTTTTGTCATCCGCATCGAAGGAAGGCTTTTGGAGCATTCTCTCTTCCCTCTCCTGATCAAGGACATCGTGCTTCTTAAAAAAATGGGAATTAGGATCGCTTTGGTTCCGGGAGCTCGCAAACACATCGATGAAATGCTTGCCGCCTCCAATATTGCCTACGACACAGCGGCAGGCACACGTGTCACTCCTTCGGAGGCTATGCCTTTTGTGGAGATGGCAGCCTTTGACATTTCCAACCGGATTATGACACTGCTCTCCGAAGACGGATGCGACGCCATTATCGGCAATTGGGTCAAAGCACACCGGCTGGGCGTCATTCATGGAATCGATTATCAGAGCTCGGGCGCAGTAGAAAAAATCAAGGTTGATATTATTGAAAATCTGCTCTCTGCAGGCTTCATTCCTATATTCCCCAACATCGGATGGTCGGGCACAGGCAAGCCCTACAACATCTCTTCCTCTGAGCTTGCGTTCACCATCGCCTCGGAACTTCATGCTTCCAAGCTTTTCTTCATTACAGATTTCGGAGGAATCACGGCCGACGGTTTCAACCTGCCGCCTGGCGTGGAGGTAACTGCCGGCAACGTCATCTCCCAACTTACCGCCCCGCAGGCAAAAAGCTTCCTCGATCTCAACAAGAACCATGAGAAGTCCGACCACTATGAGCTTGTCTCTCACGCATACAGAGCCTGCCAGGCCGATATCGAACGCGTCCATATCATCGATGGCCGGGAAGACGGCATGCTCCTAAAGGAAATTTTCTCCAACCGCGGCCTCGGCACGATGATATACGCCGATCCGCACGAGAATATCCGTGGAGCTGTCTATGCCGATATCCCGGACATCCTTAAGGTTATGCGGCCTTTCATCAAAGAGAATGTCCTCATCCGGCGTCGTCGTGACGATCTGGAAGCGCGAATCGCCGACTACGCTATTCACGAAGTAGATGGAACGGTCCGCGCTTGCGGCGCTTTGCATTTGTTTTCGGATAGGAGTGGTGAAATTGCAGGCATTGCAGTGGACAAGACGTATGCCAATTACGGCATCGGAAAGAAAATCGTCGCCTTCCTCCTTGAAAAAGCGCGCAGCCTCAATCTGGTAAAAGTTTTCCTCCTCACAACCCACACCGCGGACTGGTTCCTTGATCTCGGGTTCTCCGAAGGCGGCATCAACGACCTCCCTCTTGAGAAAAAGGCTGTTTATGATAAAGCCCGCAAATCGCTTGTTCTGGTTTACGATTTAAGCCGGCATGCGAAAGAAAGCTTGTAACTTGGAGTTGGGATTATAGCTCCTTCTACGTGCTTCCCTTGTTGACTAAGGGTGTTGAGGGGGCAAGTCCAGCCCCATCGTCTCAGGCAATCCGAACATCACATTCAGGTTCTGAAGCGCCGAACCTGCCTGGCCTTTGACAAGGTTATCCACGTGACTAATGACGCGAAAAACACCTGTGCGTTCATCGGTAGCGATAGTAAGGATGAGCCGATTCGAACCGCGCACGTCGCTTGTTCCCACGGGTTCATCGAAATCACGCACTTGCAAAAATGGCTCCCTGGCGAAAGCGTCCCGGTAGGACTCCAGAATCCGCTTATGGGTGACCCCCTCCGGAAGTCGGCCGTAGAGAGTTGACAGAATTCCTCGCACCATTGGCACGATCTGCGGTGTAAATGTCACGCGCACGGACCTGCCTGCCAAATTACTGAGTTCGCGCTCAATTTCCATAACGTGCTGATGACCGGAGAGGCGGTAGGCATTGCTGTTGTCATAGCGTTCAGGAAAGTGCAGGCCGGGAGCAGGCTTTTTGCCGGCTCCGGACACCCCGGTCTTGCAGTCACAACAGATGCCTTGAAGTTCCACCAGACTGTTCTTCACGGCAGGCCACAATCCACAAATGCAGCTCATGGCAAAACAGCCGGGATTCCCTACGATGCGGGCTTTTTTTATTGCGTCCCGGTGAATTTCGGTGAGCCCATAAACGCTCTCTTTCAGGAGTTCCGGCGCCTTATGTACCGGGTCCCGCGCAATGCGCGTAGCGTAATCACGGTAAAGCTCAATCGAGTTAAACCGGTAGTCTCCGGAATAATCGATTACCTTGCGACCAGCCGCAATTTCCGCCGGAGCCGCACCCTGTCCAACTCCATCCGGCGTGGCGCAAACTGCGACATCGGCCTCCACAGCTTTTGCCTCGGCGGAGTCCGGCGCCAGGATAACCTGGTCGCAATAGCCTCGCAGGTACGGCCACATGTCGCTCAGTTTCCCGCCGATCCCCTGCACATCCACCAGAGCCGCCAAAGAAGCTTCGGGATGCCGCATCAGCAATTCAACCAGCCCGATTCCACCGTATCCGCCCGCCCCAATCAGCTTTACTCGAATCATGTTCCGCCCTCCAGTACAAGATAACCGAATACATTAGTTAACCACAGGACAGACCCAACATCGAGGGACAATTGCTCTGCGGCATATTTCGTTGAGGCTTAATTTTTCGCTGCGCTCCGGCGCCCCGGCTTAAGGGATTTCGATAACCGAGCCGGCCTTGTTAAAGATAAAGTTATCCCCAAATTCCTGAGCCAAGAAACTGATCGCTTTCAGGTCGGTACAGTGGCACAAGCCCAGCATTGGAGAGCCCAGATCCTGTAAAGCGGCAACCGTCTGACGGAAACGCTCTTCCGAAGCGCTGATCAGATGAGATCCGCCAATCACTGCACATATTCTCTCTTCTCCCGTCAACTCCCTGGCATGGTAAATGGTGTTCATCATGCCCCGGTGCGCACAGCCCAGGATGATAACCAGACCTGCCTCCGTTTTAATAATTAGAGCCTGATCATCCATGACCACATCCGGCTTCCAGACAGTATCCTTCTTTACAAAAAGAGCAGAATCCACCTCTTCAAAAGAATCGACCATCGGGATTTCACCGGTGGTCATTATGGAGTCGTCGATTTTCACCGGTTTATCATCGAGAAGAAATATAGCGCCGAGGCTTTCCAGCTCATTTTGGCAGAAAGGAATGCCGATGTACCTGGGCTCGTTACTCTTGCGACGTGAATATTTGGCCTGCCAGATATCCGGATGGGCTATTATTTCCACTTTCTTTCTCATCCGGCGCAACACTTCACGCAAGCCCCCCGTATGGTCGAAGTGACCGTGGCTCAGAACAATTTTATCTATATTCCACAACTCAACGCCAAGAGTGTCTGCATTATGGACGCAGGAATGCCCCTGGCCTGTATCAAGCAGAACACTGGTTTTCTCAGTTTCGACAAGAATGCTTAATCCCCACTCAGCGATAAAATCATCGATGGAGGCGGTGTTTTCACTTAAGGTTGTTATCCGCAGTCCCATTGTTCATTTCTCCTTAAACGAGGATGCCCAGTGTCGGACAGCGTTTTATCTACAACTTCTGTGTAAAATACAAGATGGTTTTTTTGTGAAGCGTTTGAAAGAGCCGGTTTTGTTAGGAACAGGCGGCTGTTCGGATCGCATGTTATCTCCCATTACAACCGTTGTTCTCCGTTCATTCTCCGATTGTCTTTGACCTCAAGGTAGAGTTAAATTCGATGGATCGTGGATTTGGATGAATGTTCAACTGAATTACGGACAAGGATCGGAGTAAGACTATGAAAATGCCGCAGTATGTTACGACTGAAGAAGTAAGACGGATATGCAGGGAACTCAAGATCAGGGACTGGACGAAACTTAAGCAGTCTCAAATCCCGCCTGGAGAAGCAAAAACGATTTTATCGCTGGTAAACAGCTCGAAGCTGAAAATCGCCCTGGATGATTTCCGTTCAGGATTGGAAGTGGAACTGGAACATGGCATCCGGTTCAACGACGCCAATGTGACCAATAATCATCCGCTTCTTACAGGACTAATCGTTCTGGCCCATTTCAAGGAATCCTTGGACTATTACAAGCTCCTGGAAGTTGCAGAACTGGAAGGAGACCTGGTGAAGGCGGTCGCCGCAGGAGACGCCGAGAAGATCAAAAAATATTACCGGAAGCTGGCGTCCGCTAGAATCGCCCTAAACCAGGCGGAGTTGCGGCGCATAGGCGCAAAATAGGGAGCAGGAGCGCTGCTTGTCGGTAGTCTATCTTCTTTCCATGCCCCGGCGCTGCGGGCCAAACTTCCAACGCATGGGATCCATGTCCCAGCAAAGCAGTTCCCTGATTGGATGAAAGGAAAACCCATGAGTTTGTTGCTGTCTTCTCAAAAAGCGCTCTTCGTCGCCGCCGTATTGATTCTCGTTTTAGCCGTATTGGCGACCGTCGCCTGCTCGAAATCAAATAAAGGCGCTTCGACGTTGTCCGGAACCCGGAACATCCTGCTTGCGCAATGGAGTGGCCGCTATGGCGGAACGCCGCCGTTTGACCGGGTCAAGGTAGAGCACTTCAAGCCTGCCCTCACAGAGGCGATGACTCAAGGGCTCGCAGATGTGGAGAAGATCGCAGCCAGCGCCGAGGCGCCGACTTTTGAAAACACAATCGCCGCGTTGGAACGCAGCGGCAAAATGCTGGATCGTGTGACCGCCGTCTACAACGTGTGGTCCGACACCATGTCGTCCGATGCATTCCGGGCGGTGGAAATGGAGATGGCTCCGAAGCTTGCCGAGCACCGCGACGCCATCATGCAGAACCTCCGATTGTTTATCCGTATCGAGAAGATTTACCAGGCGCGGGAAAGCGCCGGGCTTTCGCCCGAACAGCAACGACTGGTGTGGGATTACTACACAAATTTTCTTCGCGAAGGCGCCAAGCTCAACCTTGAGCAAAAGGCGGCAGTAGCTGCGATCAATAAGAAACTGGCGAATCTCTATACGAAGTTCAGCAACAACCTGCTCCATGACGAAGAAAGTTATGTGCTCTATCTGACCAAGGACCAGCTGGGCGGGCTTCCGGGAAGCCAGGTCCAAGCCATGGCGGAAGCGGCGACGCAGCGCGGACAACAGGGCAAGTACGCGGTGCTGAATACCCGCTCCTCGATGGAACCGTTTCTCACCTACTCCACCGAGCGCTCTCTGCGCGAAAAAGTCTGGCGCGCCTATTACAGCCGAGGAGACAACGGAGATAAATACGACAATAACCGGATCATCACGGAGATCCTGAAACTGCGCGCCGAACGGACAAAACTGCAGGGCTATACGACATTTGCGCACCGGGCGCTTGAAAAACAGGTGGCCAAAACCCCGGAAGCTGCAATGGCGCTGATGAAAAAGATATGGCCGGCGGCTGTGGCGCGCGTGAAAGAAGAAGTGGCGGACATGCAGGCCATCGCACACAAAGGAGGCGCGACGATCGCCATCGAGCCGTGGGATTATCGCTTTTTCGCCGAGAAGGCGCGCAAGGCAAAATATGATCTCGATTCCAGCGAGGTAAAGGAATATCTGCAGCTCGAGAAACTGCGCGAGGCCATGATGTGGACTGCGGGCAAGCTTTACGGATTCCAGTTTCAACCGATATCCGATGCGCCCGTCTATCATCCGGATGTGCGTGTGTGGGAAGTAAAGCGCAATGGCAAGCACGTCGGCTTGTGGTATTTCGATCCCTACGCACGGCAGGGGAAGCGCTCCGGCGCGTGGATGAGCGATTACAGGAGCCAACAGCGCCTGGCAGGAGAGATAACTTCGATTGTCTCGAACAACTCGAATTTCGTAAAGGGCGCGCCGGGTGAGCCGGTGCTGATTTCGTGGGACGACGCCGAAACCATGTTCCATGAGTTCGGCCATGCCTTGCATGGATTGGCTTCCGATGTAACGTACCCTTCGCTTTCGGGGACCGCGGTAGCGCGCGATTACGTTGAACTGCCCTCGCAGATCAATGAACACTGGCTTTCTACCCCCGAAGTGCTGAACCGGTTCGCTCTGCACTTCAAGACAGGAAAAGCTATACCCAAAGACTTGGTAGAGAAGATCGGCAAAGCAGCAACATTCAACCAGGGCTTCGCGACTACTGAATATCTGGCAAGCGCGCTGGTAGATATGAATCTGCACACCGTGGCGGACCCTGGGGATCTCGATCCCGACAAATTCGAGCGGGAAACCCTCGCTGCGTTGGGCATGCCGAAGGAGCTGCCAATGCGGCACCGCATGCCGCAGTTTTCGCACATCTTCTCGGGCGAGGGTTACGCGGCCGGATATTACTCCTATCTGTGGGCGGATGCGCTTACCGCAGATGCATGGGAAGCATTCACGCAGGGCAAAGCAGCCTGGAATGCTGAAGTCGCCAAAAGCTTTTACACCAATGTGCTCAGTAAAGGAAACACCGTGGACCCGGCCATCGCGTTCCGCACTTTCCGTGGGCGCGACGTGGATACGAATGCACTAATGCGTGATCGCGGTTTTCCGATCCTCGGGAGCAAATAAAGGAAGCAGCCGCAGGGTTCCATATCGCGCATCCTATTAGTTTGGCTATTCAGCTTGCCGGTTCGATGGGATATTCCCGATTAGTCTTATGAAGACTACGACAGGATGTCTCGGTAGTCGATCTTCATCGCCCGCAGCGCGGCGTCCAGCACCGCATCCGATGTCTCAAGGCCCCGCTTGATCCCTGCGTTCAGCACGCTTCGGACGTAGGCCATGTCGCGCTCCAGCGCCTGGCGTTTCTCACGGATCGGCTTCAGGAACGCGTTGAGGTTGGCCGCCAACTCCTTCTTGCACTGGACGCAGCCGCGCTGCCCGGCCAGGCACTCCTCGTGGATCTTCTCCTGCAGATCCTTGGTGAAGATGCCGTGGTAGGCGTAAGCCATGCAGCCTTCAGGATGTCCCGGGTCAGTCTTGCGGACGCGGGTGGGATCGGTGTAAGCCGCCATCACCTTCTTCGCGATCTCTTCCTCGCTGTCCTTGAGATAAATCGCGTTGTTCAGCGACTTGCTCATCTTGGCATCGCCATCCAACCCTTTCAGCCGTCCAAAGGACCCTACCTTGGCTTGGGGTTCAACAAAGGTCTGGCCATAGATGCGGTTGAAGTCCCGGGCGATTTCACGGGTCATTTCTATCATCGGCAACTGGTCATCCCCCACTGGGACCAAGTCGGCGTTGAAGGCCAGGATATCCGCAGCCTGCGATACCGGATAGGCGAAGAACCCGAACGGCAGCGATTCGCCTAAACCCTTCTGCTTGATCTCTTCCTTGACCGTGGGGTTGCGCCCGACCCGCGCCACCGTCACCAGGTTCATGAAGTAAACGGTGAGGTCGGCGATGGCCGGCATCTTGGACTGGATGACAATCGTCGCTTTGGCCGGGTCGATGCCCACCGCGAGGTAGTCCAGCGTCACCTGGACGATGTTGTCACGCACTTTCTCCGGCGTTTCGAAGTTGTCGGTCAACGCCTGGACGTCGGCGATCAACACGTAGGTTTCATACTCGTTCTGCAGATTGACCCGGTCCTGCAGCGAACCGAAATAATGGCCGATATGGAGCGGCCCGGTAGGTCTGTCGCCCGTCAAAATTCGTTTCATAGTGATTATCAACCAATCATGAGTTCGTTGTTCAGCAAGGAAAAGGATTCCATGAAGCGTCTGTGAATCCAAAGGGTTATATTACCTCAAATTGAATGCCGGCTGGAATAGTCATCTTGTAGGATAAAGCCGTCTATAATGCTATTATGGACAAATATAAATTCTAAATAACTCAAGATTCTTTTTCGAAGCAGATCGGGAAAGATGAAATAAACAAATTATGAAACCATTGGTTCTTCTTACAGGTTCTACCGGCTATGTTGGAGGGCGGCTTCTCAGGAGATTAGAATCTGAACAATATCCGGCGCGCTGCATTGTCCGGCGGCCGGAATTTCTGCGTGGTCGCGTCGGATCCTGCATTGAGGTTGTTGCAGGTGATTTGCTGGATATCGAATCGCTCAAGAAAGCGATGACCGGCGTCCATACGGCCTATTATCTTGTACATTCCCTGGGCACTGCCCATGGATTTGAAGAGACGGATCGCCAAGCGGCTGATAACTTTGCAGCAGCAGCCCGTGTTGCTGAAGTTCAGAGGATTATCTACCTAGGGGGATTAGGCAACCGCCTCGCCAAGCTATCCCCTCATCTGCGAAGCCGTCAGGAAGTCGGTGAGATACTACGGCAATCGGGCATTCCTGTAATTGAGTTTCGAGCTTCGATTGTCCTGGGATCGGGCAGTATTTCATTCGAGATGATCCGCGCTTTGGTGGAACGCCTCCCGGTTATGATCACGCCGCGTTGGGTGACAGTCCTGGCCCAGCCTATCGCGGTCGAGAACGTACTGCAATACTTGCGTGCTGCGCTTGACATTGGCATATCCGGATCCACCATCTTTGAAATCGGCGGCCCGGATCAGGTGTCCTACGGTGATTTGATGCGTGAATACGCACGTCAACGCGACTTGCGCCGGCTCATGATACCGGTGCCGGTTTTGACGCCTCGTCTGTCCAGCCTGTGGCTGGGGCTGGTTACGCCTGTGTATGCGCGCGTCGGCCGGAAACTGATCGAAAGCATTCGGCATCCCACCGTTGTGCAGAATGACGCCGCCCTGCGGACGTTCGCCGTCCGACCTGTGGGAATGCAGGAAGCTATCGCGCAAGCGCTGCGCAACGAGGATCGCGAATATTCCGAAACGCACTGGTCGGATGCGCTTTCATCTGCCGGTCCGGTCCCCCGCTGGGGCGGGGTGCGCTTCGGCAATCGGCTTGTCGATTCGCGAAAGCTTCAAGTGCAGGCGCCGCCCCAGGCCGCGTTCGCGCCCATTCAGCGCATTGGCGGCTCAACCGGCTGGTACTACGGCAACTGGATTTGGAGCCTCCGCGGCTGGATTGACTTGCTTATGGGCGGCGTAGGGATGCGACGGGGAAGGCGCGACAGCATTCATTTGACAATCGGCGACACCCTTGACTGCTGGCGTGTGGAAGCGTTTGAACCGGAGCATAGGCTGCGATTAGCGGCGGAAATGAAGACGCCCGGCCGCGCCTGGCTGGAGTTCGAAGTTACCGGGGATGCTAAGGGTTCTATGATCCGGCAAACCGCCATCTTCGATCCCGCAGGCTTGAAAGGGCTTTTATACTGGTATTCTTTATACCTGTTTCACCAGTTTGTGTTTTCCGGAATGCTGCGCGGTATCGGCCGGGCGGCAGAAAGCAGAGAGAAACCATTGTGAAGAATTGGCATGCATTAGCCGTGTTGGGATTGTTCCTTGCGGTTTGCTTTGCAGTCGCAGGTTTGAGCGCAGCCTTCACGACCAGTTCTGTACGTGATTGGTATCCGACTATCCAAAAACCTTCGTGGAATCCTCCAGCTTGGTTATTCGGGCCCGTCTGGACTATTCTCTATTTCATGATGGCAATCGCCGCATGGCTTGTCTGGCGCAAGCGGGAATTTGCCTGCGTTAACCGCTCTCTGGCATTATTCGTTTTTCAACTGATTCTCAACGCCGCATGGTCGCCTCTCTTTTTTGGACTGAAAAATCCAATGGCCGGCTTATTGGATATCATTCCTTTGTGGGCGGCTATTCTGGCAACGCTCATTTCCTTCTGGAAAATCTCTCCTGCCGCCGGAGTGCTTCTGGCTCCGTACTGGTTATGGGTCAGTTTCGCTACGGCGCTTAATTTTGCAATCTGGAAGTTGAACCGATGATCGCTAATACACCGGAAGGATGGATTCTATACCTTTTGAATTGTTCGATGCCTATGGCGCCACCCGTCCGTTTATAATCCGTCCATTTTTTTGTTATGAAGCGGCGTATGTTTTTTACCAGCATCACGTTCAGGTCCAGTTTCAGTTCAAAATTAGATGGCATCCAGATATTGGGTTCCACGCGATGAAAATCGAGCCTCCCCTCAGTATTGCGAATCACCGCCAGCAATCCGGCCCAATATTTGAAGGGCTTGCGCATCACAAAGTCCAAGCGCACAAGACCGTAATCATCTTGCGCCACCCATAGCGCGCCGGTCGACTGGTTCAAGGCATGATCCATCATTTCCTCAACCGGCAGTTCGCCCTCTTTGGGCTCAAAAGCGATTACCCAACATCGATGCGGTCCAACCTCTTCAGTCCGAAGCATTTTAAAACGATAACGACGCATCAACTGATCGCCGAATCGTATTCCCGGACGCTTGATAGGCTGCGGATGCATGCCGCGTTTCTTTCTTTTTTCAACTTCTTGAATAAACTTGGTTTTATTCTTCTCTTCGGCTTTTCGTTCCCGGGCATTGAGCGCTCTGCCGTCTTGCGCCGTCAGCTCTTCAAAGAGCGCTCCGTGAAGCGGATATTGATGGTAGCTTGTCCGCTCTGTATTTGTAATCCGCCCGCCATCCCCCAGCGATTGTATGGACATAAAAACCTGGGATTCGAACTTGGCGTCCACCAGAAGGTTATGTTGAGCTTCCGCACGAGCGACAGCGCGGTCGACGATCGCCTGCGCCGATAGATTCTCTGCTGCCGAGTTCCGTTCTTCAGCAGACACATTTCCTGCGCTGCCAACCGCCAATGCCAAAAAGATCCAATACACGGATAAAGAAACCGGCGAGTTCATCGCTGTGGCGTTCAGGTATTGCAGACAAAGCCAACGCATTCTATCCTCAATGACGAGAAACTTTCCGAACCTATCCACACAAAACAGTAGTTTCCAGGTTTAACCACTTGAATTTTCTATATCGAAATAGGTATTGTCCATTGCAGGAGATCTTTTAAAAACTTCCAGAGGAGTATAAATCATGCAACTCAGCGAATACTTTGAAAGAACAAAAGGCCGGGGCGTTATTGCCACGGCGGATTCTACCGGGCGCTTAACCGCGGCCATATATGCCAAACCTCATTTTTCTGAAGATGGTTCCATTGCCTTTATTATGGCCGATCGATTAACGCATCAGAATCTTCAATCCAATCCGCACGCCGTGTATCTCTTCATGGAATCCGAGGAGGGTTACAACGGGAAACGACTCTATCTCACCAAAACAAAGGAGGAACAGAACAGCCCGTTGATCGACCTAATCCAGCGAAGAGAACGTTGCCCTGCCGACGACGAGTACCAGAAACAAAACCGATTCCTCGTTTACTTCACGATTGACAAAGCCCTCCCTCTGATCGGCGACAAGGCATAGCCCTTTCGGATGATGCGACGATCCGGAATTTATATGCTCCACAATCCATGCTTGTTGCAAAACTCCCGGACCGTTTTTATTTCTTCCGGTTTTATTGCGAAATAAGCTTCCGGTTTGTCTCCGGGGTTCAGATCCTTGCGGCCGATTTTCCCGTCTTTCCTGATTATCTCGATGAACTGAATCCAATGGTCCGCGTCCATCGGGTGCGCAATGGAACCCACCTTGACAAGAACGCCGTCACCCGACGCTTCGACGACGGGCACGTGCTTCTCTCCTGCGCCGTCCTTGTTTTTCTCATTCATGAGTTTCATCGGTTCTCCGCAGCAGACAAGCTCACCGTCGCCACCCACCAGGACTTCAACCATATTCCCGCATTTCATGCATTTATAGATCTCAAGTTTATTTGCCATCTTTTGCCTCCCTTTCAGGCTTTTAAATATGACGCGATTCCATACTTTAAAATACCATAAGGATGCTTCCACCCTTACGATTAATTTCTTGTACTAGCTTGTCCGAGAACATCCCGGATAAACGACAAACTCGTTTACCAAATGTGTTTTCCATTTGATGTTTCCCGATTGACAGAATCGAGCTTTGTGCAATACTTAAAAGCGTCTGAGAAACGGATTGATCCTTTTTGAGGACTCCAGATAGCATTCGGACCCAGAGGTTATTTCTGATGGAGAAGAGAATCGGTATAATCGCAATACTCGTCACGGACAAGTCAAGCATTCCACAGATCAACGCCATCATCTCGGCCCACAGCGATATCATGCTCGGCAGGCAGGGGATGCCTCTTCGTGACCACGGCGTGAACGTCATCTCACTCATCGTAGAGGGGACCACGGACCAAATCGGTTCCGCAACGGGAAAGCTCGGAAGGCTCAAGGGAGTCCAGGTAAAATCCGTTCTCACAAATTATAAGGAGAACACGAATGGTTTTAGCGAACAGACATCAATCAGGCAGGGGCTTCATTGACCGCGACGCGCTCTATGGACTTCTTGATCAGAAGAAACCGACTTCGAACGAGTTGGAGGCGATCCTGGATCGAGCCCACAAGCTCAAAGGGCTATCCCTCGAAGATGTCGCATCCCTTCTTGTCGTCGAAGACCCCGACCAGATCCGGAAAATGATGGATTGTGCACATTACGTAAAGGAAGAGATCTACGGGAAACGCCTGGTGCTGTTCGCGCCTTTATACACCGGCAATGTCTGCGACAACAACTGCACCTATTGCGCATTTCGCAAGAGCAACAAAACGCTGAAGCGCAAGATCCTCACGATGGGTGAAATCGAACGCGAAGTCCGGACCCTGCTCCGTGAAGGCCATAAGAGGATCCTTCTGATATGCGGCGAGAGCGCCCAGAATGACACCGACTATATGTGCGAAGCCATCCGGACTGCCTACGGCGTCCGGGAGGGGAATAACTATATCCGCCGGATCAATCTCGAACTCGCCCCCATGGAGGTTGCCGATTTCACCAAACTGAAAGCCGAAAAGATCGGCACCTACGTCTGTTTCCAGGAAACCTACGACCCCGTGATGTATCGGAAATACCATCCAAAAGGGACGCCTAAAGCCGACTATGAATACCGGGTGACCGTGATGGACCGCGCGATGGAAGGCGGCATCAACGATGTCGGTCTCGGCGTGCTCTTCGGGCTCGCCGATTATCGTTTCGAAATCCTCGCGATTATGGAACACGCAGCTCATCTTGAAGCGCTGTTCGGGTGCGGGCCTCACACGGTGAGCTTCCCCCGTATTGAGCCGGCTGAGAACGCGCCTCTCGTCTCGCACATACCTCATCCCGTGAGCGACGATGATTTCAAGAAGATCATTGCGATCATCCGTATCGCGATGCCTTACACGGGCATTATCCTGAGCACACGCGAGAACGAGCAGATGCGCACCGAGCTTTATAGTTATGGCGTGAGTCAGATATCAGCCGGATCGCGCACGAATCCCGGCGCTTATGGCGATCAAGACGCCTGCGCTGGAAGCCAGTTCGCCCTGGGCGATCACCGCAACCTCCAGGAGGTCATAAACTCGATTGTCGAAAAGGGATATATCCCATCGTTCTGTACAGGCTGCTACCGCAAGGGGCGGGTCGGCAATGATTTTATGGATCTTGCGAAGCCCGGACTCATCAAGCAGTTCTGCATGCCGAACGCAATCTTCACCTTCAAGGAGTATCTGAACGATTTCGCTTCGCCCGAAACAAAATCGCACGGCGAAAAATTGATCCGCGAGATCCTTGACGGACTCGACAACCGCGATCTGAAGGAACGGATGAGTTTAGCGATCTCGAATATCGACGGCGGCGCGAGAGACCTCTATTTCTAACAGGCGCGCAAAAAGTTATTCGTCTGCTCCCCACAGCAGGTCGCCAACTTGTCTGGGGCGAGTTAGGGTTACGCATAGTCAGAGCGGTTGTCCGCATAATTCCAGGGAGTCTCCATGGCGTCAGAAAACGTAATGAATCAATATCAGGTTCTGCTGGAGCAGGCGCGAAACATTGTCTCTGAGCGTGAAGAGAGCAGGAAGGTTCGAGTTCAGATCGGGTCGGCCACCTGCGAAAATGCGGCCGGAGCGGGCGAAGTGTTAAAAGAGTTTCAAAAGCATCTGGAATCCTCCGGAAGAAAAGATGTTGTATTGCGCAAGACGGGCTGCACGGGGCGGTGCAGTTGCGAACCGATTGTAACGGTCACTTTCCCCGGCCAATTGCCGGTTAAATATGAACGCGTAAACCGCGATCTGGTTCACAAGATCTTCGTCGAACATGTACAGGGCGGCCATCCTCTTGAATCCAGCGTCCTCGACCTGAATGGCCAACATCTGACCCATCAGTTTGAGTTCATGTTCTGTTGCGGAGAACGGTGCGGTCGGGAAAAAACACCTCAATTCGAAGCCGCTCTGCGCGCCAAGCTGAAGCAGGCGGGGGTAGAGGAAGGTCGATTTGAAATCATCAAATCCAACTGCTTTGGGTTGTGCGCTGCCATGAACGATCCGGTCGTACATATGATGGTGCAGCCGTCCAAAGCCATCTATCGGCTGAAAAACGAGGTCGATCTGGATCAGGTGATCCAAGAGCACGTTTTGGGCGGACGGATTGTCAAGGATCTTCAGGTCACCGCACGACCGATCAGTCAGCGTTTTTTCGAGCTGTATGGGGATGTGGCCTTCTTCAACCGCCAAAGCCGAATCGCCCTGCGCAACAGCGGCCTGATCAACCCCGAAGATATGCAGGAATATGTTCTATGCGACGGTTTTCGCGCCATTGCACAGGTGCTTTATAAGAACGATCCGGCTTGGGTGATTCGACAGGTGACGGAAAGCAAGCTTCGAGGGCGGGGTGGAGGCGGATACCCGACAGGAGCGAAATGGCTCAATGCCACCAACAGCCGTGAAAAAGTACGATACATCATCTGCAACGCAGACGAAGGGGATCCCGGAGCGTTCATGGATCGTTCGATGCTGGAAGGCGATCCCTTTAGCGTCATCGAGGGAATGATGATCGGTGGTTATGCCATCGGGGCCAATCGCGGGTTCTTCTATATCCGGGCGGAGTATCCGATGGCCATTTCCCGCGTCGAAAACGCCATCAATCAATGCCGCAAGGCGGGAATGCTGGGGAAGAACATTCTGGGCGGCGATTTCGACTTTGACCTCGAAATTCGACTCGGAGCCGGAGCATTCGTCTGTGGAGAGGAAACGGCTTTAATCCACTCCATCGAGGGTTTGCGCGGACAACCCAGAGTCCGGCCTCCCTACCCGACCGAAGAAGGGCTTTGGGGAAAGCCGACGGTGATCAACAATGTCGAGACTTTCGCCAATGTTCCGGTTGTCTTCCTGTACGATCCGAAGTGGTTTGCCGCTCTCGGTACGAAAAAAAGCGGGGGAACAAAGGTATTCGCTTTGGCGGGGAAGGTCCGGCATACAGGACTGGTGGAAGTTCCTATGGGAACCACTCTTCGCGAGATCGTATTCGGGATCGGCGGCGGCGTACCCGGTGGGCGTAAGCTTAAGGCTGTCCAGACAGGCGGCCCCGCCGGCGGATGCATACCGGCTGAAAGCCTGGACACAATTGTTGACTTCGACAGCCTCCTGGCATTGGGTTCGATTATGGGATCCGGAGGAATGATCGTGATGGACGAAGACGATTGCATGGTCGACATCGCCAAATTTTTTCTGACATTCTCGCAGGACGAATCCTGTGGCAAGTGCACCCCTTGCCGCGAAGGCACCAAGCGAATGCTCGAGATCATCGAGCGTATGACCGCAGGAAGCGGCACAATGGAGGATATCGAAAAGCTGGAGAGGCTGGGGAAGCTGGTCCGCAAGAGCTCTCTCTGCGGACTTGGGCGGGCGGCTCCCAACCCTGTGCTCAGCACGCTGCAGTATTTCCGCCACGAGTATGAAGCGCATGTGCGCGAAAAACGTTGCCCCGCCGGCAAGTGCAAGGCCTTGCATGCATAGACAGCCGGACAAAACTCTTTCAGAACGCAGCGACGGCATTGCTTGGAATTGAAATCCAGAGGGAATATGAATACATCCGTTATCGATGACATTAGAATCAACCCGGAAGCGGAAACTGTCCATCTGACCATCGACGGCCAGTCCTTAAGCGTTCCCAAGGGCTGGACAATTCTGCAGGCGGCAGAGGAGTTCGGCATACGAATTCCTCGTCTGTGCTTTCATCCTCAGCTCAGCCTCGCAGGCTCCTGCCGTGTCTGTATCGTAGAGGTTCAAGGCATGGGACACTACTTGACCGCGTGTTCCAATAAAGTATGGGAGGGAATGGCAATCGAAACCAACTCTCCTGAAATCAGACAAGCCCGGCGCGACATTGTTGAGCTTTTGTTGGACAATCACGCCAAGGATTGCCAGACATGCGAACGCGACGGCAATTGCGAACTGCAAACCTTGGCTCAACAACTGGGCGTCCGCGAAAGGCTGTTTGAAGGAGAGCGGAAAGACCTGCCCGGAGACTATGAAAGCATGGTCGTCCGCGAGCCCAACAAGTGCATTCTGTGCGGGAGATGCTTCCGGGTTTGCGCAGAAGTCCAGGGAGTATGCAACCTGAGTCAACAGGGAAGAGGCTTCACCACGGCCGTCACCCCTGCCCACGGGTCGAGCATGGACAAATCGGTCTGCATCCAGTGCGGACAATGCATTAACGTTTGTCCGACCGCTGCGTTTCTGGAAAAAAACAGCACCGATGAAGTATGGGCGGCTCTGGCGGATCCGAAAAAGCACGTGGTCGTGCAAACCGCCCCGTCCATTCGTGCGACGATCGGTGAAGGTTTCGGATTGCAACCGGGCGTCGCCGCAACAAACAAGATGATAGCCAGTTTGCGCCGGTTGGGGTTTGAGGCCGTTTTCGACACTGACTTTGCGGCCGATCTGACCATTGTGGAAGAGTCGCACGAGTTCCTTGAGAGGCTGGCGGGCAAAGGAGGTCCGCTGCCCATGATCACTTCCTGCTCGCCGGGCTGGGTCAGCTATATGGAAAAATTTTATCCTCAATTGATCCCTCATATGTCGAGTTGCCGATCGCCGATGAGCATGCTCTCTTCTCTGGTTAAAACATACTATGCGGAGAAAATCGGCAAGGATCCGGCAGATATATATATGGTTGCGGTCATGCCCTGCATCGCCAAGAAACAGGAAGCGCAGCTGCCCAAGCTGCAATGGCGTCCGGGCGTCCCGATGACCGACGCAGTGCTCACCACCCGAGAGGCTACATGGATGATTAAGTCCTATGGAATCGATTACTGGAACCTTCCGAATCTGGACTTCTGGAATATTCCCAAGGACACCTTCGACACGCCTTTAGGCACTGCCAGCGGAGCCGGAGACATTTTCGGCGCGACCGGCGGAGTCATGGAAGCCGCGCTGCGAACTACCGTTGCAAAGCTCACGGGACGGCCCTTGGAAAAGATTGACTTTACGGAGGTGCACGGCGTCAGCGGGCTGAAAGAAGCTACGATCAAGGTTGGGGATAAGACGCTTCGCGTGGCGGTAGCCAATACGCTCAGGCATGCAGCCGAATTGCTGGAAAAAGTGGCCCAAGGCGAGGAATACCATTTGATCGAAATTATGGCTTGTCCCGGTGGATGCATAGGCGGCGGCGGACAACCCTATCCGCCCAAGGGAATGCGAATTATGGATCCCGAACTGCTGGCGATGCGCAGCGCGGCGCTCCACGCGATCGATAAGGAAAAGACCCTCCGATGTTCGCATGAAAATCCGGAGATCCAACAAGTGTATAAAGAGTTTCTGGGACATCCCGGCAGCGATCTCGCTCACAAGCTGCTTCACACAAGTTACGCGCCGCGCCTGCCCCACGGCATAGCGTTTCGTAATCAGAACTCATAATTTAATCATGAGATTGCTGCGATCACAGGTGAGACACATATGAATTCAAATATTCAGACGGACAACTGGCAGGAAATTCAGAAGAATAGCGAAAAGGCTTTAGGTCCGCAGATATCCCGATATATCAAGCAGGTTCTCCAACAGGACCATCCGGAAAGCCAGCTGATTTCAGTGCTTCACAAGGTGCAGGACCGATTCGGGTTTCTTGGCATTCAACACCTGGACGCGGTGGCGCAGCTCCTGGCAGTGCCCACCTCTTTCGTCACAGGCGTCGCCTCATTCTATCACTTCTTCCGGCTCGTCCAGCCGGGCAGCTATACCATCAGCATCTGCATGGGCACTGCCTGCTATGTCAAAGGCGCCGACCGGATCGCCGATCGATTCCGGCAGGAGCTGAGTTTGGATTTCGGTCAAACCAGCAAGGATGGATTGTTTACGCTGGTGGCAGCCCGATGCCTGGGCACATGCGGGCTGGCTCCGGTAATCATGATAGGCAATGATGTGCATGCGAAGGTGTCGCCGGACCAGGTTCCCGCTCTGCTGGATAAATACCGCCAGCTTGCCAAGGCGAAGGAAAGCCTTGCCGAGGTTTAGACCGGGCTTCAGACGGACGCCAACGGACAGCGGCTTCTAGGTGAGCAGTTTTTTTGCAACCGCGATCGTTTCTGCAGTTCCCATGACAATCAGTTCGTCCCCATCTTGTATCACATAGTCCGGACTTGGATTCGGCTGGAGATTTTGTCCTTTGCGTCTTACCGCCAGGAGCGTAACGCTGCAGGTCTCCCAGGGATTGATCTCACGCAATGTTTTTCCGACGCTTGTTGCATCCCGCCTCGGCGTTAGGGTCGCCATTTCCGTGTCATGGCTTTCATCGTGAACGACCAGGTCCAGGAAATCCATTACATCGGGTTTAATGACGGCTGCGGCCATGCGCCTTCCGCCGAGCACATAAGGAGACATCACTTTATTAGCGCCTGCGTGCCGCAGTTTATCTTCATTGGCCTGCAGGATGGAGCGAGCCACAATAAAAAGCTCGTGATTCAGAACCTTCGCCGTGAGAACGATAAAGACATTTTCTTCGTCGGAGGCGGCAACGGCAATAAGCCCTTTTGCCCGCAGGATGCCGGCTTTTATCAGAGAGCTGTCTTCGGTTGCATTGCCTTCGATGTGGGGAACCTTGTTCACGCGCAATTTCGGCAACTGCTCCGGATTCAACTCCACTACAACACAGGGCACGTTATAACGCATAAGATCTTTCACGATCTGCTGCCCCATGCGGCCATAACCACAGACGATATAATGATTGGACATCGACTCAATAAGCTTATCCATTGTTTTCCTCGCTATCTGGTCTTCCGCTTCAAAAACAAGATCTGCGGCTTGAACGGCCGCATCCTCAAACGCATTGAACAGTAGTTCCACATTCTCTTTCATCGTTTCATCCAACGCTTCCGAGTCTTCATCTTTAGCGCATGCAAAATAGCCTCGGTATCCTTCATGGCGCAGTGTTCGGGTAATGCCTTTATTCAGACGCGTCTGACGAATGGAACTCACGACCCAGCTTGCTTTCGAAAGAGGAAGTACATGTGCGAAATCAGGATCCTCTGCATCTCCGAATACCGCCTGTTCTCCACTGGACCGCCACAATGCCACCGCCTGTGGATCAAAATCGACCCCCAAAACCGTCCGATTGCGGCGGATCAATTCTGTTCCGATCTTGCCGCCGTATTGACCCAGACCGATCAGAATGATGACGCCATCCCGGATTCCCGTCAGTGTCAGTTGATTTGAATCCTCTCGGTGGGAACCTTTTTTTTCAAAGAGGCGCAGTCTCGGCGCCAAACGCTCGTATATCGTTTGGGCGTGGAGGATCAAATGGACTGAAATTCCCATGGTAATCATAAGGATCAACGTCACCAAACCAAGGGTGTCATTCCCGATATGTCTCTTCGCTAGTCCCATGGCCATCAGAATCAGCGAAAATTCGCTGACCTGAGCTGCCGCCAATCCTGCCATAAATCCGGTATGTTTCCGATATCCCATCCGGCCCATAATGACCATTACACTCAATGGTTTGATGATAAGAACAACCAATGAAAACAGGATTGCAGGGATAATTTGCGAACCCACGGACTCAAATCCGAGACGGCTTCCGAGTTCGAGAAAGAAAAAAAACAGCAGAAAATCCCGCAGGCTGGCAAGTTTGGCGCTCAGCAGATCACGATACAGTGTGGAAGCAAGAGATAAACCGGCCAAAAATGCGCCCACTTCTTTGTTGAAACCCAACAGCTCGCTAATCACAGCAAGCAGCAGCGCCCAGGTGATTCCGAAAAACAACAATAATTCAGTGGAGCGCGCCACCAGGGGAAGAATGCGCGGAAAGAGGAATGCGCTTGCAGCCCAGACTCCGACAAACAGCGCCGCACATTTCAGAAGAAGCAAGAGGATCTGGTAGACCGGATGCAGCGAAGAAACGCCGGTAAAGGTGCTTAAACCGATCATGGCCAGCACTACAACGATATCCTGGACAATCAACAAACCTAAAACGATCCTTCCATAGAGAGAATCCGTTTCATGTTTGTCGGAGAGAAGCTTGACGACGAGAATCGTGCTGGAAAAAACTGTCGCAGCAGCAACATATAGCGCCGGCAACAGTGGCATGCCCAGACACCTGGCCAGCGCAAATCCCAGGATGCCGGTGAAAGCCATTTGGCCCACGCCGGTCGCCAAGGCGACAATTCCCATGTTGCGTATCAACTGTGGATCGAGTTTCAATCCAACTACGAATAACAGAAGCGCCAAACCCATTTCTGCGAAGACACGGAGTTGAATTGTTTCATGAATGAAATTGAGGCCTACCGGTCCAAAGAGTATGCCCACAAGGATAAAAGCAATGATAAGCGGTTGCCTCAGACGCAAAGCCATAATTCCCGCCACCGAGGCTACCAATAACAGTATGCCGATCTCATCAAACAGGCTGTGGAATTGAAGCTTGGGTAGGATGTCTATGGAAAATAAGCTTATCATCGAACTCGGCTTGCCTTTTTCTATTGGGTTGGGTGAATCCCCGCATCGCAAAACCTGCAAAGCAGCTGTGTCCCTGCAATCCAGAGCCAAAGGCTAGGATGCTGACACGATGGTAACCTATGGACGCCCCGTCATCTACACAAAAATCAGGCGTTTTTTCAGAGAAGCCCCGCCGCCGGCTAGGCTGGATTGCATAATCGGCAAATCGGAGGAGTGTCCATTGCCTGGGCTGAAGAATTGAATTATGCTCTGCCGTATGTTCCTTCCCACGACGAGACATGAAATGGATGAATTGAACTGGGACTGCCTCGACGTGATCCTGGTGACCGGCGACAGCTACATCGATCACCCCTCTATCGGCGTGTCCGTCATCGGACATGTACTCTTGAATGCCGGTTGCCGGGTAGGGATTATTGCCCAGCCTGATATCGGTTCCGACAAAGACATTACAAGACTGGGAGAGCCTCAGCTGTTCTGGGGTGTGAGCAGCGGAAGCATTGACTCCATGGTGGCCAACTACACCGCCTCGGGGAAACACAGAAAGCAGGACGACTACACGCCCGGAGGGGACAACCGCAGACGGCCGGACCGGGCTGTCATCGCATACACAAACCTCATCCGACGGTTATTTAAGAACACATGTCCCATCGTGCTCGGCGGAGTCGAAGCCGGCATGCGCCGGATAGCCCACTACGACTTCTGGTCAAGAAGCATCCGAAGATCCATCCTGTTCGACGCCAAAGCGGATATTGTTGTCTACGGCATGGGGGAAAGAGCTACGGCGGAACTTGCAGAGGCTCTCAAGAACGGCAAGGATTACAGGGGCATCCGCGGCATCTGTTATATAGCCAAGGAGAAACCGCCTGACAGCATCGAGCTTCCTGCCTGCCGGGAAGTCATGGAAGACGGGGCAGCCTTCACGGACATGTTCCGGCAGTTCTGCCAAAACAGCGAGGGAGAAGACGCACGGACCATCTGCCAACTCCATGATACTCGCTATTTGATTCAGAATCCGCCCCAGCCGCCCCTTAGCCCAGCTGAACTGGACAGTGTCTACGCTTTGGATTACGAACGGGACCAACACCCGTATTACGAAGCCCAAGGCAAAATCCGAGCCTTGGACACTATCCGCTTCTCCATCACCAGCCACAGGGGATGCTTCGGAGGATGCAGTTTCTGTTCCATCAGCCTGCACCAGGGCAGGGCTATCGTGTCGAGATCTGAAGAATCAATTCTGCAAGAGGCGCGTCTTCTCACCCGACACAGAGAGTTCAAGGGTGTTATCACAGATGTGGGCGGCCCCACTGCCAATATGTATGGATTCGCATGTAGCCGAAAGAAAGCCAACTTCGCGTGCAGAAACAGTGGATGCCTTTCGCCGGAACCGTGCAAGAACCTGCGCATAGCCCACAGGATCCAGATCGACCTCTTGAGAAAACTCCGGCAACTGCCGGGCGTCAAACATATCTTCGTAGCATCCGGCATACGTCACGACATGGTCATGGCAGATAAAAAATATGGGAGACCCTACCTGGAAGAGCTTGTGAGGCATCACCTCTCCGGCCAGATGAAAATAGCGCCTGAGCATATATCGCCACCAGTTCTCCGGCTCATGAACAAGCCGGTCAACGCCTGCCTCCCGCCATTCAAGGACCTCTTCTACGAGATCAACCTTGCGTGCGGCAAAAAACAGTTCCTCACCTACTACTTCATCGCCGCACACCCGGGCTGCACCCTCGAGGACATGGCGGACTTGAAGCGCTTCTGCACCAAAGAACTACGCACCAATCCAGAGCAGGTGCAGATATTCACCCCGCTCCCCTCCACCTGGTCCAGCGTCATGTACCACACCGAGACAGCCCCCGGCGACGGCTCAAAGATCTTTGTGGAAAAAGCCCCCGGCAGGAGGCAGGAGCAGAAGGACATGCTCACGGACAAGAGATCTATCGGAAAATGGAAACGTGCGAAGGTCAGGAGTTGAGAGGGCTTCCATCCTTAGAAACATATCCTGGAAGCACTTGGATCGATATAGGGGTGAAAAATGACTGAAAAGAAAGTGGTTCGGGTTGTAAAAGGACAAAGGGCAGTGGATGGAGCAGGAGTAAACCTGGTGCGTGTACTGGGGAGGAACACTGTCGAGGATTTCGATCCGTTTTTAATGCTGGATTCCTTCGACAGCATAAATCCTGCTGATTATGTAAAGGGATTCCCTATGCATCCGCATCGGGGAATCGAGACAGTTACGTATCTGGTCCATGGTGAGATCATCCACAAGGACAGTTTGGGAAACAAGGGGGTGATCACGGATGGAGGAACCCAGTGGATGACCGCAGGCTCAGGCATCATGCACGAAGAAATGCCGCAGGCTTCGCAGCGCATGCTGGGGCTGCAGATTTGGCTCAATCTACCGCAAAAGGAGAAGATGACAGAGCCTAAGTATTTCGATATACAAAAAAAAGATACTCTTGAAATCATTCGAGAAGTTTACAAGCTGAGGATCATTTCCGGACGCTGGGAAGGTGAAGAGGGCGTAAAACCACATCATATTCAGGCAACGGTGATGGAATTCCTGCTAAAGGAAGGGAAAAAGCTTCCTATTCCGGTAGAACCTGAGGAAAACAGTTTCATCTTCTTATTGGAAGGGGATGCCATTATAGCAGGAGACCGATATGACGAGAAATCCGCGATCCTATTCGGGGAAGGAGATGCCATAATAGTCTCAGCTGCAAAAAAACCGCTGCGATTCATGTTTTTGAAGGGACCCAAACTCAGAGAATCTGTCGCCTGGGGCGGACCCATCGTGATGAATACACAGCAGGAATTGCAACAGGCTTTTGCGGACCTGCGCACAGGAGATTTCATCAAACAGCAGTAACGCCGGGTCTTGGAATTTTCGAACAGATCCGAAAACTTCAAGACCCGCTGAAGTGCATTGAAGGCCTGTCAATTTATAACGTTCCTACTTAGGCGCGACAGGAAAATATTAATCGATTTTCTTCATGCTTTTAAGCGCCATATAGCCTTGTTTCTGGTAGAAACCGTTAAAATAGGGCGCCAACTGAAGAGCGCTGAACAACAACGGTTTGCCGATTCTCTTGAGGTCACAGGGATTATGTTCCAGTCCCGCAGGGATATAGAGAACCGTGGCCTTGGTGATGGTGTGTTTTTCATACTCCGGGCCCATAAAGTACTCAATCTCCGCATCAAAGGAGCCCACGAGGTCCGGCAGCGTTGATCCCAGGAAGAACAGGTATTCGTCGGTATCGTGGTGATGAGATTCCATTTCCAACCGGTAGGGCTTGGTGAATATCTGCCAGCCCATGTTTATTTTTGCTCCGGGGAGGTCGCTATCGCCCCGAAAATAAGCCTGAGGACCTGGAACTATCTCCGGCACTAGAGAATTTTCCCGGAGCTTGTTACTGAATAGATGGTCATATTTGTTGCCTTTGGTCCCGGTGGGCCATGGTGGAGGATCCTTGAAAAATGGCGAAGAGGCTTTCTTCGTGTCAGTCGATTTGGCGTCTTGCGCCATTGCCGCCGGAGCGCCCAATTGAGCTAAAGCGGTTGCGACCGCAAAGCCCGCGGTTCCAGCGGTGATTTCCTGAAAGAAAGCTCTTCTATCTGTATTCTCTTCTCGGTCTTTAGTCGAACTCATTACTACTCTCCTTCTAAGTCTAAGGACTTATTCCAAAGCAATCCGTCTAATGGATTTTCTATTATGCAGTTAAAAATATGCACACCAAGCCATTTTTTGATTTCTCTTTAAAGAAAGCAAGGGGGAAGAGTGAGCAACAGCCGAGCGGAAGCACCTTTCCTCTTGTATCGGCAGCGCAAAAAAGCCTATAAAAAATCGATGGATTTTATGCGCAACGATCGCCTGTTTTCCGTATTGGCAAGGCAGAAGCATGTATAATCTTATTTTGGCGCGTTATCACCTATTGGGATTGAGAACGAAATGAGCCCTGAAGATACAGACCGGATGGATTCGGAAGCCACGCGCTTCATTCAAGAAAGGCGGCTTAATGCAGCCGCTCCCCCCAATCTTTCGAGCGGCAGGTATTATGAAGCAGGCGCTATAGGCGAGTGCGCACTTGAGGCTGTTGAGAAGTCCTCAGGCCCCGAACATCCCGATGTCGCCGCCATGCTCGCCGATCTGGCGTTGATCTATCGCCATCAAGGAAAAATTGGGGAAGCCGAAGCATTGTATAAGCGCGCCTTGATGGTCGTGGAGAAAGCTTTGGGCCTTGAACACAATGAAACCGCAACCTGCCTGGCGAATCTGGCGACGCTTTATGTTTCTGAAAGCAATTATGGCGAAGCGGAATTCTTGTTCGAGCGCGCGCTTGGCATTGCTGAAAAAAATCTCGGTCCGGAACATCCCTGGACGGTAACATGCCTCAACAATCTGGCGATCTGCCATTCCCCCAGCGGCGTCATAGATAGAATGCTTCTCAACAAACGCGCTCTGCAGCTGAGCGAGAAGTTTCTTGGCCCGGAGCATCCTTTTGTTGCGATTCGCCTCATCAATCTGGCTCGGACCTATCATCATCAAGGGATGGATGGAGAAGCCGAACCTCTTTACCGGCGTGCGCTGGCAATAAGCGAAAAATCCGCAGGCCGCGATCATCCCGATATGGTAGGCAGCCTGAACAAATTGGCCGATTTCTATCGGGATTGCGGCAAGCATGGAGAAGCGGAAGGGAGTTACAAACGCGCTCTTGCCATTATCGAAAACGCCTTCGGCCTTGACCACCCTGAAACGGCCAGAGGCTTATACAACCTGGCCAAGCTTTACTCGAACCAAGGCAGGCTTGAGGAAGCCGAACCTCTTTGCCGGCGCGCACTTGCTATTATCGAGCAGACTTTGGGCCCTGAACACCACGAGATCGTTCCCGTTCTGGACAATTTGGCCGAGATCTATCGGATCCAGGGCAAGCATGAGGAAATGGAGCTTCTGTATGTGCGCGCTTTGGCAATTAGCGAGAAAACGCCGAGCCCCCGGCGTCTCGAAATCGCATCGCGGCTCGCCACAATCGCGTTGCACTATCATCATCAGGGCAGGCATGGAGAAGCGGAGCCTTTATATAAACGAGCCCTGGACATCCATGAGAAAGCTTTTGGCGGCGAGAGTCTGGATTTAGTGGAGAGCCTGGATAATTTGGCCCATTTATATCGTGACATCAGCCAATATGAGGAAGCGGAAACGCACTACCTGCGCGCATTGGCCATACGGGAGAAGACTCTTGGCGAGGCCGGGCATCCCGACATTGCCGCCAGCCTCGAAAATCTGTCCAGGTTCTATGCGGATCAGGGCAGGTATGGAGACGCCGAGCAATATTACAAACGAGCGTATATAGCTATGATGAAGCTTTAGGCGCCGGAAAAAGCCTGAGGAAACAAAAACCGCGGATCTGCAATAAAGCGGATCCGCGGTTTTCAACAGACAGCGAGTTTAGCCTAATAGATTCTTCTTCTTCAGGGCGTCTGCCACCTTCGGCATTTTTAACTCCGCCAAAGTTTTAGCAGTCGGGAAACCGGTGTCCGGATTGCAGCCTTCGAATTTATAGAACCGGGTTTTAAAATCTTCGAATTTTGCCCGGTCAAGTTTCCGGCCTCGGCCTCCTTCATACTTCCATTGGCCGTCCACCACCATGGGAAGAATGTTTTCTCCGGCGCCCTGATCGTAAATATAATCAGGGAAGGTTTCCATTTTCTTTGTTCGACCCTGCAATACCCACATGGATCGATCAAGCAGATAAATTTTGCGCCCGATTTCCATGGAGTCGGCGAAGGTCATCTTCTGTCCTGTCACTGCGTTCCAGAATTTGGGTTCTGCATTGGGGGTGGCGCCTCTTCGATCGGCGGTATTATTGGTAATACATTGAGGCCACCGCCAGCCGCAGAAACCCATGCCCATCCAGAACTTTTCATAATGCTTGACCCAGGCGACCAACCTGATTTTCGAGTCCGAGTAAATTCCGGTCTCCGGACTTTCGCCATAATCCACGAGGAAGCGATCATCGTTGTACGGAATCATCGCTTGCCTGTAGAGATCGGAAGCTTTCTCTGCATCAAGGTATTTATTCCGCTCTTGGGCCATCCAGTGGAGAGGATAGTTGGACATCTGGTGCAACATAAGGTCGCGTTCTCCAAAAAGAGATCCGTAGCCCCATTCCACCTGGACCTGTGTGGTGTAATGTTCCTGGGTTCCCCAGTAGGTCAATTTGACTGTTCCATTATTTACATCCTGAGGATAGCGGCCCAGTTTTTCGGCTATTCTTGCGGCCCCTTCAGCTATCAGGTCGCTGAATTTATCATCTCTTGTCGACATCTTTTTGTAGAGCGCTTCCCAGTATGCATTGCCGCCGCCGCCGCCGCCGAATCCGCCGCTTTGCGCAGGCATATCGCCCGGATCATATTCTTTTCCTTTGCCGAAAACTCCCTGCCGAATGAGCGCATTTATATAACCTGAGGTGGCCATCACTTGCCAGTGACCGGCGCCCCATCGATGCATGACATCATTGCCGCCCGTCATGGTTCCGGCGCAGACAGCTTCGTTGGTTGATGCATCCGCGGTGCGTTCTTTGCAGCCTCTGGGACAGGATGCGCACGCAGCTGCGCGTGAAGGCAGCCTATTGGCCACATTGCCGCCTTTCGGCTTTCCACCTATCAGTGAATATCCGGACTCAAATATCTCGGGGTCCCGGGGATTATCGACATCCCATTGGAACTGTTTGAACCAAAGTCTGGCATCCATGAATGCCTTGGGATCGGCGATATGCGTTTTGCCGGTGCCGAGGACGCTGATCGCTTTAAGCTTTTTCGACCCAAACACGCCGCCGAAACCGCACAGTGCAGCCTGAGATCCGGGGCCATGCAGCAGGCACCCGAGGCGGCTTTTCGCTTCTCCAACAGGACCGCATGTGACGATCGCGGGAATTTGAGTTGTATAACAGTCTTGAGAAAGTTGAGCCCATTCGCCCATCTTGAGACCGGGAACGACGCGTTTGGAAATTTCCTCCTGCGCTTCCCATGTATTCAAGCCCCAAACGCCTTTGGCGCTTTCGATTTTCACTTGATCATTAATGATATTGATCCATACCGGCTCATCGGCAGCTCCTTCCACCACAACGCCGTCCCATCCTGCGAATTTCAGCTGGGCAGTAAAACGTCCGCCGAAGTTGCTGTGGCCGAACCATTCAACAGGGTAAAGCATGGGCGACAAAGCCTGCACTTCGCAACGTCCTGAACCGGGCATAAAAGTTCCGGCAAATGGCGAAGCCATAATGACAACCACATTCCTGGGATCAAAAGCAGGAAAAGGGAGCTGAGCTCCAACAAGGTCAAAGAAAACGGCTGAACCCATTCCATGCCCCCCGCCGAATTCGGCATATTTCATCGAATCGAGCGTGGTGATCGTTTTTTTAGTCAAATTGACTCTTAAAATTTTGCCTGTTAATCCGTTTGGCATAGCTGCTCCTTCCTATTCCTTTGATGTCGGTTTAGTAGTTGGGTTCTGGGGTTGTGGTTTGGGAGCTCCGCCGCCAAATCCGCCTCTGCCGCCTGCGCCGGCGCCAAATCCGCCCATGCCGCCTCTGCCGCCTGCAGGTTGCGGATTGTCTTCATCTGCAAACCCAAGCTTAAACCAGTGCTCGTTCCGAAGTTTTATATCATATCCTTTATTCTCTGCTTGCTCCGGAACCTTATCGGTGAACTTTAGGGCCATAAACGGGCAAGATTCCACACATGCCTGCTTGCCTTGGGGCCCGCCTTTTTCGTTCCAATACGGAGTGTCCAGGCACAGATCGCATTTGGATGATTTTTTTATGAATTCATTCCATACCGTCCGATGCGGAGTATAGGGGCATGCCGATAAACAGGTTTTACAGCCGATGCACTTTTTACTGTCGATTCTTCGAACATTGCCGTTTGCCGTATCGATATAGGCGGCTTTAACCGGACATTTCTCGACGCAAAGCGGCGTTACACATTGCCTGCAAGGCGCCATGACGATGTCAGTGGGATATTTTCCGAAAGAGTCCTGCGCGATCTGAATGCGCGCAAGGCCTAAACTCTGTTCTCCGTAATGGACTAGAGAACAACTCAACATGCATGTCGTGCACCCAGCGCACTTCCTGCTGTCATACTGCAGGTAGCCTTTGGATTCGGGATATTTCCCGGCGTCCACTGCCGCCGCTGCTTCAGGCGCTTTGATAGGCGCCGCGGCGGCGACCACTGCCGTTCCGCTGGCGACTAAGAAATTGCGTCTTGAGATCCCCTTTTTTTCAGCAGTTTCCATCTTTTCAGGTTTCTTGCCTCCACGCATAAGCACTCCTTAAAAAATTACCATATCCATGAGATGTCTTGGCGAGACTCGACGGCATCTCCCTGTCTCTTCACCCGATTACAAGTACGGACTAGAGTATACCATGCCACTTTGATGAAAATGCAGATGAACATCAAGAAAAATCTCGCATAATTATTTCCGATCCGCAAGCATGGATCAGGCTTTTATCCATCGCCTTTTGCACAACCATCGGCAATTCGTATTTTATAAAATACATGTTCAACTTTAATGATACTACATGCCGAAGAAGCGGCGAACCGAGGCATTGCTTTCAGCGAACCGTTTCGCATAAGATTTGTATTACGTATTATACAGATTTATAATTTTTTAACCCGTGAAATCCGCAGAATCTGCGGCGTTGTTCTTTTACCTGTCCACCGGCATGCCGATGTCTTCCAGAGAGTCTTGATCCGGCTCCATGGTCTCGATGTCCCAGCCTATGGCTTCGAAAAAACTTTCTGCAATTTGTTTATAGTCCACGGCATTGCCCTTCAGCGGGCCGTCCGTAAGAGGCGGTTGGCCCAGCCATCTTGCGGGAAGTAGATTATGAATCGGCTTCTGTCCTTCGCGCAGGTTGAACAAGTGCCTCATATTGAAAATTCGTTTCCCGGTGCGAAGGATATCGATGTCTTGTCCTGTAACCGCATCCATGAGGCCTTTCAGGGCATGAGGCGGCGTGGCAAAACCGCTGAACGCGCACGAGCCCGAAGAACTCAGGACTTCCGCCCTGCAGGTGGCTTCTGCATCCGCCTGTCCTCTGCCTTTGTACTGGAACCTGATGTGTTCAGGAGAACCCAAATCCGCAATGCCAAGCCCGCCCTTGATATGCCGGCCCGGCGTGGGATCGCACTGATAGGTCCTCGCAAGGTATGGAGAATTCCTGGGATCATGCATCGGCAGTTCTATGCCCCGTACGGTCTGGAGATACTCCTTTCCTTTGCCCAATTTTTCCGCCGCCTTCATGGAACCGAGAGCCAGAATTTTCCCGAAACCGGACTGATCCGCTATTGACTGGGTCATGGCCACAATGGAGTCCGCATTCCCCCATGTAAGTTCAATGCCATTTGTATCTTCTTTTGTGAATATTCCCTTCTCATAACATTCGATAGCCCAGGCGATCGTGGGTCCGACGGACATGGTATCCAGGCCATAACGATTGCAGATATCGTTACATTTAATTATAGATTCAGCGTTATCGTTCAGAGCCATAGCGCCAAAGGCTCCCAGCGTTTCATACTCAGGGCGGTCTGTCTCCGGAAGAGGCCACTTCCCCTCTTTAACACTATAATGAGCGCCGCATCCCAGGGGACATTGAGCGCAGGAATATTTTTTTGATTTATACTTTCCGTCATAGGTGGCGGTGGCAAGTTTAAAAAGTCTTTCTTCTCCCATATCAATAATGCCGGCGCCGCTCCAATTCTTGACGGGAGTGTCTCCGATCAGTCCATTCATGCCGGTGTCTGCGCCCGTGCCGAACTCACCCCAATTTTTAACCATTCCTTTCGTTGGCCCGTTTTTCATCCAATGAATGATCTCTTTGTTGATTTCATTTAGCTTTTGCGGATCTGCCACTGCGATATGCGCCGAGCCGGTAACAGCAACCGCCTTCAGATTCTTCGATCCCATGACGGCGCCACACCCTCCGCGGGCCGCCGCCCGGTGTTTATCATTAATGATGCAGGCCATGAGTGATTGCTTTTCACCCCCGGGACCAATCAACGCGGCTCTAAGGAGCGGCTCTCCTGTCTCTTTAATCAGCATCTCCTGCGCTTCAGGGGAGGCCTTGCCCCATATATTCTTCGCATCCCTGATTTCAGCTTTCCCTTCCTTAATAAAAAGATAGACTGGTTTTCTGGAAACGCCTGAAATAAAAACACCGTCAAACCCCGCCCTCTTAAGCTGCGGTCCGAAAAAACCGCCTGAGTTTGAATCATTCCAGCCGCCTGTAATTGGAGACTTGCATACCACTGTATACCGGCCGCCAAAAAGTGCGTTGGTTGCATTTAGAGGACCGCTAACGAATCCAAGAACGTTGTCAGGACCCAGGGGATCCGCGCCTTTTTTCATAATCTCATAAAGGATTCGGGCGCCGATGCCATAGCCTCCGACAAACTTGACCGCAATCTCCTCGGAAAGAGGCCTTTCGTCCATAGCGCCATTGGTAAGATCAACGAATAGAAGTTTTCCAGCGTATCCGCCTTTTATCATAGGTCCTCTCCAATGATCCAATGATCCAATGATCCAATGATCAGCATTGTGCAAACATTTTTACGATATTGTCACGTTAAGGCCTGTCCATAAAGTGAAATGTTCTGAATGTATTTCCAATTTGGGAACTCCGGTCCTGTGCTGATTTTGGCAGACGCTATATCCACGCTAAGGTATTATAGTGGGTCGCTATAAGGAGGCGCGGAAGATGGCCGATCTTGCAGGAGCTAATGGGCAACGAACCGAATTCAAAGTGGTTGGGAAGCGAAATATTCCCGGCAAACTTTCTTACAACATCGCCACCGGCAAGGCCAAGTTCGGCGCCGATGCAATGGCGCCCGGAATGCTGCATGCCAAGTTTCTCCGCAGCCCTTTTGCCAACGCGGTTGTGAAAAGCGTCGACATCCGCAAGGCCAAAGCGCTTCCCGGGGTCGTCGACATCCTCACTTGGGAAGATCCCGACCTGAAGGCTCTGCAACTCGGAGGCGGACAGTTCTCAGAGGGCCCTATGCCGTTTCTCGATAATGTCGCCGACCAGGAAAATGCCGAAGTGGCGGTCATTGTAGTCGCCGAGAGCGAAGAACTCTGCGCAGAGGCTCTGAAACTCCTGGAGGTGGACTGGGAGGAGAAACCCCACATTGTCGATCCCCGCGACGGCGTTAAGCCGGATGCTCCCATTGTTCGCACTCCCAAAGATGGCAAAGGCAACGTTTTGACTGTAAACAAGATCGACGGCGATGTCGAAGCGGGATTCAAACAGGCGGATCAGATCATTGAATTCGACTTTGTGCTGCCGGCCTACGCTTCGCACATTCCCAATCCCTCCGGCGGAATGTCCTATTGGTATGACGACCAGATGGCCACCGAGGGGAAAGATCTGTGGATCGAAGGCTCGAGCCAGTACGCAGACCAGATTTCCATCCTCTACAATCTCCCGCTCGACAAGGTGCATCAGGTCACCATCTACCAGGGAGGCAAGTATTGCGATTGGGGATTGCGCAAAAGCCAGTTGATCACTCCGCTGCTGGCCAGGCGCACGGGACGTCCGGTGCGCTGCGTCAATACCCGAGCCGACATGTACGACTTCGACATCAACCAGATCTTCCTGCACGCCAAGGTCGGGTTCAAAAACGACGGACTGATTACGGCAGTCCGGCTCCATTCCATCGCGGACAATGGCACACGGGGAAGCTCGCCGTTTGGCTCCCACATGGACATGAACTATGGTCCGTGGTACACCACCAGGTGCGAAAACATCCACCAGACCATGGAGGCGGTCTCCACCAACCGAGGACTAATGTACACCAGCAGCCAGCATTGTCCGTTCGGATGGGACACCATGACCGTCGCCGAACAACTCATCGCGGAAAAGCTGGGAATGGATGTAATCGATGTCGCCACCAGGAATATCCATGGACCCAAGGCGCAGAGCGATCATTCGCCCCAACCCAGCTATCAGGCTTGCGTAAAGGCCGGCAGGAATCTGATGCATTGGCAGTATCACAAAGCCGGCATGAAGAAACTGCCTGATGGAAGAATGCACGGCATGGCCTTTCGATATCAGATGTGCCCGCGGCACAGCTTTTCCGACTACACAGCCTCTGTGTACCTGCATGCGGGCAAGATCTTCATGCCCACCCAAGGAGCCTGCACCGGGATGTTCGCTACGGACGCCATGGCCATGGTGGTGGCTGAGGAATTGGGAGCCAGGCTGGAAGATGTCATTATACAGCACGATATGAAGGCTCCTTTCCAGCCTGTAGGCGGCGGCAGCGACGGCACTACTGCCGCCGCTTGGGTGATGAAAGAAGCTGCGGCAAAACTGAAAAAACTGATGCTGGAGGAAGCCGCTGCTACACTGAAGGCCAAACCGGAGGATCTCGACACCAAGGATTCCACGGCGTACATCACAGCCGATCCTTCCAAGAGCATTCCCTTTGACCAGATCCGGCCGCCGTCTACAGGCAACATCCAGTCGTATCTGAGCGCCACTGCCAATGGCAGGCCGCCGACGGCGCTCTGGGCCGTCGGCATGGGGAAAATGCTCGACACCATGAACGCCCTCTTCTGCGAAGTGGCCGTGGACACGGAAACCGGGAAGGTGGAAGTTTTGCGTCACGGGGTCGCCGCCGATACAGGCAAGGTCATTCGCCCGACTTCGCTGGAAGGCCAGATTCAGCAGACGATGATGTTCAGCGAAGGCTGCCAGCTCAGCGAAGAAATAGTTTGGGACAAGACCACAGGGGTAAGGCTCAATTCCAACATGGTCGAATATAAGAAACCGACCATCCTGGACATCGGCTCGACGGAGATGGATCTACTCGAGACCAGAGCCGGCAATGCCGCCTACGGTGCAAACGGCATCAGTCATTCACTGGCGAACACTCATATTATCATCTGCGCGATTCAGAATGCGATCGGCAAGTGGGTGGATCCTCCCGCCACACCGGACAAGATCCTCAAAGCGCTGGGGAAAGCATAGACAGCGCCGGTTTCCGGCGGGCGAAACTCTATCGATCAATGGTTGCTAAGATGCACCAGAACCTTTACGACCGCATCCGGTTTCAAGAGAGGGTTTTCCTTTAGAGGGCGCCCTCTATTCGGTTCGGGTGGAGATAGAGGTAAAGGGCGGCGAGCAGGCAAAAGAGCGGGGACAGAAGAACCAATAATGCCATCTTAAAGATTGATTCAAAAAGGCGACGAAAGATTCCACTATGCATAGCCAGCGCTCTCCTGTGCGTTCTTGATATCAGATGCTGAATTTTCGAATAAAGGTCAGAAATATTTCAGGGATTATTCGGCGTTTCCGCCTGACGGAATGCTTCAATATTTCTTCATGAGAATGTGTGAATAACTATGGCGTTAATCATTCCATTAAAAGCAAAAATCCCGCAAATGGGTTCGGGATGCTTTCTTGCTGAAAATGCTGTGATAATCGGCGACGTTATCCTCGGTGAAAATTGCAGCGTCTGGTTCAGCGCTGTAATCAGAGGAGACGTACACGCTATTCGGATTGGCGACAATGTCAATATTCAGGACGGCGCCATCCTACACGGCACCTATCAAAAATCCCCGACCCATATTGGGAACAATGTATCCATCGCCCATGGAGCAGTAGTCCATGGATGTACTATTCACGACAATGTATTGATCGGCATAAATGCTGTCGTTCTGGATAATGCAGTCATTGAAAGCAACAGTAT
This sequence comes from uncultured Acidobacteriota bacterium, assembly GCA_964441405.1. Taxonomy (GTDB): domain Bacteria; phylum Acidobacteriota; class UBA6911; order UBA6911; family UBA6911; genus UBA6911. The sequence continues at coordinate 34,795 of CAYTYP010000005.1, forward strand.
TGTTGCAGCCGGGGCGGTTGTTACTCAAGGAACCACCGTCCCTTCCGGAAGCGTTTATGCCGGTTCACCCGCTAAAAAAATCAAGGATGTCAGCCCTGAATTACTCAAGGGTGAAGTGGAACGCATAGCCCATAATTACGCAATGTATTCCAGTTGGTATAAAAAAGAATAAGGCTGCCACACTGCGCAAGGTAAAATAACTCAGGCGTTCCATGCACTCCTCTTTTAAGGACCTCAGGTATCTTTCAATGTGTGCGTTCAACAAAAATATCTTCCTTGGGCCAAAACGACGGTCGACTAATATGCAAAGCCATGCATATTAGTCAGATATGAAATGTTACCTTTATGAGTCGATTAAGATTTACGGGCGTTGTTCTAAGAGTTGCCGTGCAGCCTGGGCTTCTTCAATCGAACGGAACTTGAAAACGCCTCGAGGGTTATTGCGTCGCGCAATCAATCGGTAGCGAGTACAGTGGCGCACAAAACGCTCGAACGCATCTCGTGCGTCTCCATGAATCGGCGTTGAATTCATTTCTTCAATGGAATGGAATTTCTCTACGGGCATTTTATTCGTCTCTCAAATTAAATCGCTCTCGGAGAGCGGCTGCGTCTTGTCGATCAATGGGACGAACAGTATCTTTTTTCAGCTTATACAACGCCAGGGGCGTTGCAGCCCGGACGCGCACTCCCTCCACCTCAATAACTTCCGACTCTACGGTTTCATATTTTACCGCGTCACCGAGCCGTGTTAAAATATCGAAAAAGAGGTCGCCGTTCACAGGGTAATACCTGACAGCAGGATAATCGCCCAACAAATCCTCTGTCCGGATGTCCTGTATGCTTGGATCGTCTGAATACGTTTCCTGTAATGCTTTGCGCAGCCGTTCCACGTTTCCAGGCGTCGGCAGAATCATAAGATCTACGTCCTCGGTTGCGCGGACCAGGCCATGGAAACCCATAGCCGTTGCGCCAATAAGCACATACTCGAGGTTTTGATCTTGAAATGCCCGGAGCACCCTTAAAAGCTCATCCTGATCCATTTCTTCATTCTACATCCTCTTATATTCCTTCTCAAAACAATGACTCTAAAAATAGGGCGTCCATGGCAACGTGAGGGGAGATTTTCGGGACACCCACCGTCTTTCGATTTGCAAACAATGGGTGTACCCGTTTTCCCCGTTTTCCCGTTTTCCGTAAATGAAAATAATTACGAAGTATTGGCGGCGGCAACCTAGAGGGTTTGGGTCGCAACAGCGATGAGCGCCAGGCATCCCAGTCCATAATAGGTATATTCGATGTCGGACTCTTGGTCCATTACGCATGAACGGAATCCGCCATCAGCATCGGCAACCAGACCGGCGAATCGAACCTGTTCTCTCAATCCGACCTGATCGATCCGGCCGATTCCGACCAAAGTTGCAAGTGCAGTAAAGGTGGAGAGAAGATCGGGATAGGGCGCTTTTATATGCGCCAGGAATCCGCCATCCTTCGCCTCCATGCTTAGAAGGTATGCAGCAGCTCTGTCGATTGCAATTGTAAAGCGGGAAGACGCGACCGAATCCGTCTCATGAGGTTCCAACAAGGATTCCCGAAGAAGATACCCCACGGCCGCAGATGTTGAATTGGTCTGTGAATTATTATCTGATTCTGTATCCATGAATCCCCCGCCGGGCAATTGCAGCTTCAGAATGGCCTCGAAAGAATCCGTTGAGTCCGGGCGGACCCATCCCAACATATCTTCGCAAATTGCTCCCAAAAACGTGTAGTAGGCGCTTGGGGCAAATGAATTTACTGAACGACAAAAGCATCCCGATGCAAGCCGATGTCGACTGAGGCAATCGATGGCGGCCTGAGGCAAGGCGACGCCGCAGAGGGCTGCAATAGAAAGTCGATTGAGGCACTCCGGAATATCCATGACGCCGTCACTCCGGAGAGCATAGGCGCAAGTTGCAGGATGCCGAACCTCTTCAGGGCGAGTCAACGACAGGATTCTCAAAGCAAAATCGGTATAGTAAGGATCGGAACCTCCCATACGCCCCGGATACCCGCCGTCCGCGGCACGCCTGGAAACCACATAATCCGCTACCCGATCTCTTAGCCCGGAGCTCAACTGTTGAGTTCCGTGCAGCAACAGCGCATCCATAATCCGGTTCATGCCGGCCTTCTCTCGGGGAGCACTGCTCGTGCGATAAAGCGAAGCAACTGACGGAGCGAAGGATCCGGAGCGGTTTCCGCGGACGAAAGAGCCCGAAGGCGGAGTTTGGAGTAGAGCCTTTCCGCTTTTTCAAACACTCCCGATTTGCGATAAACCGATGCAATCTCTTCGATCCGCGATGCGCCTTTCAAGTCGCGAAAAGCCTCTTTCAATGCAAGCCCCGCCCTTGCTTCGAGCGCAAAAGCAAGTAAAACCGTGGGACGCATGGCTTGCGCATCCAGCCCGGTAAAACCTTTGTGATCGACGTCCTCCCAATCTTGGAGATCATTGAGAACCTGATAAGCCTCACCCAGATAGGCGCCATAGCGCGTCAGCAGATCAGCTTCAGGCGCCGGACCGGCGGCGCGAAGGCCTACATAGAGCGCTGCAGTAAACGCAGGCGCCGTTTTCTGGCGATACCATTGCATCACATCCAGAGCCGACAGCGACTCCGGATGCTCACCGGTCCACTGCAACTCCATTCCCTGACCGCGGCAAAGATCAAGATGCGCTTTCGACATCCAATTAAGAATGTCGGCGATTGCTTCAGCCCCGAGGTCGACGCCTGACGAAGCAATCAATTTGTAACCGACGCCGATCAGATAGTCTCCAATGTTGATGGCAATCGGTACGCCATGCGCCCGATGAAGCGTCTCCCGGCCATAGCGCATCGCATCGTCGTCCTGAATGTCGTCGTGTACCAGCGATGCCTTGTGCATCGCCTCGATCGCAACGGCCAACTTCCGGACAGACTCCGGTATCAATGGTTCGAGCGTAGTTTTAGAATCGAGAACGCCCAAACCGTGCGCTCGAACCGCATAAGAAGCCAGCGACACAAACGGCCGGAATCGTTTCCCGTCTATCCGAAGCCAATCCTGGGCGATACGGTCTGTCTGGGAATCTCCTTCAATCCAATTTTGATCAAAAAGCCGAGTGGCAAATCGAAGCAACGGAATATAGCTTTGGTAAGATGCTGCAGGTTTGGATTCCCAAAGCGAAAGCGCGCGCATCAACTCGGGGGAGTCCGGCTGGGTATCGATGCATCCATTGGTAAGCAGGGGAATCGCCTGGTGCGGAATGCCCCACTCGGCGATGCGGTCATAGGACTTCTCCAAAGAATCGAGACACGCCACTCCTAAAACTGCATCCACTTCTCCTTCCAATGCGCACATCGAAACCGCTGTAATTCCCTCAGCAATCGCCACCTTGTAGCCCAGTTTTTCTGCTTGCGTCTGGATATTGCCGATCGGACAGCGCGCGCAGTGAGCGCCGGTAAGCTTATTGTTGCTATAAACCGCCGTGCACGATGTCGACGATCGCAGACAGAGGGGAAGAAGAAGCAATCGACGCGAAAAAGGAACCGAGGCAAAGGCGCTATGCCAATAGGCATTGCTCAACGAGACCATCGCGAATCCGAGGTACTGATAAGAAAAGTTCAAACGCTTCAACAACTCCATGGCTTTTTCGCGCAGCGTTCCCATCGTGGGCGCATCAACATCGCTTGCCATCTCCTGCGCGATCGCACGTATGGCATTGCGCAACGCCTCTTGCGGCATTCGCTTGATTTCTATCTCGTGTACGTCCGGTTCGGTTGACATGCTCAATTACCTTAAAGATAGAGCCAGAGCCTTGACGGTCCAAATAATCGGATATAACTTCTCGGAATACCAGAGCCTGGCGAAATAAAGTCCTATCGGCTGAGCGTCGCTGAGCCCGTCCTGCTCTATGAACTCTACCAATCTTTTGACGCCTTTTTCCATCGCCGTATGCACCTTCTCCTGTTCTTTAAAGAATGAGAGGGCTGAAACGGCGAGTGCGGATTCCTGAATCATCGAAGCAGCGCCAGATGCGGCGCCCCAACCGCCGTCCTCGTTCTGAACCTCCAGAAGATAGTTAACGCCGGATTGACTTATCGAATCGGCTCGCTTGAACTCTCCATAGGCCATCAAAACGCGAGAAGCGCCGAAGACAGGATTTTCATTGTCGCGAGTCTGCTGACTGCCAAACCATAGCGGAATCCACGAACCATCGTCACGCTGCATCGCCTCCAGGAATCGAAAGCCTTTAACGACCTGAAGGCAATTGCCTTGACCGTTGGCGAGCAAAGCGCGCAGCGCATGAGCGGTTATGTCCGTGCAGCTTCGGTCAAAGGGCAGCTTGCCCCAACCCCTGCAGAAGGGAGGCCATCCTCCGTCTGCATTCTGAAGGTTTATGAGCCACTGGAGGCCTTTTTTGCGATGGATCAAAAAAAGATGATCCGCGCTTTTGTGCATCGCCGCCGGCATTTCACCGGACTTGACCGAACTGTCCTTGCTCGATTCTGCTGTCTTTGGAGCGCAGCAGGACAATGCCCGCAGGACGCCCGCAGTGTCGTCGCCATCAGGGACCGCACCGCTCAGGTCCGTCCATCCCCATCCTCCCGGCTTCGCATGAGTAAAAGGATGGATGTCCTGAGTTTGGTTTTTAGCAAGCCAGTCCAGCGCGGAGGCCGGGGCTTCGATTCCAGCCGTCCTAAGTGCATCGATTGCCTCGGAGGTAACCCATATCGCAAGATTTGTATCGATAGGCCAAGATCCGTCTGAGCGCTGGAGTTTGCGCAAAAACGACAACGCCTTGTTCAAAACCCGATTCGCGGCTCCGGTGAGGAGTTCCCTGCCGCCCTGCGCGGAAGGATTAGGGAGCCGAGACGGCGGATCATTCATGGAGAGCAAGGATAGCGCAACGAAAGCCGTTAAAGGAACGGCCTCAAGGAATCCACCGGATTCCGGCTGGAGTTTCTCGAGGATTCGCAGCGCCTTGGGTTCGGCGATTGATCCCAATCTGCGCTGTCCTTGTCTTTTATCGATGGCCAGACCAACGGCAATGAGAGCGGGCATGGCGTAGCTGACGACCTGCAGGCGCAGCATCCTATAAAAACGATATGGCATCACGGCAAGAGGATAGGGGAGGCGGGGGACATCCTCCCACTTCACGAATCCGGCCAGCGCGCAAGTCATCAGAATCGGAACCGCGAAGGTATGATCCTTGCCATAAATCCGACGAACGCCTGCGGCAATATCGCGCCCCAGGACTATACGAAGGTATGTCATAGCCTTGGGATCGTCGCCGATACCTACGATGCGACAAGCCGAAAGCACTAGAAGCGTTGTTGATGGGTTGCTGACAGACTTTGGGCAATCTCCCCATCCGCCATCTTCGCACTGATTTTTTTGCAGCCAAAGGCGGCCTCGATCGATTCGGTCCTTGTCCGCCGGATCCTCATTCAGATGAAGAACTATGATCGCCAACGCCACAGCAAGCGCGGAAGAGGACAATCGTCCCTCCCAATGCCCTTCGGACGTCAATTCCGCCCAAAGCGTCTGCACGGCTTGATTCAAGGCTTCCTCGGCGGTCATCCGGCGGCCTTTCTTTTCATGAGTCGGAATGCGGCGTTCCACCACAAGACTTGGGCTTTCCCAACCAACTGCGCGGCAATGCTGCGAGCGATGGGCGCTCCTCCGCCCCGCTCGTTGTCCCATACCAGCTTCGGAGCCCATTTAAAGTTCAGTCGATACGACTCAATAACCGTCTGCCAGTGCGTACGGCTAAGGTTTGGGACAGAATCGTTTGCGTCCAGCGGCGCCAGTACAACCGGAAACACGGACATCCTCTGATTCTTCAATTCTTGAACCCAGCGGAGGCTGAGTTCGGCGTCACGTGGCTCTTCCTGTGATAAACCAAGCACCAGCGAAACAAGGGGATAAAATCCTGCACGCATCAGCCGGCGTATCTGTTTCTGGGTGAAGTCGTACCAGTCATCCGGAGGGCATGTCATCTTTGTCTTTCCGCCATTTCGAATCAGCAGCGCGCCCGAAGCCGTCTCGATCCCGATGTTCACCCACAAAAACTCGTGCCGTTGTCCCCGGGTAAGCAGCCGATACACTTCCCTAAGCTCCTCGTCGCTGAACTGTGCTATGGAACCAACGTTCACGTGGTCTATCTGGAGCAGCTTGATCGCTTGATTGTCCCGAATCTGCTGGAGGATTTCGATCAACGCCGCAGGATTGACCCGCGTGCCTTGGGCTCCATACCTGAAGAAATCTTCGCTAAGCAAGGAAAGATTTCTCTGGCCCCCTCGGATGTTTACATCTATGTCGCTCAGGATTGCATCCGGGGGCAGGTGTGTCATCGGAGTGCGGGCGATAGCGCAAAATTGGCAGCCGAAGCCGCAGCCTCGGCTCATTTCGACGGCCCCCATCGATGAGGCGCCTCTGATCTTGGGGATATTTGCCGTGTAATCACCTTTAACTGTTCCCAGGTTCTGTCGCGTCGCCAACATCTCCTGAAAGATCGAAGCAATATTGCCCTCACAATATCCGTCGACAACCGTCAGATCGGTTGGATGAGTCTGAGCGATCTGCCAGGCTCCCGGACCGCCAATTACAAGGGAAGCCTTGGGCGCAAGCATTTTAACCTTGGAGAAAACCTGGTCGAAAAAAACCTGAGCCCAGATGCGTCCTCCTGCGATCGCAACCATGGTCGATGAGTTCATGCCCTTGCCGAGCGGTTCTCCCGTTGCGATGCCCACAATCCGGGTGTCCCGACCGATAGCGTCTTGGAGGCGGTCGGGGTGCACGACCATGACTTCGATCCCGGCTGCATGCAGCGCCGATTCAATGCGCCTGAGTCCAAGAGGCGCATTGGCCGCCGCGACGGAATTGGAACGCGGTGGAGGCATCAGAAGATTTTCAAGAATCAGGCGCGGTGTGGTTGTGGTTTGACTGGCGGCAACCATCGCATCGAACAGACAAGCGTAATCTGCCATCAGCAACCGGTCTGCAGTGAGGATGATGGGGTAGCCGCCTGGTCTATACATACTTATGGATTATAGCCGAGCGTCGAGAGCATCGATCAAGGAATCGATATCGTCCTGGATGGCCGACTTGGGGGGAACATAGGCGCTGCCGCATTCCGGACAGGTTTTCCCATGTTTCGGCGCCGATCCCGATGGAATCGCTCGGCATACGGGACAAGCTTGGTTTGTCCTCATGTAGAACATACGGCGCGCACTTTTATCCGGCGACATAAGAAGACCGGGTGCACCGCTGATTGCCGGATCTTGAACATATAAGGGAAACATGATCGCACCTTTGGGACAGATGCGCGAACATGCCGGACAGCCCATTTTGCAGGCGTCAGGATTGCCGGCGATTACCTTCTGAGCTTCATCCCGGGCATAGACCCCAAAGAGGCAGAACTGAAGGCATTGCCCACAGTTGTCGCAGAGGCTTTTATCAACGACCGGATGCCATCGGGCTTTTTGTTCGCTGCTTCCGTCTCCCGATAATGCGTCGGGTCTTCCAGTGGATTGGGCCGGCTTGAATTCCCCGGCGCTTTGGATCATCGCTTCAAAGCAAGCCTGGACGGAAACATATGCGTCATATCGATAGGTAGCGATGTGGAGTCCGTGCCGATGAAGCAACCACTTCGCCGGACGAGGATGCAGCTCACTCCAGGCTGCCGAGATTAGGCCCAAACCAGACAGCTGATCCCATAAAGGGCTCTGTTCCGGGATGTGGTAAAGCGAAGGCGCTAATACAACCTGAAATCCTGCTTCGAGGCATTTTTGTTCAAGAGCAGAAACGCGACTTTCGTCGCGACTATGGCAAAGCAAGATCATAATTAGTAAACCCTATAGGAACAACTCTGATGCCACCCCGAGACATAATCCGATTTACCACGAAGCCGGCTCAACAGCAACTAAAAAGCCACCGTGATTTTATTCAGGCTTCCAGGCCTAATAGATTGAATAATTTTGGATTATTTGTGATTTGTGATTGGCTATTTGTCATTTTTTTGGATCAGATTAATGAGACTGGCATTCAGGACTCCTTTGGGGTCCGCCACCTGGACGTTGCCTGTGCCGGTCACGCCTGACTTAAGAAGGCCGGCAACTCCTTCAATGCGCCGTCCTGATCGATGGCGACGACATCCACTTCGCCGCTTACCAGGGCTTCAGCCTCTCCCCGACGCCTTATTTGCTGCCGGAAAGTAATTCGGTATTCCGAAGCGCGCAGCATTGAAGTCAACACTTCGATTCTGTCGCCGAGGGAGGCGGGCCTCCTGAATTTGACGCGGACCTCGTATACGACCAACCTGCAATCCGGTCGCACGACTTCTTCCATCGGGACGCCGAGCGATTCGAGAAACTCGCTCCGGCCGCGCTCAAAATAACGAAGATAATTGGCATAATATACGATGCCTTGCGCATCCGTATCTTCCAGGTAAACACGGAATTCCAGTACATGATCTTTAGTTTGCATAGTGTTGGATTTTATCTCATTTCCCCACTAGCCCCGAGCACTTATTTTATCGCCCGTTGCAGGAGGGGGGGATAGCGCGGCTAGCCTGGGACTTGGTCGTTTTAAGATAGCCTTCGAATGTATTGTTTCCCCTGGCCACATGCTGATTTGGCTTTCTTTTTACCTCATGGTAACCTTGATTTTATGATCATCAAGACTCTTAGGATTGCCAAGCGATGGATTATGATCGTCTTTGGTTTCACGCTGCTGCTTTTTGGAATTGTTTTGTCCATTCCCGGCGTGCCCGGACCAGGGCTAGTTGTAGTTTGGGCTGGTCTGGCAATTCTTGCTGTTGAGTTTATATGGGCGCGCAAGTTGCTGAAAAAGTTTCAGGATCAAGGGGCTCAACTGAGAGATCTCCTCTTTCGCAGAAAAAAACCAAGCTCGGGTCAATCTAAACCGTCGCAAAATCCTGAGACTGAACTCCCGCCTGATTAAGAAACATCAATCCATCAAAATCCCCCGTTATTCTTCGAATGCAGCTCATCGTTTTTTTCTTCTTCTTTAATCCCGTGATTCACTTGGCAGGCGTCAAGCTGTTTAGGTCCATTACCCGGAAAGATCAAGGAGAATGCTATAGAACAACCTAACAGGCCGGCTACGACACTGAGTGAAAGAACAATGGGAATTTGAACAATGTCTACCAGCAGCATTTTTGCCCCGACAAATGCCAGAACAGATCCGAGCCCGATTTTAAGATATCGAAACTTGCCTATCATCCCCGCCAGCAAGAAATATAGGGCTCGAAGACCCAGTATTGCGAAAATATTAGATGTAAAAACAATGAAAGGATCGGTGGTTATGGCAAAAATCGCCGGAATTGAGTCCACAGCAAATACAATGTCCGTCGCTTCTATCGCGACAAGAACGATGAGCAGCGGTGTGGCCAACCAGCGGCCTGTTACCTTAACCATAAGTTTGGATCCATGATAATCCGATACGGATGGCACGACTCGGCGTAAAAATCGGAGCACGGGATTCCGTTCCGGGTGAATCTCGCTCTCACGGGCGGCTAAAAGCTTGATGCCGGTGAAGATCAGAAACGCGCCGAAAATGTAAATCACCCAGTGAAACGTTTGGATAAGTACTGACCCAGCCATAATGAATCCGGCTCGCATGATCAAAGCTCCGACGATTCCCCAAAAAAGGACTCGATGCTGTAGAGGCGCGGGCACGGCAAAGTAGGAGAAGAGAACCAGAAAGACAAACAGATTGTCAACCGATAAAGCTTTTTCGATGAGGTATCCGGTAAGAAACTCAAGTGCGCGCTCCGGACCAAACCATAAATAGACGCCTGCGTTGAACAAAAGAGCCAGGCTGATCCAGATTAGGGACACCGAAGCGATCCGCAGGGACCCTATAGGTTCAATCCTTGATCCAGGTCAATGATTGCGATTTGCATTAAGGTATAATTGTATAAACAGGAAAGCCGCTACGAGGCCAATTCCGGAATTCAGGTTTAATGATTGCTCCTTGGAGGGGAAATGAAAAGATTTCGTGTTGCCATTGTCGCCATTCTTGCTTTCTGGCCTGCCGTCTCGGCGTCCGGCTCTGCCGTAAAAAGTCCTCAAAAATCGGAGCCCAAAGCACAGGACAATTCCCGGTCTGAGATGAAATGGAGGCAGAACTATATTGACAAGGTTCCGCCCATAATGATGAGAGATCCGTTGCTGGAAATGCTCGGACAAACGGATACGGCAATACCCTACACGTATGAAGAGTCTGTGAAGCTGACCGGCCATTCCTGCATGGTTGTTGCAGCGGCGTGGAGCATGACTCGAAAAGCTCTTGTAGAACTCTATCCCAACGGAGAAGCGCCCGTCCGCGGGCAAATTGCCATTCAGGCTCCCGGCGCTGAGGATGAATGGAATATTGGCGTTATCGGAGAAGTAATGACCTATATTACCGGCGCCGCGCCCAAAACCGGTTTTCCAGGATCTGCGTTTGGAAAAGGGAATGCGCTTGCTATCAGACGGAATAAAATTCTATACACAGAAAAGCACGTCAACTTGGCTCCTCCAATGATGCAATGGATTTTCACCCGCACCGACAATCATAGAAAAGTAGCGGCAAAGTGGAATATCAAGCTGGTTCAGCCCCCAATGTCGGAGGAAATAATTGCGGTCCCTGGGAAGAGGCTTGCCGCCGGTGAATTGACGCCGGAAGAATCTGCGGCGTTTATTAAGAAGTGGAATGATGCGGCAAATTTTGTCCTTCAAAATGCAGATACTCTGGATGGCCTGGTTACTGTTACTTCACTGGAATAGTTGACATGAAAGTGCATGTTCTACAGCATGTTCCATTCGAAGGCCTTGGAAGCATCGCCGCATGGCTCGAAGCCAGGCAGGCCCGCATTAGCTATACCCGCTTTTTCGAGCCGCATAGGCTGCCAGCACTTGATTCCATCGATATGATTATTATCCTGGGCGGGCCGATGAGCGTTAACGATGAAGAAAAATTGCCCTGGCTTATACAGGAAAAACAGTTCATCCGGGATGCAGTGGTTCATGAAATTCCCATAATCGGGATCTGCCTGGGAGCCCAACTCATCGCCGGAGCCATGGGGGTGGCGGTATATAAAAATCCTGTCAAGGAAATCGGATGGTTTCCTGTCCGGGCGGTTCACACTCCTGCCGGGAATCTTCGTCTTCCTCCGGAATGTGTTGTATTTCATTGGCATGGCGAGACGTTTGACCTGCCGCCAGGAGCGGTTCATCTTGCCCAAAGCGACGGTTGCACGAACCAGGCTTTCCAGATCAATCGCAATGTCATCGGCCTCCAATTTCATCTGGAAACTACCATCGAAAGCTCATCAGCGCTTTTAGAGAACTGCCGCGACGATCTTGTTTCCGGTCGATATATCCAAAGCGAGATGGCTCTTCGATCTGTCCCTCTTGCCTCTTATCGGGCAATCAATGCCGTCATGAAGGATGTCTTGTCCTACCTTGTGGACAAACTGTAATTGTATCTTTTCAGGTTGCCGCCAAATTCACAAAAGACAGCCTGCGTTGTCGGCTGAGCTCGGAATTTAATTATCTTCCTTTATTTACGCCTCAAACGACTTGCCGGCACTCTTGCTACTGTGGTGTAAATCGGGTTGGCGAGCGTCCACCAACCAGGCCGCTCTCCTTTAATAAATTCTATCCGTGAAACAAATTTGATGCTTTTATAGGCAAGGTCGTAGGGGGCAATCAACCTTAGCGGACCTCCATTCTCTTCAGGCAACGGGCGATTATCAGCGGTTAACGTCAAAAGAATTTCCCTTCCCGGATCGAGCAACTCGCTCAAGGGGAAGGATTCAATATAATGGCTTTGTCCTTTCGGCGATGAACCGGTAATTCCGAATGAATGAAACAGGACATGAGTGGCATCCCTGTTAGGCTCGATTCTGTTCAATATTTCCTTGAACCTGAACCCGCCCCATTTGAGATCCTTTACAGACCAACCCTCAACGCAATGGAAATCCGATACTTGCTCAACCTGGGGGAACGACTTGATATCCGGGTAGGAAAAACTCCGCGGTTTCTTGACGAGCCCATTCACGATCAGGTTGAATGGTTCTTTTTTCTTTTCCCATTCAATAAAACCGTTGACCGGATCGAATTCAAACCTGTCCTTCTCAACAGTCCGGACAGGCAAAGCCTCTATATTGGAACTATAGGCGGAAGAAGGAATCGATGCCATCACTGCCGTCCCCCCCGTTAATTTCAGAAAAGCTCTTCTCGTTATTCCCACGATACCGGAGATTGCCGATCTCATGATCCTTGTCTCCAAAATCAAATACTAATTAACGTTATAAGAAGCGGTTTCGCTTATGTCAAATCCAGGGCCGACTTGGTTCAGAAATCTTGACTGCCGCCCAGCGTTCCGCACGCCGCCCCTATATCCGAACCGCCCGAGTACCTTCGGACTACCGGTTGCCGGACATAGCGCCTCAAGGCGTCACGAAATCGGTTCAATTCAACGGGCGATGGCGGAAGATAACGGCCTGTTGGATCATCAACATCGATCAGGACAAGCCGGACGGGAGTATCTCCAATCAGGCCGCCGAGCGCGCGGGCGTCGTCTTCTGAAACATTCACTCCACTGATGCACACGTACGAGAGCATCACTCTCCCATGCCTTGATTGGGCATGTCGTCGGGCCGCATTCATAATTTCACCGACAGGGGTGCGAGCGGCCAACGGCATCAGCAATTCCCGCTTCTCGTCCGTCGCAGCTCCCAGGCTGATGGACAGACGAAAATGGCGATCTTCAAAGGTGAATCTCTCGATTTGCGGAACAAAACCCACGGTGCTGATGGTAATCGCTTTGGCGCTGATAGCCGCTTCGATGGGGAAGCTCAATAGTTCAGCGGCCGCCAGGACACGATCATAGTTCAAGAACGGCTCCCCCATTCCCATAAAAACAGCTCCGGTGACGCGCGCCCCGCCACGGCGCACGATTGCGCGCGCCTGGATGAATTGATCCATGATCTCCCACGTCTGCAAATCTCTTTGCTTACTCATCCTTCCCGTCGAACAAAAGCTGCAGCGCATAACGCAGCCGATCTGGGAAGAAAGGCAAATGGAAACTGCGCCGGGTCGGTGCAATGGGATCAAGACGCATTCGACAGCCAGCTCGTCGGCAGTACGAAAGATAAGCTTTTGGAAATTCGAAGCTTGAGAAACGATTTGTTTTTCCAGACGCAACCGCGGAAGATCGCAAGTCTTTTCAATAAAACGCCGCGGCAGAATGCCCTGGCGGCGGCACTCAGCCAGTCCGCACTCCCCTTTTCCGATTGCCAGCGCAAGCCAGCGCCGCGCATTCCGCGGTGACAATGAAAGCCGGCCGGCGCGTTCCAGGAAAACCGCCGGACTCTGATCGCGCGGGTCCAGTATTGGGCTAAGATGCTCTTCCTGCATTTTTTGTATATCCTCAACGCGATAATTATGATGCGCCACACTAGCCAAACAGCCATCTTAATACTAAAATAATTATCGGGTGAAAAAAGCTATGAAACAGAAAAAGATCGCTGTTATTGTCGGAAGTCTTCGCAAGGAGTCCTTCAATCGAAAAATGGGGAAGGCGCTCGCAGCCCTTGCACCGGAATCGCTGAAGCTTGAAATTGTCGAAATCGGCGGGCTCCCGCTCTACAACCAGGATTTTGACGATGACCCTCCGTCCGCCTGGGTCGAATTTCGTAAACGCATACTGGAGTTTGACGGCTTCCTGTTTGTCACGCCCGAATACAATCGATCCATTCCCGGCGTGCTCAAAAACGCCATCGATGTGGGCTCTCGGCCTTATGGGAAAAGCGTGTGGAATAAGAAACCGGGCGCGGTGATAAGCGTATCGATTAGCCCTATAGGCGGATTTGGCGCAAATCATCACATCCGTCAATCGTTAATGTGTTTGAACGTGCCCTTGATGCAGCAGCCTGAAGCTTATATCGGGAATGCCGCGAAACTATTCGATGAAAGCGGCGCCCTTGCCGATAATTCAACGAAAGAATTCGCCGCGAAATATATACATGCATTTACTGCATGGGTTGAAACCATCCTGTCCGGCGGGAAACAATAACCTCAAGAGAGAGCCGGTCTAAATTCACGGCCGCTAACGCGGCCAATTTCGGAATCGTTATTAAATAGAGGCCTACCCAATGAACTATGTCATTGTCGGCAATGGCGTCGCCGGAACCGAAGCTGCGCTGACCATCCGCAAAATTGACCCTCAGGGCGAAATTACAATCGTCTCTGCGAGCAAGAATCCTTTATATTATCGTCCCAAACTGATTGACTATCTGGCCGGAGCAGTGCAGGTTCCCGGCGTTATCATCTACAAAGACGATTATTACCGCGAGCGTAGCATCCGGTTAATGCTGGATACCGTCGTGACCACGATAGATCCGATCGCTCACCGGGTGACAAGCAACCAAGGCCGGAGCCTGACCTACGATCGTTTGCTCCTGGCCACCGGCGCGGACTGCTTTTTGCCGCCGTTTACCGGACGCGAAACCGCCGGCGTGTTCACTGTCCGCGGAATCAGCGATTGCGACGCAATCCGCAGCTATGTGAGCGGCATTGAACGGATTGCAGTAATTGGCGGAGGTCTGCTGGGGCTGGAAACCGCCTATGCGCTTAAAACACTCGGCAAACAAATTATCGTCATTGAAACGTCTCAATGGCTCTTGCACCGGCAACTGGACCAGGAGGGGGGCGCAATCCTGCAGAATTTGCTGGAAGACAAGGGACTCTCTTTCGTCCTGAATGATACGGTGGGCGCTATCGAAGCTCAACAAGGGCATGTATCCGGAATCAGCCTGAAAAGCGGTCGACAACTTGAGGTACAAGCGGTAGTGGTTTCAGCCGGGATCAGGGGACGCGATAGCCTGGCGCGTCAAATTGGCGCTCAGATCAATAAGGGCATTGTGGTTGACGACCATCTGCAGACCACCGTTAAAGACGTCTATGCCGCCGGCGATCCGGTTGAGCATCGCGGACGACTTTACGGCCTCTGGCCGGCGGCCAAGGAACAGGGCGCCGCAGCCGGAAGCAATATGGCCGGGAAAACCCTGGCCTATACCGGCGCCGCGTTATCGAGCAATCTGAAAATCACTGGAATTGATATGTATTCCGTGGGAGATTACAACTCCCCAAGCGATGACATTATTTTTTCTCAGCAAGCTGAAACTTATAAGAAATACCTGATCCATGGCGGTAGACTCGCAGCGGCTATGGTAATCGGCGACGCTAAGGAGGCCAAGCTGGCTTCCCTGGTGTATCAAGGCAAGGCGCCTCTTTCCGAACTTAACTAGACCATTTCCAAGGAGGTTTTGATGGACAAGTATGAATGCACCGCATGCGGCTATATTTACGATCCCGCGGAAGGCGACCCGGACCATGGGATCCCGGCAGGGACGCCGTTCGATAAACTGCCGGACGATTGGGTCTGCCCTTTGTGCGGCGTGGGAAAAGATGATTTTGAAAAAGTGTCCTAATTATTAAATCCGGATTCAACAACGGAGAGCACAAAGCACATAGAGGCTTTAACGGCGCATTGCTTCTATGTGCTTTGTGTGTGTTGAAGACTTCATTGACCTAAAAGGATTTCTCCCTTTCCACCCGTGATCGCGTCGCCGCTGTAGCGCGTAAAAACAGGATTTCGGCGGACCGCTTCCATCGGAAAGCCGCAGGCCCGCAACTCTCCATGCAACAATCCCCAGAAGGCAGGGAGATAATCACAGTTCCTATAAAACGTGGGTATCAACTCCGCGGCAGAAAACAGGATAATGGTGCCGCGGCGCATGCCCGCGCCGATCCGCCGTCCCGTCGCGCCGTTCACCAGTATCGTGCCGGCGTTCATGTGGTAGCCCAGGGCGTCGAGGCAATAGCCTGCCACAGCAATGATTCCCCGGCGCATTTTCGCGCCAACCATCTGGCCGGCGTTGCCGTGGACAAGGATAGTCCCGCCGTTCATGCCCCGCGTTTTGCCGCGATATGCTGCGCCGATAGAATGGCCGGCGTTCCCCTCGACAACGATGAGGCCGCCCCGCATGTGCGCGCCGAGCCAATCGCCTGCATCGTTCCTAATGATAAGTTTGCCGCTGCGCATGCCGGCGCCCGCGTGGAATCCCACGCTGCCTTCAATCACCAGTTCGCCGCCGTCCATCTCCTGCCCAATGCGCTTGAAGCGGGAGAGGTCGCCCTGGAGCACAAGCATCACACCATCCCCCGCACCCGTTGCAACCTCTCCCGTAAAAAAGTCGCCGACGCAGACATCGCGGTTGCCATAGAGCAGCGGCAACGCGCAGATTTCGTCCGGTGTTTTGCCGCCGACATGGGACGGAATCAGGTTTTCCGCCTCAACCGGGAGGTCGGGCTCCTGCTTCAATCTCAAAGTAACGATGGTCTTCATTGCCCCGCAGCTCCTTCATGGATCGCAGTCGTAATCATCCGCATCCTCCTATGCATCGCAAAGGCTCCGGCAAAGGCATTTTCGGTCGCTACGCCTTCTATGCGCATGGGATCACCTCCGGTCTGGGCAGATAATTCTCCTGGACTGCGAAATTGCCCAGTTCCACCGAGTAGTAATTGCGGAAATCATTCACGAGGTCGGGAGAGAGGATCCGCGAACCCTCAGGCTCGACGATAAGCCGCCGCCCGATGAACGTTTGCAGAGGTTTGCCGTCTTTGACAACAAGCTTGCCGTCCTTCAACACATAAGCCGGAGTGGAGAACATTTTTTCCTTATCCGGCTGTTCTCGATAAATGGCGACGTCGCCTCGGGCGCCGGCACCGAGATGGCCTTTGTCCGTGAGGCCTAGAATTCGGGCGGGAGCCGCCCGCGTGATGATGGCGATCTCTTCCAGTGAGTATTCACGATCCAATTCCGCAAGGCACGTGCATTGCGCGGCCTTGGGATGGAGCTTTAATCGCATGGCTTCGCGGCAATCCTTGTCCATCAGGAGCTTAATGATCTGCGGGTAGGACGTAAAGGGGCCCGCGTTGGGATGGTCCGTAGTCAGGACAGCCTGCCATGGATTCTTGAGCAGAAGCATCAGCTCGAGGCCGATACACCATTGGACGGCATTGATGAGAACCGACGGCCGGTACTTCATCGGCACAACGCCGGAGCCTGTCTCCATCTCAACGTCGCCGTTGATCCATTTATTCCCCGTCAACCTGTGGAGGTGATACTCCATCGGCGAGTCCGCCGTCATCGTCGTTGTGGAGCCGAAGACGACCTGCCCCACGTCGAAGGTCATGTGTGGATGATTGTTTAGAAAATCGGCGATCTCCCGCGCCGCCGAACGCACGCCGCCGCTTTTTGTCTTGCCGTAACTGTAAAACTGAAGGTGCGTCATATGGAAGGGCAGGCCATCCAGAGTCTTAAGCGTCGCCAACGTGGTTTCCACATTGCCCGTTTCGCCGAGGTGATTGGCGTGGAGGTGCAATCCATGAGGAAGATTCAGATCCTTCGCTGCCGTCGCCAGTTCCATCATGATCCGACGCGGCGTCACGCCAAAAGGGGAGACCGGGGTATCGAGATCAACGGCGCCTTTCGCCCATTTCCAGCTTTCAACTCCGCCGGGATTGACGGCCTTGACGGCAAATCCCCTGCTGCTCGTCAATAGCCACGTTACGTAATCACGCAGCCGCGCGCGCCGGCCCTGATCATCGCCGTCCTGCATGATCTTCATGGCCATGTGGTTGTTCCCCATCAGCGTGTAGATGCCGCTGTCCACCAAAGGTACATCGTTCAATTCTTCATGGGCGTGGCGCGCTACCAACGGCGGGATAGCAGCCTCGAAGATGGTCGTATACCCCATCTTGGAATATTCATAGCCCGTGTAGTAACTCGAAGGGACTGTGCACCCGACGCCCGCCCGCGTGGCGTCCGTATGCACCTTGATGTGATCGTAATGATCCTCCGGACACATGCTGCGGGCGCTGTTTACCTTGGAGCCGGCTATATGGCTGTGGATTTCGATGCCGCCGGGCATAACAATGCAGCCTGTGGCGTCGATAATGTCGCATGCGGCGTCCGGGAATAATCCGACGATTCTGCCGTCCTTGATGAAGATATCTTGGATCTCGCCCTTGCTTCCATTTTTGGGATCAAAGATTCTTCCGTTGGCAATTTTTAACATGCTTCACTCTTTCCTTTATCGTATGCAAAACCTCTTCATCCGACGGATAGGGGAAATCAAGCACCTTCCTCAATCGCAGTGGAATATTATCCATACGATAGTACGTTCCTTCGACGCCGATTCCAGCCGGCGCTACCGGCATGACGACGTTGGCCCACGACGTCGACAGCGTTCGCGTCGGTTCCAGAACAATGGTGGGGATTTTCTTCAATGCTTCCACATTGCTGTGCGGCAGATGCGCCCCGGGATCCGTCGCCACAATGATGCAGGCGTCCACATCTCCGCGATTAAGCTGATCGACGACGCTGAACTCGCCTGGATTGAACCGCGGATAGCCGCGGTTGAAATTGATGGCCAGCGGGTATCCCGTCTGCCAGACGAAGACCTGGTTGCAGCCGTTGACGTTGGCGTGGCCTCGCATGGGGATCGCATAAAAGCGTGTGTACCGGTTCATCTCGGCAACGAAGCGGATCACCTCTTCGACGTTGAGGTCCTTGCCCCGGCTCTGGGTCAGGCCGATGCCGAATAACACGACGCCGTAGCGGCAGGCCTTGATCATGGCCACCAACTCTTTCCATCGCGCGATGGGCTGGCCGCCGATGCAATCATCGTCGGAGAGGCCTTCCAGCCGAAGCCCGCGGGCAATCGCCCGCAGCGCCGCGGCGACTTCAAAATCGCTGCCCGGCGTCACCTGCAGAAACATATCCGCATTCTTCGAGCTGGGCGTCGGGCGCACGTCAATGACGATAAGCTTGCGGCTCTTTCTCCCCTCCGGCGTATACATGCCCTTGGGGAGCATCGAATAGCGGCTGAAGTGCCGCATGTGGGATTCCATGGGATTCGCTCCCCATACCAGGATAAGATCCGCTCTGTTCTTCACCTCTCCCAGGGTGCATGAAGGCAGCCCCACATGCTGGCGTGCAAGAACGCCGGGACCGTGACAATAGGAAGAGCAATTGTCCAGCGAGGCGCGCAATATCTCCGCGAGTTCGACGGCTTCGCGGTTGGCCTCGGCGGTGGTGCTGCTCAAGCCGTAGACCAGTGGCGCTTTCGCTTCCGTCAGGATGCGCACCGCTTCATCATAGGCTTCCTCCCATGTGGCGTCTTTGCCGTTGACCCGGAGTTTGGGAATGTCCGCGCCGGCATGGATAAGCTTGTTGCGGCCGACGATACAGACGTTCTTTACTTTAACGATCTTGTTGTCTTCGACTTCAACCTCAAGATCGTCGCATAAGCTGCCGCAGAAAGCGCAGACAACGTCTCGATGAACCGTTGCGCTCATCGCGTCCCCTCCTTATCCGCCTGGCGCGCAGCGCGCAACCTGACGGAAATTCCCTTGAAGTCGGGAACGCCGGAGCCATATGTTTCTTTGCCGATCAACCGATTGGCTACCGGCCCCAGGGGCAGGAAAAACACACCTTTCGGCCCCTGCGCTTCACGACAAGTCACTAGGATCTCCGCATCGTCGCTTTGCAGCACAGCCTGCATGTCGTCGTTGAGCCTCAAAGTGGAAAGATCCTCGGGATTAACGTTCAACATCGAAATCTCCTGGATGTATTCCTCGGAGAATTTCCCCTTCTCCATGGCAGCGCCCTGTTTTGCTGTGCGCACGGTGATCAAGAACCCCTGAATACTTTTCACAGAAACAACCTCCCGCCGGCGACATTTACGGAACATAATAACTTAAAGAGAGATGTCATTCCATGGACGTCCATTTTTCGTATGAAATTGTTTGAATTGTGGAATTCTTTTTGATAGCGTAGCGGCTCTAATAATCGGGTTTTTATTTAACGCAGCAATAAAATATTTGTTTGCATGTATGCAGGAGGATCTATCCGGCTCGCATGATGATAATGCCCTTTGGCCGCTGATTGTGTCTGCCGCCAGTAGACCCATGTTGAATCTGCGAAATAGAAAAAGCTTTTAAGGTTCCAAGAGCAGTTATATCGACTGGCTTTCCCATTCGGTTCCATTCTCTGATACAAAGCTCCTGGATTGACAATAAGCTAAGATTTTCGCGACGAATATATCCATTGAATAGTCGCTATGCGGGAGAATTTATGACCAAAATACTCGTTGTAGATGATGATTCTGACATCGTGGAAAACATCCGGATGGTTCTGGAAAAAGAGGGCTATGCGGTTACATCCGGAGGCAATCGGAATGAGGGGATGGCGCTCTTAAAAAAGGAAGTCCCGGATCTCCTGATTTTGGATGTCATGATGGAAGAACCCGATGACGGCATCGCAATGGCTCAGGAGATCCGGCGAACCAATACCGAACTTCCTATCCTGATGCTCACCAATATCTCTAAAATTGCCGGGCAAAAATTTACTTCCAACCGGGATATTGTACCGGTGGACGTTTTTATGGAAAAGCCTCTGTCTCCGGCCAAGCTTAGCCAGACCATTCGCGAAATGCTTTTAAAGAAAGGGCAAGCCCTATGATATCTGGACAACACCAACAAATTAAGACAGAAATCCGGGCATTAGTGGAGAAATTGGGGAATGGCCGGCAGTCTCTGATTCAAATCTTACAGGCGCTGAAAGCGCGACATGGGGAAATTTCTGATTTTGCCATGCAACTGGTCGCCGATGTGCTCCGGATTCATCCTTCTGAAGTCTACGGGGTCGTTTCTTTTTACCCCTTCCTGGGCCAACAGAAACAAGGGAAAACAGTCATTCGTCTTTGCCGCACGATTTCCTGTGATATGGCAAACAGCGGCGCCGTAGCCCGGCAGATTGAAGCCGAACTTGGCATCCGGTTCGGTGAAACTACTCCGGACGGGCAGTTCACCCTGGAATGGACCAACTGCATGGGGCTATGCGACCAGGGGCCGGCTCTGATGGTCAATCAAACCATTTATTCCAAAGTTACTCCGGAAAGGGCTCATGAAATAATTGAAGAGTGCAGGAATGCGTTTTCAGCCAACGCCATGCAGTGGGACGTTCATAGCCATAGTGCAGCCGGAGGTCGCCAATGAAACCTTTCAACAGCAGAAAGACCCAACTCACATTTGACGAGGTATCCTCGAACGGTCTGCTCTCCGGCGTTCTCCATAGGGGCAGGGCCGACATTATCGCAGAAGTCTCTGCTTCCGGTTTGCGCGGACGAGGGGGCGCAGGATTTCCAACCGCCACAAAATGGAACCTGGCTGCGGCCGTAATGGTCGAACCGGACCAATACAAGTATGTCGTCTGCAATGCGGATGAGGGAGAACCCGGCACTTTTAAGGATCGCTTAATCCTGGAGGATTATGCGGATCTTGTATTCGACGGGATGACTATCGCCGCGCGCGCTATCGGAGCTTCCAAAGGCATATTGTATCTTCGGGGAGAATACACCTATTTACGGGAGCATCTTGAAAGTATTTTAAAGAGACGCCGGGAACAGAAGCTTCTCGGGAATCAAGTTCTGGGTCACGAAGATTTTTCTTTTGATATCGAAATTCGTATGGGATCGGGCGTCTATGTCTGCGGAGAGGAAACCGCACTTATAGAATCGTTGGAAGGACAAAGGGGCGAGCCCCGCAATCGACCGCCCTTCCCGATCAATACGGGATTTTTGGGACAACCCACGGTAGTTAATAATGTGGAAACCCTCGCATGGGTGTCCTGCATCCTGAGCAAGGGCAGCGCATGGTTCAAGCGGATCGGCACCGATAAATCTTCCGGCCTAAAACTTTTCAGCGTCTCCGGAGATTGCAGGGAACCGGGAGTCTACGAGCTTCCCCTGGGAATAACCATTCTGGACCTGTTGAAAAAAGTTGGTGGAGAAGACGCCAAGGCTGTCCAAATCGGCGGCGCTTCGGGCATTTGCGTAGCGGCGGGCGATTTCGGACGAAAGATCGCTTTCGAAGATGTTTCTACCGGCGGAGCCGTAATCGTTTTTGGTCCGTCACGGGACATGCTCCAGGTCGCGAAAAATTTTATGGAATTTTTTGTTGATGAATCCTGCGGACAATGCACGCCCTGCAGGGACGGCAACGCAAAGCTTCTGGAAGGGCTTGAGTGGCTTGAAGAAGGCAAGTGCTCCACGTCTTATCTTCAGGAATTAATAAAACTGGGTCAGACGATGCAGCTTGCGTCCAAGTGCGGACTTGGGCAATCAAGCCCGAACGCTTTTCTGTCGATCATCAAAAATTTTAAGAGCGAATTTATGGGACGGAGGAAAAATGTCTAATACCGAATCTTCCAGAGCGCCTCTCAGCCAGCAACGGCAACAAGTCAATATTCCGGACCAATCGAGCGACATCGGAGCCATGGTCAATGTCACCATCGACGGTCTGGAAACGCAGGTTATGTTCGGGACTACGATCCTTGAGGCTGCAAAAAAGGTGGGGGTGAAAATTCCCACACTCTGCTATCACCCGGACCTCTGCATCGCCGGTGTTTGCCGGGTTTGCGTAGTCGAAGTCAAAGGACAGCGGGCGCTTCAGGCGTCCTGCGCCTATCCCATTACCGGAAAAATCGAGATTCATACCCATACCGACAAGGTCCGGCAGGCTCGGCGCCATATTATAGATCTGCTTCTGTCCAACCATTACGGAGAATGCTATAGCTGCGTCCGTAACGGCGTTTGCGAACTGCAACATCTCGCTATGGAATATGGAGTAGACCAGTTCCGGTTCGGTCATGTTGAAAAACCGAGACATCGCGTCGACAACTCAAGCCATTCCGTCGTTCGCGACCCGGATAAATGCATTCTTTGCCGGCGTTGTGTCCGAACCTGTGTCGATCTGCAGGAAGTTGGAGTTCTGGAGGCGGTAGGAAGAAGCAACAGAACCGAGATTCAAACTTATCTCAATAAACCGCTGGCCAACGTGGTTTGCATTAATTGCGGACAATGCATCAATCGATGCCCTACGGGCGCCCTGCGCGCCAATGATCCATCCGACGAGATCTGGAAAGCGATTGATGATCCGACGAAACATGTTGTGATTCAAACCGCTCCCAGCCCGAGAGCGGGCATCGGGGAATGTTTCGGGCTTCCTCCAGGGCAACCGATGACTTATCAGATGAACTCGGCGCTTCGCCTTTGCGGTTTCGATAAAGTATTTGACACCAATTTCACCGCCGACCTCACTATCCTTGAAGAAGGTACGGAATTGCTCCTCCGGTTGCAGAAGGCTCTGGTCAAAAAAGAGAAGGCTGCATTCCCGCAATTCACCAGCTGTTCGCCCGGCTGGGTTAAATTCCTGGAGCACTTTTATCCCGAATATATTCCTAATCTGTCGAGCGCAAAAAGCCCTCAACAGATGTTCGGGGCGGTCATCAAAACCTATTATGCCAACCTCCACAAGATCGATCCTAAAGATATCGTTACCGTCGCACTGATGCCTTGCTCTGCGAAGAAATTCGAATGCAATCGCCCGGAAATGGCATCCAGCGGCTTTAAGGACATCGATTATGGTTTGACCACACGGGAACTCGCACAGATGATCAAGGAAGCCGGCATTCATCTTCCTGACATGAAGAAAAGTGGATTCGATGAGCCTTTTGGAGAGGCCACCGGGTCAGGCGTTATCTTTGGCGCCACGGGAGGCGTGATGGAGGCGGCGCTGCGAACGGTTGTCGAACTTGTTTGCGGCGTTAAAGTCGAAAATCTTTTCACTAATGCCGACATAATTCCCGTCAGGGGATTTGACGGGATCCGCTACTATGAGCTGCCTATTCAGGAGGTTGCCGGTGAAGTCGCTCCTTTGGTCCAACACCTTTTTAAAGACTGGAGTTTCCTGAAAGGAGTGACGTTAAAAATTGCCGTGGCTCACGGCACCGCCAATGCCAGGAAAGTAATGGAAGACATCAAG
This sequence comes from uncultured Acidobacteriota bacterium, assembly GCA_964441405.1. Classification (GTDB taxonomy): domain Bacteria; phylum Acidobacteriota; class UBA6911; order UBA6911; family UBA6911; genus UBA6911. The sequence goes on from CAYTYP010000005.1 coordinate 58,770, forward strand.
GCGGGCGGGAAATTCAGTGAATGCCACTTCATCGAATTCATGGGATGCCCGGGCGGATGCATCGGAGGCGGAGGACAACCGATTCCGACGAGCCCGGAAATACGAAAGGCGCGCGCTCAGGCAATTTACGCCGAGGATACGGCCGCACGGGTTCGCAAGTCACATGAAAATCCGGCAGTATTGAAGCTTTATAGCGACTTTCTTAAGGATGGCCCTTGTGGAAAGCTGAGCCATAAGTTGCTTCATACTCATTACACGCCCAGGGGAAAATATATAGATTAAAAATCCACTGCGCCGGAATTAAGAAATGCCGTTACAGGGCAGCTCCGCCACCAGCCTCGCTGGATTGAAAAATCCGTAACTGGAGGACCTTTGTTGCATTTCTGCGGCAATGGGAATGGCGCATGTTTAGTCCCGTAGTTTAGGCTGAAAATGATGCTTCAGCCTAAACTACGGGACTAGGCTATTCTGGGCCCGTGTAGAAACATGCCGACAGGTGTTTCCGCAAACCCGGATGCGCTGCACATTGCACGAATCCGGCGCCGGCCTTGAAAGGCCCAGCTATTTTCGTTCCCGTCAGCGACGCGGCCTTCTCACTCGAATAGGCTGCTTTTTCATTTCTATGTCCACAATCCAAAGCACGGGTGAGTCCCAGGCTCAGTGAATTGAATCCCCGGCATTATCTCTCGGGCTCAAAAACGAACCCTCATTGGTGTACAATGGAGACGATCGAAATTTGTTATTGGAGAAAGAGCCCCTATGTCATCACTGATACGGACAGGCATTTCCCTCGAACAGGATCTCCTCGAAAGATTCGACAAGATTGTCCGGCAGAAAGGCTACGGCAGCCGATCGGAGGCAATCCGGGACCTGGTGAGAGATCATTTTGTAGAAGAAGATATCGTATCCAACAAGGTGGTAGTCGCCACTCTCACCCTGGTGTACGATCACCATCAGCCCAAACTATCGGAACAGCTGATCGGGGCCCAGCACGACTACAAAGGCCGGGTTCTGGCGTCAACCCATGTACATCTGGATCATCATAATTGCCTTGAGGTAATCATCCTCAAGGGTCGGGGAACAGAGGCCAAGGCATTTGCAGATAAACTTTTGAGTCTTAAAGGAGTGAAGCATGGGAAGCTTGTTCTGACCAATACAGGCGTCAGCCAGGATTAACAATTAATTCAGACCTATGCAGACACTCTGGATTGTCCTGCGCCGCCAGGGAAAATTTTTTCTTACGTGACATCCTTTAATTGGAACCGAATCAACATGCGAGCACGGCAGGAGACCGGCGTTCCTTTTTCTACCGCCGGCTTGAATAACGACAATTTCACTGCTTCCATCGCCGCTTCGTCAAAACCATATCCGGCTTTCTCAACCACTCTCACTTCCTGAAGACGTCCTGCTTCATCAATCAACATAGAGAGTAAAACCTTGCCTTCCTTGCCAATCCTGCGGGCGAACTTAGGATAAACCGGCTGGCTCATTTTGACTAGAAAGGGCCCGCCATCAGCCCCGATTTCCCTTTCATCTTCCCGTGTTTTATTTAAGGAGCGAGAAAATCCATCTCCGATTCCCATCCCCGTTCTTTCAGCCCCTCCATTAGAAAATCCTATGCCACTGGCGTTTCCGTAGGAACCCAATCCATGAACAGATCCAGAAATTTGCGATACTAATAAGGAAGCAATTGCGTCCTTATTCAGTGCGGACTCTCCCCAATCGGGCACAGGCAAGGAGCCCGGCCCAGGAGGCAAGGGCATCTCTTCGGGAGCAGGCGGCGCCTGGGCATCCCCGGAGGCAAGCGGAACAGGGGCGGAAGCCGGGGCAGGCGGCTGCGCCCTTCCCATTTTTGAAGCTATTTTATCTTTGGATAAACTATTCGGACCGGCTGCAGAATTATCGCGTTCAACAACGCCGACCGGCGGCGCTCCATACAGATCCATCGGACAGGCAAGGTAGAGGATTTCATGAGAAGGAGCCTTGGATTCCGCCAGTCGATAAGGTTCAATATTCAGCAACGCCAACAGAGCAAAAACATGAAAAATTCCAGACAAAAACAGTGCGGTTGCCTGTCTGCGTCTCCTCAACTCTTGACTGTTATTTATGCAAAACATCACCAACCTGACCGCCCAACAGGAATAAAGGAGCGCCCACGCATCCTTTCCAATCATTGATGCACCCAATCATGCAATCGTAGCATGAATTATTCACTTGTAACACTGCATTTGTAAAGAATTTTCACAGGGCGCGCTTGCATAAGCTGAAGGTTTAGTTGCCAAAGTAAATCAGGTTTTGCTTGATTGAGTTCCACGCTTCTAGTAGTGTTACTATCTTGCGTTTCGTATTACTAGAGGAATTCGCATCGGATCGTTTCGATGTTCCAGCCGGCGCAACACATTTTTTTAGCAGGAGGAGAAAGGATGAAAATTAGGCTTTTGTTGGCGTTGTCTACCTGTTTTTGTTGTATGGTTCCAATCTCATCCTTCGCTCAAAAAACAAACGATTCGAAAGAAGCCGCGGCCGTTTCACTTCCGGATGTCGTAGTGACAGCTACCAAATATGAAACTCCCATGGAGAAAGTAGCTGCAAGCGTTACCGTTATAACTGCAGAGGAGCTTAAGAAACAAAATCTCCCCAATCAGGATTTGGGCGACGCGCTGCGCAATATTACCGGCATAACCATGAGGAGGGCGTACTCGCCCTTCCCTTCCTATATCAACATCCGAAGCGCCACGGAATCAGGAACCGTTGTGCTTGTGAATGGCATTCCCACGAACTGGGAGATCACCGCAGCCGTGCCTTTGGACAGTATTGACCGGGTGGAAATACTCCGGGGGCCCGCCTCGGCTCTTTACGGCGCTAATGCCGTAGGCGGGGCGGTCAACATCATCACTAAAAAGGGGAAAAAAGGATTCTCGGCGGATGCGGCTGCAGGCTTCGGAGCCTTCAACACAAGGCGGGGAAGTTTTTCATTAAGCGGCGGAAGCGATCGGATCCTCTTCTCCATGGCCGGATCCATGGAGAAATCGGATGGCGTAAACATCGTGAAAAACCACGTCAGTCCGGGCGTCACCATGATAGACGACTGCCCCTACGAAAAAGATTCCGCCTACTTCTCCACAACCTACCGGATGCCAAGCAAGGGAAGCATTACCCTTCTCTACAACTTCTTCCATGATGATTATATGCGGGGCCGGCCGAACGTGGGAGGCGACTGGGATCGTCACTTTACCACCTTGTCCTTTGAACACCCGATAGGGAGCGCCTTCGATTTCAAGGCGTCCATCGGCTATCGTTTTGACAATCTTCTCCACATTTACGACAATGGCGGAACGAACTATGCTCTGAAGCAACGGCGTTTTATGGATTACAGCGAGATCCCTGTGGAATTACAGCTTACGGCCCAATCCGGCAAAGAACATGGACTCACGGGCGGTTTTTTTGCCAATCGGCAGATGACGGACCAGAACTACCATAATGCAGCCGGCGCCCTGGCCGGCAACGTACACTATAATGTCAGAACAACCGCCGGATATGTGCAGGATGTCTGGACGCCGATGGAAGACCTGTCTGTTACCGCAGGCCTCCGATACGATCGATGGAATAACTACGACAACACTTTCTATAACTTCGTCAACAAACAACCCGGGTCCAGAACTGACGATAGCTGGAGTCCGAAAATCGGCGCAAAGTATATTTTCAGCGACAAAACAGCCCTGTGGGCGAGTTACTCCAGGGGCTTTCTTCCTCCCACTCCCGAACAGCTCTTTGACGACCGAACTTCCGGCGGCAATCCTCGCATTCCCAATCCCGACCTGAAACCTGAGACCACCCAATCCTGGGATATGGGCTTTGAACGCTTCTTCGGAAAAGCTTTTGAAGCAAAGGTGACGGGCTTCTTCACAATAACGGAAGACAAAATCCTTTCCTGGTTCGACGCAAATAACATCTGGACAAACAAGAACATTGGCGAAACCAGATCCTATGGCATTGAGGCAGACCTCGCCTATACGCCCGCACCTTACTGGACCATCAAGAGCAACTATACGTGGAATCCGACAATCGTCGAAAACAACCCGTCCAACAAAGCTCTTGAAGGAAACGACCTCCCCTTTGCGCCCCGCCACAAGGTAAATTTAAACGTCCTTTATGCACGGCCATCCAATTTCAGCGTGGGCGCTACATTCCGTTACCTGAGCGACCAGGAATCCAACGACAGCAATACGCGATACACTGCCTCTAATGAGGAACAGTTTATGCATGCATCCCATGCAGTCGATCTCAAAGCATCCAAATACATCAAGATCAACTCCCATAGCCTAAAAGGCGTCGAGTTGTCTTTCAACGTCGACAATCTCTTCAATGAAGAATATCGGACCTTTTATGTCTACGAGGATCCGGGAAGAGTCTTGTTTGGCGAGTTAAGGTTTCACTTTTGATCGACTTGATATTTTCCAAATCCCTATCCGGCGTCTCCGGACATGCTATCGCTCCTATGGATATGCCGGGATCTGGAATCAAATGCAAAAAGAATAGGGGCGTCCTTCATCCAAAGGGCGCCCTTTTCCTATTATGGATCTTTTTTTTTATTACCGGTTGTTCCCGAAAAGATGCGCCGCCTGACGCCTTGCCGGCGCAAAATTCCACTATCACGATAGGGACGACCATGCACGTGAAGGGGACGAATCTGCTCTCCGATTATTACTACAATCTCCTCGCACGAATTATGACCCATGAATCCCTTGTCCGCTTTGACGAGAGAATGAATCCTGTTCCCTGTCTTGCCACCCATTTCGAATACACCCGTGACGGCAGGGTCTGGACCTTTGAACTCTCTCCCGAAGCGCGATGGCACGATGGCAAACCCGTCACAGCGGAGGATGTAGCTTTCACTTTTCGTTACATTGCCGAACAAAATCTCGACTCCCGATGGATAAGTGATTCCATTGCATCCATTGAAACCTCCGCACACAAGGTGGTTTTTCACCTGAAAAAACCGAACAGCCGTTTTCTTGTGAACGGCGGTTTTGTCATCCACATCCTTCCTCGTCACATCTGGCGGAATATCAAAGATGCCCGAGTGGCCGAAGACTCAGGCGTAGGAATAGGGTCCGGGCCCTTTATTTTCGATGCCTTTGACAGGCCTTCCGGTCTGTTGACATTCAGGGCAAACGATAAGTACCATGGCGGAGCGCCACGGTTGAGGGGGGCGAATTTCCATATCTTCGGCAACCTTGACGTTCTCGCCCTTGCTCTCAAGAAAGGCGAGGTGGACGCCTTTTTCAATTATGCCGCAACCTTTCCGGCTCCTTATGTGGAGTCCTTAAGGAAAACCCGGGAATTGAGTTTTGTCGAAGCTGATTCTTTGGGCATTCCTGCACTTCTCGGGTTCAATCCGAAAAGAAGACTGACAAGCCGTCTCCCTTTCCGCCGTGCCATTGCCTTCTCCATGGATTATGAACGGATTAACAGTGCGCTCATGGCCGGAAGGGGCTCCATTCCAAGCCCGGGCATTGTGCCCTTGCCCTTCCCCATTCGCGAGCATTATGCGCCCTGGCGGCAGGATCTGGCGGAAAGCAGGAGATTGTTGAAAGCAGAAGGGCTCTCCGATATAAATGGCGATGGCCTTCTTGAAGATCGCGATGGCCGCAAGGCGGTCCTTACCCTGCTTGCAAGAACAGATCTGTGGGGCGACAATCCAATGGCCCGGCTGATCGTTCACGATCTCGCTCAACTGGGCGTTGAAGTAAAAGTCCAATCCGTCGATCTCTCCACATGGCAAACATTTATTCGACAGGGCAGGTACGATCTCCTTCTCTTCAGAACCACTCCATGGGGAATGACGATGCATGCGGGATACGGATCCGGATATTTTGACGCACGAACAGAGGGATCGGCTGTCTGTCCTGTTGCGGACTCTTCCTTTAGCGCTCTCTGCGATGAGATCCTTTGTGAAACAAGACCTAAAGAGCTTGAAGTCCTATATAAGAAGATGCAACGATACTATGGCGACAATCTTCCTGCCATTGCCCTTTGTTGGGGAAAGGGCTTTTACCCGCATTCGCAGAAATGGAAGGGATTTCGTCTTAACCATCTTGAAGGGGGTCTTATCAACAGCCTCACATGGAAAGACATTCAGCGGAATCATGCGTTGCCGGGGCAAGTCCAGTGATCGGAATGGCGCTCGCGAAGCGGATCCCCCGTCATGGGGCCATCCTTTTCTTCATAATAACCATTAATTTTCTTCTCATTCATCTTATGCCGGGAGATCCCTTGGTCCACCTGCTCGGGGAAGAAACTTACGGGCGGCTCGCAGCCCAGGATCCAGACCAACTGGAGGCTCTCAAGGCTCGCTACGGGATTGACGCCTCTTTGGGAAAACAGTATTTCAACTATCTCTCCTCCCTTGCCAAAGGCGACCTTGGTTGGTCCTTCCAGCACCACCGTCCAGTCCTCACCGTTCTGTTTCACCATCTCAAGTGGACGCTGCTCCTCCTTGCGCCGTCGCTAGTCCTATCCGGTTTAGCCGGCGGCTTGCTGGGCCTCCTCTCAGGACTCTCTTCAGGCAGGAACCCTGCGGAACGCGTTCTTACGCCCCTGCTCCTCACCCTTTATTCCGTGCCGCTCTACTGTCTCGCCTTTCTTCTGTTGCTTTCCTTTGCCTTTCACAGCGGGCTGGCCCCGCTTGCAGGAATAAGAGAACCGGGCAAGACAGGCATAACCGGCCTGTTCAGCCATATGCTTTTGCCCTCCGCGGCTATTGTTTTGCACGCAACAGCGTACTACTACGTCATCATGAGCAGCGCCGTACGGCAAGTCCTTCGGGAAGCTTTCATTTATAACGCCTTTGCCAGGGGCTTCAGTCGACGCTATATCCTTTTCCGCCACGTACTGAAAAACGCTCTTCTTCCCTTCATTACGGTAGTGGCGATGCAGTCGGGGGCGCTCTTCGGAGGGTCTCTCCTGGTAGAAATTATCTTCTCCTGGCAGGGTGTGGGAAGTCTCATCTATGGAGCCGTCGCCTCCAGGGATTACCCTCTCATTTCGGGCTGTTTCCTTATAATCTCCATTTGTGTCATTGCCGCAAATGCCGCGGCAGATTGGCTCTATGCCCTGATCGATCCGAGGATAAGAGATGGCGCCCGATCCCTATAAAACTACGATCAAAGCCATTAAATGGGCGCTATTGCTTCTGATTCTCTTTTTAATTTTCCTGCCTTCCCTGATTGCTCCCTATGCGCCGGAAAAGCTCGATGTTCCCTATTCCTTGCCGAGCAGTTTACATCCGCTGGGAACAAATACCATCGGAGAGGACAACCTGACCGTTCTCATCTATTCTTCCAGAACATCACTTTTTATCGGCCTTTCAACGGCTGTGATTGCAAGCCTCTTGGGAGGAATGCTCGGCATTGCCTCCGGATATCACCGGGGCCGGCTTGAAAAAGTTATCATGGCCGGGACCGATCTTTTTATACTCATTCCCGCATTGCCCCTTCTTATTCTCCTTGCGGCATACAGCACCCCCGGACCGTGGGGACTTGTTTTCATTCTCTCGCTGACTTCGTGGCCTTCCATGGCAAGGGTTGTTCGCGCGGCGGTTCTCCCATTCGGGGACATAGGATTCGTAAGAAGCGCAAAAGGCCTAGGGGCCTCGTCTTTATACATCACTACCCGCCACATCCTTCCTCATGTGAAGGGAGTCATCATGGGGAAAGCTCTCACAGTGGTTGCAGGCGCCCTGGCCGCCGAGGGTGGGGTCACATTTCTCGGCCTTGCCGATCCGCGAACCATGAGCTGGGGCGCCATGATCCACGATGCCTTCACCGGAGGAGCCTTTGTAAATGGAGCCTACTGGTGGTATTTGCCGCCGGTATCCGCTATTTCTTTCGTTGTTCTCGTTTTCACCTTCCTGGGAAGAAAGATCGGGGAGCCCGAATTCCCTAATCTTTTTGCGGATATCCTCACAGCGCCCGGAAAGAATGAGGCATCTCTCCCGCCGGCGCAGGAAAATATCCTCACCATCAAAAATCTTACAGTTCGACTGACGCCTTTTACAAAGGGCCCTGCACACACAGCCTTGGACAACCTTTCCCTGCACCTGCGCGAGGGTGAAAGGCTGGCGCTTATCGGGCAGACAGGAGGAGGGAAAAGCATTCTTCTCGCTGCCATCCTGAGGCTTCTCCCCGAAAAAACACTCCTCACAGGGGAAGTCTGCTTCAAAGAAAAAAATATCCTTGCTATGGCTGCCCGGGAAATAAGTCGTTTTCGAGCAAAGGATGTAGCTTATGTCCCTCAAGGAACGGCCAATTCCTTCAACCCCCTTATTAAAGTGGGCAGACAGATCATTGAAGCGGCCGTTGTTCATGGCAACAGGAATCGTCGCGAGGCAGAGGCGCAGGCTATTTCCCTTCTTCGGCGGCTCGGCGTCTCCGAGCCGGATCTATGGATGAGAACTTATCCCCATCATATGAGCGGCGGGATGGTCCAGCGGGCGCTTGTGGCTGCAGCCATTATGAGCGAGGCGCCGCTGCTTCTCATGGATGAACCGACCAAGGGGCTGGACAGCGGCAGCGTTAATACGGTTATTACGGAACTCCTCAACCACTCCCGACAATCGTTTGTAGTAGTAACCCATGATCTTTCTTTTGTCCGGAGAATCGCCACCTCCGTGGCTGTTATCCATGCCTCCTGCATCGTTGAGTTGTGCCATCGCGATGCCTTTTTTGAATCCCCTCTGCATCCCTACTCACAGGCTCTTCGTGACGCTCTCTCGGAAGAAGAGATTGCGCCCCTTACACGAGTGGATTCTATGCCGAACGAAGGCGAGGATGATGAATGTCCTTTCCGTCCGTGGTGCCGCCAGGCGTTTTCTGCTTGCAGTCAAGCGCCGCCTATGACGGAAGTATCCGGACAATGGGTGCGATGCTGGAAATATGTTAATTGAGGCTTTTAATATCCATAAATCTTTCCCTCCGGAAGAGGGACAGAAACAAGGAAAATCGATACTGAGGGGTGTATCCATCGCCCTTGACGAGGGAGAATCTGCCGCCATTATCGGCCCGAGCGGGTGCGGCAAGACGACGCTTGCCCTTATTCTCGCGGGACTCATGCCCTGCAACAAAGGGCGTGTTTGCTTTAGAGGAAAAGATGCGTGGTCGGGTTCCAGAAAAAAGATCGCCGCAATCCACCATTCTATCCAGCTCGTGTCTCAGCATCCGGAGACGGCCTTTGATCCCTTATGGACCATGGAAAGAAGTTTGTTGGAGGCGCGAGCCCTCCATAACCTTCCCTGGTCAACCACCGCCCTGGATGGAATCCTTGAGCGGTTTCATCTGAAGCCTTTTCTTCTTAAGAGGTTGCCTCAGCAGCTGAGCGGTGGCGAACTGCAGCGGTTCGCCTTGATCCGCGCTTTCTCCCTGAACCCGGCAGTGCTAATCCTGGACGAGCCGACCGCTATGCTGGACGCCGTCACACAGTCGCAGATCCTGGGCATTCTTCGGGAGTTTGCGACAGCTTCCGGCGCAGCTTGCCTCCTCATCAGCCATGATCTCCGGCTGGTGCGCTTTTTTTGCGGAAAAGTTTGGGAACTCAAAGAAGGTCTGACCATCCCCTTTATGTTAGAACAGGAGAAGCAGGGAGAGTGGGAATGATAAAAGATGAGCGCCCCATCCTGTCTCCCAATGCAGCAGACGAGTGGCGCCAGAGGATGACACTCTGGAACAGAGAAAGAGCTGGAGAACAAACGCCCCTCGATTCTCAGGCGTTCTGGAATAGCTTTTCCCTTTGGGAGGAATATGAGAAGTATGCCAACTACCCGGGCCCGCTCTTGTCCTCCATTACAGCATCCGTAGATTCACATACGACCATTCTTGATGTTGGCGCCGGAACTGGTTCTCTTTCCTCACCCCTCGCCCGGATCGCCCGGTTGGTCACAGCAGTGGAACCCTCTGCCGCCCAAGTGGAAAGGCTAAAAAAGAGGCTTGGGAAAGAGCAAAGCGAAAAAGTGCGCATTATCCAGAAGAATTGGGAGGAGGTCGCCCTTTCCGAGTTGGGGCTGCATGACATAACGATCGCCGGCTACTCCCTCTTCATGCCAGACATCGTACCTGCGCTCCGAAAAATAATCGAAAGGACAACGAGACGGGTATTCATCGTCCATCTCTACCGTCATGACCTCCAATCCGCTTTAAGAAAAATCAAGGGAGACGAGATCCTGCCTCCAGATACATCCCTGCTTATCCGTGTGCTTCAGGAAATGGGAAGAGAGGTCTCGCTGACTGTACATAAACGTGATTTTCAACTCCCCTTGGAACTACAGCTTCATATGTTCCGCTATGCCCAGAGATTCTCGGACGAACAAATAGGAGCCGTTGAAGAATACCTCCGAAGCCAAGGGCGTCTATTTTCTCAACAAGGCAGCCTATGGTTGCGGCGCCGGTATCGTGACGCGGTCCTATCGATAGACGTCAACCAATCCCGAATAAAAAGGAGATTGTGGTAAGCTTGAAGAATAGTCGGCTGAAATCATGGAATGGATCCTATCTAGGGACTGCGTAGTGAGGTGAGTTCATGAAGGTTCGTTGGATTGTGATTGTCGCCGCTGCCATCGCTGTGGTTAGTGGAAGCGCCTGGTGGCTGCTGCATCAATCACCGCAGAAGCAGGATGCCGATCCGGGCGCTTCCATCGGGATGGTTCAACGTCGCGATCTCATTTCAACAGTGGCGGCTACCGGGAAAGTGAACGCCATGGTTGGCGCTGAGGTGCGGGTCGGTTCCAGGGTTTCGGGGAGAGTCCAGCGCCTATATGCCAATATCGGAGACATCGTCCGCACCAGCCAGGTGATTGCCGAGCTGGAAAAAGATGACCAACAAGCTCTGCTGGCGCAGCGGCATGCGGAAAGAAAAATTGCCGAAGCAAGGCTTTCTGCGATCGAGGCTTTGCGTCCCGGGGAGATCCGGAAAGCTGAAGCATCGCTCCAAGACAGCCAGGCTACCAGCGAACTGGCGAACATCAATTTCAGGAGGCAAAAAAGACTGGTGGACCAGGCTTTGGTCGCACAAGAAGTTCTCGATACAGCTCGGAAAGAGAAAGAAGTGAGCGAAGCAAGGGTTGCATCGGCTACGCGAGAATTAGAGCTTGCGGAACAGAGATATTCCGAAGATTTGAAGTTCGCCAAGGCGCAGCTTGAGCAAACGATCGCAGCAGTGCGCGTCGTCGAAGCCCAGGTCGCCTATTACACAATCCGGGCGCCTATCTCAGGCATTATCAGCTCCGTCTCAACCCAGTCGGGAGAAACAGTTGCGGCAGGGTTGAACTCGCCTACATTCGTAACCATCATCGATTTGCACAAGCTTCAGGTTGATGCATTTGTAGATGAAACCGATATTGGGAAAATTCGAGTCGGACAGGAAGCGACGTTCACCGTCGATTCTTTCCCGGACCGTGAATTCGACGCGAAAGTTCAAGCGATTTATCCGAAAGCCGTCATCATGGACAACGTTGTTTATTACGATGTCGTCCTTCGCATTCATGAGCCGCTCACAGGCGAGTTGCGTCCTGAAATGACAACAAATGTCCTAATCTCCCTGGATGCCCGCAAGAATGTCCTGACGGTTCCGTTGCATGCAGTATCGAGGGATCAGGGCAAGTCCGTTGTTTTTGCGCTCCGAGGCGGTCAACCGGCGCGCCAGGTTGTCAAGGTGGGATGGAAGGATCCGGAATGGATCGAAATCATCGATGGATTGAAAGAAGGGGACAAGGTCGTGATTCGGAGCGCGTCCAAAACAAATGGAGGAATGTAATCTATGCTCAAGCTGGAGAATATAGCCAAAGCCTATCTTGCGGGGACAGTCGAGACTCCAGTGCTTCGAGACGTTACGTTCGAGGTTTCCGGCGGAGAATTCATCGCCATTATGGGAGCTTCAGGGACAGGGAAAACCACGTTAATGAATATTCTCGGCTGCCTGGACCTTCCTACCAGCGGGACCTATCTTCTGGATGGCGTCGACGTATTCCGAAATAATGACGACATCCTGTCCGGGATCCGCAACCAAAAAATCGGCTTTGTTTTTCAGCAATTTCATCTGCTCGAGAGAGCTTCTGCGCTGGATAACGTTCTCCTTCCGCTGATATATGCGGATAAATATCCCGCCGATGCTGTTGAAAGGGGAAGTGCGGCGCTTCGTGCAGTGGGGTTGGGAGAAAGGTTGCATTATCCACCCGGTCAGCTTTCGGGCGGCCAGCAGCAGCGGGTGGCAATAGCCAGGGCTCTCGTCACTAATCCGGCTTTGATTCTTGCGGATGAGCCGACTGGAAATCTCGACCGCCGAAGCGGATTGGAGGTCATGGCAATTCTCCAAAAACTCAATAAAGAGGGACGAACCATCGTGTTGATTACACACGATCAGAATATCGCGGAACATGCGAAACGCATTCTGACCCTGAGGGACGGCAAGATGTTTGAGGAAGCGCACACACAATCGATACGCGACGCCCAAACAGAACTGGACTCGCTGCCTGCCGTGTCCACTTTGGATGAGACCGCTGTCATGCCGGGAGGCGCACAATGAGAATTGCAAGATTGATGCGACAATCCATGACCGCACTCGGCCGAAACCCCATGCGATCATTTCTTGTGATGCTTGGAGTGATCGTCGGCATTGCCGCCCTGACCGTTGTCGTCGGCATGGCTAAAGCAGCCAACCATAAGGTGCTGCACCGTATAAACACTTTCGGTCCCACCACCGTTATGTTGTTTGCCGGCGGCGGCAAGAATATTCCCGGAGTCGATCCATCGGCGACCACTTTGACGCTCGAGGATGTGAAGGCCGTCGAATCACAGATCAGGGGCATTAAATTAGCCTGCCCGATGATTATTCGGATGCGGCTTCCGGTAATTTACGGCGACCGATCTACGGAAGCAACCCTGCAAGCAGCTCCGGCGAATTGGCAGGAAGCTTGGGATTGGTACGTCCGTGATGGGGACTTTTTCAGCGAACAGGATTCCTCCTCGATGGCTCGAGTTGCGGTCATGGGGCAAACAATCGCCCGAACGCTTTTTCCGGGAGCCAATCCTGTAGGCGCATCGATCCGCATACGCAATATCAATTTTCAGGTAAAGGGAGTTCTGCCGCCCAAAGGCATAGCGCCGGCGGGGGGAGACATGGACGACCGGCTTGTCATTCCATTGACAACAGCAATGCGGCGTGTGTTCAACGTAACGACCATTTCCAGTGCGCGGCTACGAATGAATGACCCGGATGAAGTGCACCGTGCGGCAGCGGAAATCCGAGCCTTGATTCGCGAACGGCATCACATTCATCCTCCGGATCTTGACGATTTTCGTGTTGTTACCCCTGATGTGATAGCAGGGCTCAGTGAGATGGTTGCAGGCACTCTGAACAACATCCTAATTGCAGTTACCATCCTCTCCCTCATTGTCGGGGGCATTGTTCTTATGAACCTGATGCTGCTTTCTGTGGCGGAACGGCGTCATGAAATCGGACTGCGCAGGGCTCTGGGAGGCAAGCGGCGGGACATATTGCTGCAATTCCTGTTTGAATCCATTGCCCTGACAAGCGCCGGAGGCTTGGTTGGATTGATCGTAGGAATAGGAACCATAATCATCGTAAGAAAGACAACGGGAAGCGCCATCGCACTTTCATGGGAATCACTGATTTTGGCAGTGGCTCTGTCGTTGCTGGTCGGTCTGGTATTTGGACTGATTCCGGCAAGACGTGCGGCCAAAATGCCCCCGGTTCAAGCTTTGCGGTGAAATCGATTTTATTTAACTTGCACGGATACGGAGCCGGCCCTGAATGGCCGGCCTGTATTTACTTGGCCGCTACGCGGCCGACTTCAAAATCCAGGTTGACTATGAGGTGGACTCGGGGGCTGAAGGTTTCGTTGGAGATGCTACTGGCCCATAGACTGCGTACGATGCTTTCAGTGCTGGGAATCGTTGTGGGAATTGCAACCGTTAGCGTCATGACGGCAGCCGGGAGCGGATCCGAACAAAAGATCATGGCTGGTATTCGCAGCATGGGAACCAACCTGATCTCGATCAGCGCCGGAAAAGTTATGCTGATTGCAGGAAGAGAACGTCAGGGCGCAGTGGTAACAACGCTGACGCCTCAAGATGCAAACGCTATCCGAAGCGAGGCGTCCGGACTGGCGTCTTGGGTAGCTCCGGCTCAGTCCAGGAGATTGTCGGTCAAGTTTGAAGAGATTGGATTAAAAACCAATATCGTCGGCACAACCCCTGAGTTCCTGGGAATACGCAATCTTCATCTGGAATCAGGCGAGATGTTCGATGAACAGGATGACAGAGCCTCCCGCCGTGTAGCGGTAATAGGACAGACAATGGCGCGGGATCTCTTTGGCGCCACCACTGCGCTTGGCCGGACAATCCGCATCGGGAAAGTTCCTTTCGAAATAATAGGCGTTCTGGCTCCAGCCGGTGTGGATATAAACGGTACGGATCAAGATGATCAGATTCTTGTTCCCCTGCGAACGGCCATGCGCCGTGTATTCAACGTCACATACCTAAGCAACATTTATGTCCAAGCCCGGTCTGAACAGCAGATGGACTCATGCGTAGCAAAACTCAACGAAATTTTGAGGGCGCGGCATCGTTTGCGAACCGGCAAGCCCGACGATTTCACGATTCAAAATCAGGCGGAGTTGTTGAAGGCTCAGCAGGAAACCCAGAGCGACTTCACAACCTTGACCGTTGGAATCGCCTCATTATCTCTCGTGATCGGAGGGGTGGGCATTCTGGCGGTGATGTTGATGTCGGTGCGTGAAAGAGTGAAAGAAATCGGTCTCCGGCGGGCGCTGGGAGCCCGAAGAGGAGACATTCTGTTTCAATTTTTGGTCGAGGCGGTGATGCTTAGCATCTCCGGCGGCATTCTGGGAGCATTGGTCGGTATAATCGCAACTATTGTGGTGGCCCGGATTGCCGGGTGGGAGGCGATTTTGGCCCCGAAAATTCTCATGGCGGCCATTGCCGCTTCCGCCGGAATAGGATTGCTGTTTGGCACAATCCCGGCTCGAAAAGCATCCTTGGCAAGCCCGATACAATCCCTGCATGCCGAATGAATGGGATCCTGCATGGAGTAGCGCTTTTACTTATTATCGGACTTTGATACCATTTACTATTCTTCGGCGATGGAGTTCGCCATAACCGGCCGATGGCCTGACAACTCCGATTCAGATTCTTTGAAAAAACCAGTGTAGGGAGCGGGATCGCTGCGGCGGGACCTGCCGATACAAGGAGAAATCATGAGCTCAAAAATCGTATCAATTCGAGCAATGGAAATTCTAGACTCGCGTGGCAACCCAACTCTGCGCGCATTCGTAAACCTTGACAATGGAGTAGTGGCGAGCGCTTCCGTGCCGTCCGGCGCCTCCACCGGAGAAAACGAAGCCTGCGAGCTGCGCGATGGCAATAAAAAACGGTATGATGGGAAAGGCGTTCTGAAAGCCGTATCCAATGTTAATAAAATTATTGCCCCTAAAATCATCGGGATGGATCCCAACCGCCAGGTTGAAATTGACCACACGATGATTGAACTGGACGGAACTCCGAATAAGACCAAGCTGGGAGCGAATGCCATCCTGGGGGTTTCAATGGCCTTGGCGCGCGCTGCGTCGATTTCTGCCAATCTTCCCCTGTACGCTTATCTAGGAGGGCCGGGCGCAGTTCGAATTCCCGTGCCGATGATGAACATACTTAACGGCGGGAAACACGCCGACAACAGCGTCGACCTGCAGGAGTTCATGGTGATGCCCGTGGGCGCTCCCAGTTTTGCCGAGGGACTTCGATACTGCGCCGAAGTTTTTCATACACTTAAGAAAATCCTCAAGAAGAAGGGATACGCCACCTCCGTGGGAGATGAAGGAGGCTTCGCGCCCGATCTAAAAAGCAACGATGAGGCTTGCGAGGTGATCGTCGAGGCGATCAAGAGCGCGGGGTATAAGCCAGGCAAGGATATCGCAATCGCTTTGGATCCGGCAGCCAGCTCATTCTACGAAAATGGCGTCTACAATCTCTCCAAGTCCGGTCAGGGCAAGAAAACCAGCGCGGAGATGACCGCTCTATACAAGACATGGATGGACAAATATCACGTTATTTCAATTGAAGATGGCCTGGCTGAAAACGATTGGAACGGTTTTCGTGAACAAACCGCAGCGCTGGGTTCGCGCATTCAGATCGTCGGCGACGACCTCTATGTAACGAATACCAAGTTCATCATTCGCGGCATCGCTGAAAAATCGACTAACGCCGTGCTGATCAAACTAAATCAGATCGGAAGTGTAACGGAGACCATCGAAGCCATTCAGCTCTGCAGGAAGGCAGGCTGGGGCTTCGTCATTTCCCATCGCTCCGGAGAAACTGAGGACGCTTTCATGGCGGATTTTGCGGTTGCCATGGGCGGCGGGCAAATCAAAAGCGGCTCCGCCTGCAGGAGCGAACGCATCGCCAAATATAACCGGCTCCTGGAAATTGAAGCGGAACTTGGGAACGCAGCTGTATTTGAATATACGGCGCAGAAGTAATTATCCGGCAAATAGGGTGGACCACTGTTGTGCAACGGACGGCTCAGAAGAGCCGTCCGCAGAATGCTGCTAATGCCCCACATAGGTCGTTCCTAGGGAAGGGGGATTCAGGAGATTTGTCATCCTTCTTCGTTCAACTCGTCATCAGCGGGCAATAGCTCCCTCGATTGTTCCTTCACAGGCAGAAGATGCCGCGGCAGAAAGAAAAGTCCCGCAATCAGCGTTGGAATCACGGCGCTGGCAATAACCACCGCGACGAGGAAGGAATACTGCTTCTGCGATACGATGTTATGGGAAAAACCATACAACGCCGAGATGGTTCCAAATGTCAGTCCTGTTGACATCAGCAACGTGTAATACCATCGTTCGTCGCGTTTGCGCCGAAATACTCCGATGATTGGATAGAGACCGAATATCTTGGAAAAAACCTTCCCTGCCAAAAGCAATAAAAAGACTATCGGGGCGGAAAGAAGCGACGGCAAGGAAACAAACGTTCCGGCACGCAAGAAATAGAACGGGGTAAGGAACCCGGCGGTCAGGGTCCGAAGACGGCGAACCCAGAAAGCATCCGCACTCGAGAATTCCGCCAGCACCATGCCTACAATATAGGCGGGAAGTACCGCTTCACTCCCGGACCAAAGCGCCAGCGCACCCAATCCGAAAAGGATGAATATGATCCACTTCGTTCGAATTGCGGCAGTTCGATGCGCATAAATTCGGGTCAACGCTCTGCTGGAAAAGGGCAGCAATGCCAATACCAAAGTGGTTGCTGCAATGAAAATAACGGTCTTGTAGGTAAACGGCGCAAATAATAATCCCAGAGCAATGACCGTACCGAGATCATTGATGAAGCAAGCGCCCAGGATTCCTTTCCCGAAGTCGGTTTTGTTAAAACCGGTTTCCAGCATAACCGCATAGACAACCGCCATGGAAGTAGTTGAGAGCGCTACCCCGCAAAGCAAGCTGGCCTGAGAATCCCAACCCAAGACATAGCGTGCAAGCGCTGCGCACCCCAGAAACGGCGCAAAGAAACCGACCAGTCCGACGACAGTCACTTCCTTGAGCTTCTTTCGAATAACCTCCGGTTCAAGTTCGGCGCCGGCCAAAAAGGTGAGCAGAACAGCTCCTGCAGCTGCCAGGAATCGGAGCCATTCGGAATTGGCTCCCAACATATCGAATTTGCCAAGGTGCGTCGCGACAGCGGCGGCGATCACGCCAACGCAGATTTCAACAAGCGCGATGGATATCCGCAGGTGGTAGGCGAGAACAGCGGAAATTACGGCCAATCCCAGCCACAACGCAGCGATGGTGAATATTTGTTCCACGATAGAGCCCCCTTTTCTTCAAAACACCCTTCAGACTATTGCACAGGCATAAAAAAACCCGCTATGCAGCGGGTTGCTTCTTCAATCGCATTCCCCCTACCGCTGCATCAGGCTGCGCGGTAGGAGTCATCAGCCCAGCCTGGGCGGTTGCCGGGGGACTCCATCCCCTCAGAGGGTTGAAAATTTACCACCTCATTTGAAAAAAGCAAGCGATAAACTTTTCCCCTAAAAGAGATAAAAGAATTATCAGTACAGGAATCCTAAGCCGATCGTAAGCTTGGAAAGTCCATTGCTGACTTAATAGGAAACCCTTGATGAACAATCCTAATCAGACTTATAGTACCATCGTTCTTTTGGGCAGCGACAATGCCCTACCTTTAATCATTCCAATGCGCGGGGAAGAATGGATCCCTTTGATTTGCAAACGCCTATGTATTTGGGCCCTATCCAAGTGAGGGAATCGATCTGTGCGTAATATTATTTTAAGCATGATTGGCCTTCTGGTTACAAGCGTCTTATGCTCGCCTGCCGAACAGGAATCGCAAAAACTCACTCTCCAGGATTGCATCCGGCTGGCGGAATCGGCGCCGTCGTCAGTCGGCATAGCCCGGCAGGAGCGTGAAATCGCCGCACGAGAGGTTTCACGAGCTCGCGCGGGGTATCTTCCACAATCGCACCTGGCGAACGGCTTTACCTACAACAGCCCTTTGCTGTACGACAGGTCAACCGTCAGCCTTCTATCTCTGAACGGGATTCGAGAATATACCTTCCTGCTCAATGTACGCCAGGAATTGGACACATCGGGCCGATTGCGCGCCGAAATGTCCAAGGCGCAGATGTCACGGGAGATTGCCACCGCAGGGATAGCTCTCTCGCAGCGTGATCTCAAGCGGGCGGTGACCGCCTCGTTTTATCAGGCTCTGCTATCTAGCCGTGTCGTCCGAATTGCACAGGAAGCGCTCGCGGAAGCCCAGATTTTTGAGAAGCGCACGCGGCTGCTCTTTGAAGGGGGAGAAGCGGCGCAAGCCGACGTTATCAAGGCTTCAGCACAGGAAGCCTCCTTACAGCAGGCGCTGAATACAGCGCATCTGGAGGAGAAACTTGCGCAGCAGGATTTGGCTTCTTTCTGGACCCGCGATGTTGCTCAGCCACTGAATCTGGCCGACGTTTTCGACAACCCTCCGCCGGCTCCTGAAAAAGAAACCGTCCAACCCGAATCTTATCTCAAGCGCCCGGAATTCAGTATTTTCGACGCGCAACAAAGGGGATACCAAGCGGATGCGAAACGCGCTCGAGCCGACCTGCTTCCGCAATTGGGATTGGATTTTCAGTACGGCATCGATTCCACTGCGATTCGGATACACGATCGTGGTTACGCAGCCTTCTTCAATCTGACGATCCCGGTCTTCGACTGGAATAAAGCTCGTTCCGCTATGCAACAAGCGAAACTTAGAGAACAACAGACCGAAAATGCGCGTGAGATATCCGCGCGCGCCTTTTCGAAGGAATACCAGAGCGCGCTCGCACGGGTAAAGCAGCTCTTTGAACAGATCTCGTTAACCCAGCGGCAGACCAACCTCGCTGAAGAAGATCTGCGGCTAAGCAAGATTCGATATGATGGCGGAGAGGGTTCGGCCCTCGACGTTGTGACCGCGCAAAATCAACTGGCGCTGGCAAGGTCTAACTACTATTCAACCATTGCCAACTACCTGAATGCCAATGCAGATTTGGAGGTTGCATCCGGAAAATGAAACCACATTATATAATATTCCTGCCCCTTCTTTTACTTACTGGGTGCTCCTCTCCCGAAGAAGCGCCGCCCAAAGCCGTCGTAAACGTAACGACAGCCAAAGTCGAAACCATTGATGTAAAGATTGTCGTGCAAGCTCCTGCCAGCGTGTTTGCCCGCGAGCAGGCAAACATCAGCAGTCGCATGACAGCGCCTATCCGGAAACTGCTCGTGAAAAAGGGCGATACCGTTGCGGCGGGACAAGTGCTGGCACAACTGGACAACCGAGACCTGATAGCCCAGCGGGACGATACTCTGGCCGCCGTTGTCGAGGCCGAGGCCAACCTTCAACGGTTGACATCGGGAACGCTGCCGACTGATATAGAGCGGTCTCGCGGGCAACTTGCCAGTGCAGAGGCGACACAGAACCAGGCTCAGAAGATTTACGATCGGCGCCGCCGGCTTTTCGAACAAGGCGCGATCCCTCAACGCGACTTGCTCCTTAGCCAGACTGAGTTGGCCCAGGCAAATACTGCTCACGAGGTGGAGAAAAAGTCTCTCGAATTGCTTCAGAACCAGTCGCATGACAAGGAAATCCTCATCGCCAAAAGCAAGGTAGAACAAGCCCAGGCTCGGCTCTCTCTCGCTAAAGCTCAACTGGATTTCACAGAGATCCGGAGTGCATCGGCGGGAACGATTACCGAACAATTCATGTTTCCTGGAGATATGGCGAAGCCCGACGCTCCCCTTTTCACCGTTATGAACCTGAGCATTGCGGTCGCCCGCGCACAGGTGCCAGAAACCAATGCGGTCGGCGTTCGCGTTGGGGCGTCCTGTACCTTTATTCCCGCCGACGGCAGCGACGCTGCATTTAACGGCAATATCTCAATGGTCAACCAGGCCGTTGACCCGTCCCGGCGAACTGTTGAAACCTGGTGCGAAATCCCGAATTCCAAACACGCTTTGCGAGGCGGCGTGTATGGCCAGGTGCAGATCATAACGGCAATTGCGCCAAAAAGCGTCGTGATCCCCCTCGCAGCAGTACAGTTCACCGAGGGCGCAAGGAAAGGATTCGTCATGGTTGCCGGCGAAAAAGGGGTGGCAATTAAAAAAGATGTGGAAACCGGAGAGATTTATGAAGGCAAGGTTCAGATCAAAAGCGGCATAGCTGCAACAGACTCCGTTATCGTCCAAGGCGCCTATGGATTACCCGAAGGCACGCAAATTCATGTACAAGAGGAGAAGAAGCCGTGACAGCTCGCCTTGCTCAGTTCGTCCAGGCGCATGCCCGGGCTATGGCAATAATAGTCTTGAGTTTTGCACTTGCAGGCGTGGTATTCACTTTCCGCCTGCCTATCTCAATCTTCCCGCAGACGGATTTTCCCCGAATCGTAATCCTGGTGGATAACGGCATCACGCCGGTGGACATCCAGATGCTGCGCGTGACCCGGCCCATCGAGGAAAACATTCGCATGGTTCCCGGCATCACAACCATCCGCTCGACAACAGCGCGGGGATCTTCGGAAATCAGCGTTTTCTTCCGGTGGGATGTAGACATTCTGAATGCTTTGCACCTGGTGCAGGGCCGCATATCTCAGATTACCCCATCGCTGCCGCCGACGTGTCGGTTCAACATCAATCGTCTGACGTTTTCCGTCTTCCCGATGGTCGGGTTCAGCATTACGTCTCCGACACGTTCGCAGTCGGAGCTATGGGAACTGGCCTATTACAACATCGCACCCCGTCTCTATCGAATGCCGGGAGTTGCAGAAACGCGAATTGTCGGAGGGCGACCGCCCGAGTATCACGTCCTGGTGGATCCGCAAAAACTGAATAGTTACGGGATGCCCTTGACAAAAGTAACCGACGCACTGCGAAGCAATAACATAATTTCACCGTCGGGCATGGTTCAGGAAAATTACCACCTTTATCTAACCACCGTGACCGGATTGTTTCGCACTCGTGAGGAGATTGAAAACACAGTGGTCGACATCGTGCGCGGAACCCCTGTCGCCGTGAAGAATCTCGCCCAAGTTGTTCCCGGGGAGAAGCCTATCTACAATATTGTGACGGCAAATGGCCGTCCGGCTGTGCTGGTGAACGTTCTGCAGCAGCCCGATGGCAATGCCGTTCAAATCGCCGACTCGGTAAACGCCGAATTGCGCGATATCAAGAAAACATTGCCGCCGGACATCGAACTTGCGACCTTTTATGATCAGTCGGTTCTGGTGCGGGAGTCGATCTCGGGAGTCACGGAAAGCATCCTGATCGGATTGGGATTGTCAGTCCTGGTGCTGTTGATTTTTCTTAAAAACTGGCGCACGACAATCGTAGCCGCGGTGGTAATCCCTCTGGCAGTGCTCATCGCCATTGTTTTCATGAAATTCTTCAACATGGGTTTTAACCTGATGACGCTTGGAGGATTAGCCGCTTGTATCGGTGTGGTAATTGATGATGCAATTGTGATGGTGGAAAACATCATGGTGCATCTCTCCACAGGCCAGTCGCCCATGGACGCAGCAAAGAGCGCCATAACAGAGTTAAGTCCAGCGCTTACCGGTTCCACGCTCACACCAATAATGGTCTTTGCGCCGCTTGTAATCCTGGGCGGGATAACGGGAGTCTTCTTTCGCGCGCTTGCAATGACTATGGTCACGGCGCTGCTTGCCTCCCTTTTCCTGGCAATCTTTTTCACCCCGGTACTTGCCGCCATCTTTTTCCGGCGCCCGTCCGGTGCGGCGGAAAAAGACATCGAAAAAGCAGAACAGGTGGGTGAAGGGCGAATTTTACGCAGGCTCACAGCTCATTATGAGACCGCGTTGCACTGGTCGCTTCATAATCCGCGGTTGGTTCTTCTCGCTGCGATAGCCGTGTTGGCCGGAATGATTGGAATTTATTATCAACTGGGCAGCGGCTTTTTGCCGGACATGGACGAAGGGGCTTTCGTATTGGATTATAAGATGCCGCCCGGCACTTCCTTGCAGGAAACGGATCGTGTACTGAAACACATCGAGGCATTTATACGGGAAACCCCGGAGATCGAGAGTTACTCGCGGCGAACCGGCGCACGACTTGCCTTGGCCATAGCAGAACCGAATACGGGCGACTTTCTCATCAAACTTAAAAAAGACAGAAAGCGCGCCTTGGAGGAGGTGACTTCCGAACTGCGGCGCAAGATCGTTTCCTCTGAACCGGTGATCGAAGTGGAATTCCCACACATCCTGGAGGATCTGATTGGAGATCTGGCATGGTCGCCACAGCCCATTGAGATCAAAGTGCGCCACGACGATGAAGCCACTTACAAACGGGTTGCAAAGGAGATCGAGGAATGGCTGCCGAAGGTGCATGGAGTCGTGGATATCGCCAATCGGACGATCGTTATCGGACCGTCCATGAATTTCCGGGTGGATCAGGAAAAAGCGCGGATGGCTGGATTCGGCGTAAAGGATGTTGCGGACTTGCAGGCGGCAATGATCGACGGTGAAGTGGCTTCCGACCTTATTCATGGTGAGAGGCTGGTTGGCATCCGTGTGCGCTATCCGGCAGCTTATCGTTCCTCGACTGATAAGCTGAAGTCTCTGTTGCTGACTTCTCCTACAGGACAGACCGTTCCGATGTCGAGCATTGCCGGTATCGAAGTAGACGAAGGCACGACCGAAATACGTCGTGAGAATCTGCGCAACATGTCGGCTGTTACAGCCCGCCTCGAGAAACGCGATCTTGGTTCAGCCATTCAAGAGATTCAACGGCGCCTTCCTGCCGAAATTGCTCTACCGCCGGGCACGCACATCGAATATGGCGGGCTTTATGAGATGCAGCGGGAATCGTTTCTGGGGCTTACGCAAGTTTTATTATTATCAATCCTGTTGATCTTCATCATCCTGGTTTTTGAGTTTCGGTCGTTCTCACACCCCCTCGCAATCCTGGTGGCGACGATTCTATGCGGCTCCGGCGCCCTATTGGCGCTTTGGATCACAGGAACGACATTGAATATATCCTCGTTCATGGGAGCCATCATGGTAGTAGGCATCGTTCACAAGAATGGCATTCTGATGCTTGACGCTGAACAATATTTCTCAGAGAAGGGCTATGAGCTGCGCGATGCAATCTACCACGCCGGACGGCGCCGGTTGCGGCCAATTTTAATGACCGCGCTAGCCACGATCTTCGGCATGGCGCCGCTTGCACTTGGAGTGGGTTCCGGAGCGCAACTGCTTCAGCCGCTGGCCATAGCTGTGATCGGCGGCGTAGCGGTTTCGATGGTCTTGTCTCTTTTGATCACCCCTGTGCTCTTCTACAAACTCCGTCAACTCGGAATCTGAAGCATGCTCTGAGTGGGAAGAAGATTGGACACTGGATTAATTCTCTCGGCAGATGTTTTATGCCACTGCAATATGGGATTGAGGAGAAATGGAGATAACGCAAGTCACGAGCCGACCTCAAACACCAGCATCTGGACGCTGGCTGAATAGGACTGTGGTTGGCATCGGTCTAGCCTCTTTATTCAGCGATTGGTCCCATGAAATTGCAACTACCATGATGCCGGCATTTCTCGCATCTATGGGAGTGGCTGCGCTCTGGCTTGGATTGATAGAAGGTACGGCCGACGGCCTCTCGAGTTTTGCAAAAATGGCGTCCGGCTTCTATACGGATAGGCTCAAAAAAAGAAAGAGTATTGCAGTATGGGGTTATCTGGTCACTGCTGCCGGTACCGGCATGATTGGTTTCGCCTCTGCAGCCTGGCATATCCTCTTAGCTCGATCCGTGGCATGGATTGGGCGCGGAGCAAGAACTCCGGTTCGCAAAGCGTTGCTTGCAGCCTCTGTAAATCCCGAGACTTATGGCCGCGCATTTGGCTTCGAGCGTATGATGGATACCATAGGCGCGATCCTGGGACCTGCTTCGGCTCTTCTCTTGCTTCAAATCGCAGGCAATCAATACTCCAGATTATTCGCTTTTACGCTGGTCCCGGGATTGCTGGCCGCTTTGGTAATCGCGTTTTTTGTTAAAGAGAAGCCGCGAACGCCAGTATTGCATGAATCTTTCGGCGTTAGCTTGCGGGCGCTGCCTCCTGTATTTAGAAAATATTTGATTGCAGTCGGTATTTTCGGCCTTGGTGATTTTGCGCATACGTTGCTGATACTGTATGCCGCCCAGAAACTGACTCCGGGGCTGGGAGAAATAAAAGCGGCAAGTGTCGCAGCAGGTCTCTACATTCTTCACAATGTGCTCTATGCTGCATTTTCATACATTTCCGGCTGGCTTGCCGACAGGTTCGACAAACGCCGTTTGCTTGCCGCAGGTTATTTTTTGGCCGGTGTTATGGCTGTCCTCGTCATAACGCTTCCACCAACTCTTCCTGTAATAGCGCTCATTTTCGTGCTTGGGGGAATATATGTAGCTGTGGAAGAGACTCTGGAAGATTCGCTTTGCGCGGAGATAGTAGGAGAGGCCCAACATGGTATGGCGTTCGGCGCCCTGGCCACGGTCAATGGTGTGGGAGATTTCGCTTCAAGTATCGTTGTCGGGCTCATATGGACTTCGTTCGGTGCCGCCATCGCATTCGGATACAGCGCTGTTTTGTTTTTAGCAGGCGCCGTGCTGGCCATTCGATTGAGATTTCCCCATGAGGGATATAGAGAGCGGATTGAATCTTTGCCCTCTGCAGTCTAATACTCCAATCAAAAAGATTGACCGGCTTGCTTTTCCAGACAAGATTCCCTTCACTATATGTTTTTTATATACTACATAGTATGTTATAAACATAACTCGTTATAAATGGCAATGTGTAATTGAGAAGACATGTGGGGTGCTATGAGAAGGCTGCTTTCCAGTATGGGATTTGTCGTTGTGTTGCTCACGATTGTTACATTCATTTATGCGGCCGGAGGTTCCGTTCCCAGGTCGGTTCGGGTTGCGGTTATCGGCGGTATGACCATGACCCCGTTGTGGAATGAAATACAGAAAAGATTCGAAGCTGAGACGGGCATCAAAATCGAGGTTGTGGCAACGGGCGAGAAACCGTTCCTCGCGCGGGCCATGAAGGAAGGTAAAGTCGATTTCCTTACGATGCACTCCAGTGACGCAACCACCAACCTGGTAGCCGATGGATGGGCTCGCGATCTTCGTCCCTGGGCAAAGAACGACCTGGTTATCGTCGGTCCTGCGCAGGATCCCGCAGGCATTTCAGGCATGAAAGATGGCGTTGAGGCTGTAAAGAAGATTGCGGCGGCAAAGGCGAACTGGCTCGATTTCCAGTCCAACGGACCAAGGGAAACAGCGCACACTCTATTCTCCAACGCAGGCGTACGCATGATCGGTCCGTGGGTGCTCAAATATGAAAACACGGACACCAAAGGCATCCTGCATTATGTGGCGAGCAAAAACGCCTATATGATCGTCGGCAGAATGCCCATTTTGTTTAAGAAGATGGATCCCGACCCTAACGTGAAAATTATGGTAGAGGGGGATCCGAACATGCGCCGGCCCTATATGGTAATGGTTGCCAACCCCGAAAAATTTCCATCCGCCAATGTGGAAGGCGCAGCCAGGCTCTCCGATTTCTTGCTTTCGGACCGGATACAGAATTTCCTTGCGACCTATGATGGAGGCGTCGGCGACAGAATCCCGATTTTTATCCCCGTCCGGCCTTCGCGCTGAACTCTTCCACTCTCACAACAGGTTATTTGCGTATGTCCCCCAAAGATATTCTTCGATTTTTATTTGCCCTCTGCCTCCTGGCCCATATGTTCCTTCTCGGAGCATCCGCTTTAAGAGCGCAGACGAAACAGCTCCATGCCTGGCTCGACGATCTGACTCATCTTCAGAATGCGGCTGCCGGCCCGGAGGAACAGCAGGCGGCCGCCGCGCACATTTTGGCCGGAATCGAACTCTGGTCGAAGTTGCATCCCGGATCTGCCGTTTCATTGCCTTCCGCTCCGTCACAGCCCTGGAACGCCGATCAGACGAGAATCCTGATTGGTGCACTGCGCGAATCGGTTGCATCTTTGCTCAAGGAGGACCAGGGACGTCCCTTTGAACTGGGCGTCATGGAAGTCAGCGTCACGGCGGAAACCTCTCCGCTATCGCCGATAACCACCGGCATCAGCCATTCTGAGATGCGCAACCTGCATACAACGGACATCGCCCAGGCCATCCCGTATCTTCCCGGCATCGGTGTAGACCACAATTCTGCCAGCGGCCGGATGGGAATCATGATCCGCGGTTTTGACACGCGCCAGGTCGGCCTCTACATGGACGGCATTCCTCTATACGTTCCTTTTGACGGCTTTGCCGATATCAGCCGGTTTCTAACCAGCGATGTAAGTGAAATCGAAGTTGCCAAAGGCTATTCGTCCCCGCTGCTGGGGCCGAACGGCTTGGGCGGCGCCGTCAGCCTGGTGACGCGTCAACCGGAAAAGAAACTGGACGCCGACGCGGCCGTCGGAACAGGCTCGGGGAACAGGCTGGAATCCTGGCTGCACCTCGGTTCCCGATGGCGCCGTTTTTTCATCCAGGCCGGCATGGACTGGCTGCAGACCGATTATTTCCCGGTATCCGCGGAATTCGACACTAACTCGATGCAGCCGGGATATGACCGGATCAACTCCGACCGTCGCGATGCAAGATACAGTGGGCGCGTGGGATGGACGCCTCGGGAGCGGGATCAGTACGTTTTGTCCTATGCCAACCAGAAGGCCGATTATGGAGTCCCCCCATATTCCGGGACCGATGCCCAGAACAACAAACCCAAATTCTGGCGCTGGCCCTATTGGAATAAGGAGTTTTATTACTTCAATTCCAGCACCGGGCTGGGCTCCTCGGATTCCATCAAATTCCGTGCTTTTTACGACCGCTATCGGAACAACATGACCGGCTTTGCCAATGCAGACTATTTAAACCTGGTTAGCATTGCCCCCTATGACGATCATTCGATTGGAAGCTCGGGGGAGTATTCGACGCGGAGACTGGCGCACCACTCTCTGGGCGCATCCTTTTTCCTTAAGGATGACGTTCACAAGGAAAGCAGCGCCAGCTACACAGGAAGTTCTCCTCTGATACAGCCGTGGAGGACCCATCACGATCGGATGGTTTCCATAGGCATCCAGGATGTCATCGCCATTTCATCCCGGATGCGCGCAACCTTGGGCTTCAGCGCGGACCTCCTCGATGCGGTTAAAGCGGAAGACCTCAGGACCACAATCACAGGCAGCGGGAAAAACGCCGTCACAACTTACTCGGTCGGCCCCTTCAGCTGTTCGGGCTCCGATTGTTTGAATCATGAGTGGGATTACAACCCTCTGGCATCGGTTTCCTATTCTGTATCTGAAATGGGGTCCCTGTTCTTTTCCTTCGCTCGGAAAAGCCATTTTCCGACACTCAAAGACCGCTATTCCTACAGGTATGGCAGGGCGATACCGAACCCGACGCTCCAGCCGGAACACACGAGGAACTGGAACCTGGGATATTCACATGTTTTCCCGAAAAACACGATGCTCCGGGCAGATCTGTTCCGAAGCGATGTGCAGGACGCGATCCAGAACGCGATTACCCCGGCCGAATATGAAAATCAGTGCCCCTCGATGCCTGCCGGCAAATGCCAGCAGGCGGTGAATATCGGCGAAGAAGTTCATCAGGGAGTGGAGTTTGCCGTCCGCAGCCATCCCCTTGCGCGGTTGATGGTGGACGCCAACTACAGCTTTCTGAAGTGGACCATTTCGGGGCCGGCGAATATGCTGGGAGTGCATCCGGTCCGTGCGCCGAAACACAAGATTGTCGGCGTTGCCAATTTAGACCTGCCGCGAAAGATATTTTTGCTGGCGACCGTCCGGTACGAGAGCGGGACAATCACCGCCAATGATGCCGGCGCCATAGTCCCCGCATCCAAATTTGCTACTGCCGATCTCGGGTTGATTGTGCCTCTCCGCGCAGGCATAAGCCTGCAAACCGGCATCAAAAACATTTTTGATCGCAATTATTATTACCAGGAGGGATTCCCGGAGCCAGGCCGCAACTGGGATTTCAGCATCCGTTACCGCTTCTAATTTTCATCGGTTCTCTATATGGTTCTGGTGAGGGATCTCCGATTGTTTTTGCATGCAGTTCAGGCTTGGTTTTTAATCCCTTGGCTCAGGGATCGACTTGATTTGGAGGAAGGCATGATGAGATTTATCACGGCAAAAGCCCTAATCATGATTCTTGTATTTGGAACATGTTTGAGCGGCGCGTTAGCGCGCTCTGCCGACAATTTGCTGGTGTTCGCCGGCGCAGCCTCCAAACCACCCACAGAAGAAGCGGCAAAACTTTACGAACAGAAAACAGGTGTAACGGTAGAGTTAGTGTTTGGAGGCTCCGGCTCCGTGCTCTCGCAAATGAAGCTTGCCAAACAGGGCGATATCTATTTTCCAGGGTCGTCGGATTACATGGAGAAAGCAAAGCGCGACGGCGATGTTTTTGCCGATTCGGAGAAGATAGTCGTGTATCTGATTCCCGCGATCAATGTGACCAAGGGTAATCCGCTCGGCATCCGCACGTTGCGGGACTTGACGAAGCCCGGCCTCCGCGTGGCCATTGCCAATCCCGAAACAGTCTGTGTCGGTGTATACGCCGTCGAGATTGTTGAGAAAGAATTTACGGCTGCCGAAAAAGCGGCCTTCCGGCGCAACGTCATCAACTATACGGAATCATGCGAAAAAACCGCCACCGCGATTTCTCTAAAAATGGCGGATGCCGTAATCGGCTGGACCGTGTTCGAGCACTGGGATCCGGCGCGCATCCAAACAGTCCGGCTGCCGGCGGCTCAAATTCCACGCATTGGCTACATCCCGATTGCGATATCGAAGTTCACAAAGAACAATAGAGCTTCTCAGCGGTTTATTGATTTTCTGACTGGCCCTGAAGGCCGGAAAATCTTTGCCCGTCATAAGTACTTTGCAACGGCTGAAGAAGCGAAAGCCTGGTTGGGAGCTTCTAAGCCTGTGGGCGGCGAATATGTTTTGCCATCCGGCTGGATCAAGAAGTGACGAAAGAGTGAATTTCCGATGAATCTGCGTCGCACGACAATCTTTGCCGCCTTGCTGGTTTTGGCGTTGTATGGCGGACTGATTGTTTCGTTGGGCTGGTTTCTGGAGCTGTCTACGCTGCGCGCCACATTAATCTCGGCGCGTATGCTGTTTTCGATCCAGTTATCGCTGGTCGGAGCGACCATCGCTGCCTTTCTGGCAATCCTGCTGGCAGTGCCCGCAGCATACGCATTGTCTCGATACAGGTTTCACGGTCGAGAATTGGTAGACACTATTCTGGAATTCCCCATCATCGTATCGCCCGCCGCGCTGGGCGCGATTCTATTGATATTCTTCAACAATCCGCTCGGCGAATGGATTCAGGCGCATGGCGTCAGATTTGTTTTCACTTTTGCCGGCGTCGTACTTGCGCAATTTATTACGATTCTGGGCGTCGCGGTTCGTCTATTGAAAACGTCGTTTGATGAAGTGCCGCTCGAGCTGGAAACTGTAGCCCGTTCGTTGGGTGCAACCCCACGCCGCGCGTTTTTCACCGTGACGCTTCCCTTGGCGCGTCGGGGGCTTCTGGCGGCATTCATCCTATCATGGGCAAAAGCCCTCGGTGAATTTGGCGCGACGATTATGGTTGCGGGCACAATGGCGATGCGTACGGAAACCTTGCCTATCGCTATCTTCATGCGCCTGGCCAGCGCCGATATCGAGGGAACGGTGGCGTTAAT
Organism: uncultured Acidobacteriota bacterium; assembly: GCA_964441405.1. Taxonomy (GTDB): domain Bacteria; phylum Acidobacteriota; class UBA6911; order UBA6911; family UBA6911; genus UBA6911. The sequence goes on from CAYTYP010000005.1 coordinate 89,129, forward strand.
CCTGGTACTCGTTTTCACTGGACTCGCGGCGCTGTCATTATCCCGTTGGTTGCTGGGGAAGGTTGCGCATGCTTAAAGTAGAATCACTCAGCGCAATTGCGGGCGGATTCCGCTTGCGGAAGATCGACTTGACTATGGCGGAAAGCGAATGTCACGCCGTGCTCGGACCGTCTGGGTCGGGCAAATCCACTCTGCTCAACGCAATACTGGGCATTTTACCGATCCAGGAAGGCCAAATCCGGCTTAATGGTGAGAATATCACGTATGAGCCCATCGAACGCCGCGGACTCGGGTATCTGCCACAACAAATCGGACTGTTTCCACATTTGACCGTACGCGACAATATTACTTACAGCGCCCGGGCAAGAGGACTGTCCCAAGCTCAATTCAAGCCTTTAATGGATAGGTTAATCGAGGCAACCGATATTGGTGAATTGATGGAACGATTCCCGTATACGCTCTCGGGCGGTGAACGTCAGCGAGTGGGTCTTGTGCGCGCTCTTACCAGTCAACCCCGGCTGGTATTGCTGGATGAGCCCTTCACTTCACTGAACCAATCATTAAGGCGTGAACTATGGTGGCTGATGCGCGGGCTGCAGCAACAACAACGGCTCACTGTATTGCTGGTCACACACGATCTCACCGAAGCTTACTTTCTTGCCGACCGGATCAGCATTCTGATGGACGGACGCATTCAACAAGCCGGCGGCAAAATCACAGTCTATCGACAGCCGGCCACTCGGGACGTTGCGCGTTTTCTCGGCGTAAATAACCTCTGGGATGGCATTGTAATCGGACAGGATGGTACAATCCTAACGATCGATTGTCCAAGCCTGGGCTTTACGACTCACATCCCAGCCGGCAAGAATCCACCCTCGCCGCAAACCCGCGTTACGGTGGGCATCCTTGCCGAGCATGTGGTTTTGCGCGATGTTGAGCATCCCCCCAGGTCCGACGAATACATTCTGACCGGAAGCATCCGTCTCCTTGACTTTGGTCCAAGATGGCTCATTCAGTTCCATCACGCCGCCTCGGGGCTGGTTTTGGAACTCCCTATGAGTCGGCGCACAGCCGAACACTTTGGTTTAACCGACGGGCAGGCAGGTATTACCGTCGGTCTGCCCAACAGCGATTTGTTCTGGATGCCTGCCGGATAGGACTGTTGGCTTACTCGGATTATGTCCTCAACTTCCTATTTATAAAGTTTAAAGAACAACGTTTTCCCGCGTCCGGTCGCGCCTCCGGTATCCGGATCAAATACCATGACGGGCTTACCGTCTTTGATATCTACCGCGAACGCAACCCAGCCTTCCAACGCATTGCCGGGGATTACCCTGCCGACCAGTGCGGGCTTGGGCGCTGTTAACGAAACCTTCGGGTACTCCGTCAGATCCGATGACAGCGCGATCCATTGGAGCGGATCATTCCCCAGATCAAAGGGAAGTTTGTCGCTGACGGCTCTCCCTTTAAAATCGAATTTGATGCGGGCCAGAACATATTCGAATCCTTCGGGCGGCGTCTTGTTTTCCGGATTGGCCGCTTTCAGACGATCCATGGCTTCTTTGCCGCGCACCGTTTCGAGAACGGTGATGGCAATATCATAAATATTCGTGTAGACAGACCCAAGTTCGATCATCGATCGCACCGGCGAACCTATTGCGGCCGGATTCGTCGAAGAATTAAACTGCGCCAGCGCAGGATGGAGAGATGCGGCGGCCATCCCTATCAACAGAGCGACCCTCAACACTGCAAATTTGTTTTTCATACGATATATCCTCCTATCTCCATTGATCCACAGAAGCGCTGCCCGCATAACCGAAATCTCCACCGGACCAGAAAGTATTCGTCCCTCCTCCGGTGACGACAATCTCGATTGAATTAGAGGGTTCATTATTGTCTTTGGACGCCATAAAGGAAGGATTCCTTCCGGCAGGAGCGTTTCTGTTATAGCGGGAAACGGGGACCACCGCATCCTGACCCTTTTTCAGCCAGCCGGCGTAAGGTTCAACGCCCTTCTTCGCCTGCTCCAAAGATCTCTCATTTTGCGACCAGTACAACCATCCCGGCGTCCCGGTCTTTTCGGCAAGGTACCGGGCAAAGGCTTCCTTGGATGCATACCCGTTGGACGCAACATCCGCCGCAACAATCGGGTCGAGAACAAGCGTAGCCTGGGTGGTGCCAAAGGAGAAGAAATGCTCCAGCCATCCCCGGATGACCTCGTGAATCGGCAGCGGAGAGTACCAGGCAATATCACTCATGCTCCAGCCACTGAAGAGACTGACAACGCTATCCGATTTCTTAAATCCTTTTTGCACGTGCAGAGGATTCCATCCGGCAGGCAATCCATCTTCCGTTTCCGGGAAACAGAGATTGTTGTAGTTGAGAGGATTCCCCTGGCTGCCCAGGTAGGTTTCTCCCGGCTTCCCCGATCCGCCAAGATTCTTGGAAATAAGAGTCCAACATCTGCCCATCGAGGAGTTGGCTCGGTTCACGGGACCCATAGCGCCGATCCCTGTATTCATTTCGATTTCTTTGACCACAGGGCCATTCACAACAACCATTCGGGCGAAAGACGATGTAGAACTGAACATCGAGGTAAGTCCCTTGGATGCGATCGCCAGGATAGTTGGAAAATACTCAGGCTTGGCTCCTGCCATCACCGCATTCACCGCTACCATCTCGACCGTGTAATACCAGGCTTCATGCGGAGGAGAGGGACGCATCTGGCCTACCCATTCGTCCGGCTTACGGCTCGTGGCCTTCAACATCGCCGCGACCTTCTTCTCGGTAGGAAGGATGATCGGATTCCCGTCCGTAAAGCCCTGTTCATGGAAATACTCCATAAGCTTTTCGGCCGTGTCGGGTTCCAGCAGCCTCGGCCTCGGATCTCTTTTGAGAAATCCCGCTTTGCTGTCGTCGGCGGAGAGCGGCTTGGTCAAACTCCCATAGATTTGCTCCAGCATCGGCCGGCCGGAAAGCGGATCATTGCCTGCCACATACTTCCGGCATAATTCCGCCGGCCTGTCGGTGATGGGATGCGGAGTATAGGTAATCCGCATATTGGGAATTCCTTTTTTGTAGGAAATCGTTGTCACGAGTTCCTTGAACCTCTGAGTAATCATCGGTACGGCGGGAACGCCCATTCTTTCCAACGTCACTGCATGGCCGACGACCGCCGGCGAGCAGCTGCTTCAATGCCCCACTAAAACGATGGCTCCCGCATCTTTTGATTTGATTTCCTTCCACAGGTTCGGATCATCATCCATGTAACCGCCTAATTTGTCTCGCAGCACCCATGTCGTCTTGGGATATTTTGCTTTGAGTGCGGCGACAAGCTCTGTAACGAACGGCTTCGTGTTGGGATATTTGCTATCCACGATGTAAACCATCCTGCCGTCCAACGTCGCCGGACGAGTTGCCATTGGAATCTTGCGTATTTCAGGCTGAATGCCTCGCGGATTCATCACGACAATCTTTTCTTCATCGGCCGCCGCTCCTCCTGAGGATGAAGCAACTACTGAAATCAGAATTGCAACCAGAATACAAACCGCTTTAGCTCTCATATATTCCGCCTCCTGCGTAAAACAAAATAAACCCGTCCAGCGAATCAGATGAACTTCCGGAGTTCTGATTCAATTTTCACCTTTGTTGGACGCGCCTGCCCATCAGGGTTGTCGGCAATGAACGCAGAGCCTTTTCAAGGAGCGCCTTTATTAGCGGCGGCGATTTGCCCTGATGCGAATTATTCTCGACCCTGCAGCCCCTATAGTATCCACTACGATACCTGTTGTCTTATAAAAAACAACGTAAATGGGTTGTCCCGGCCGGTCAAGAAAAAATTCACACGGACGATTTGATAAAAATGCCGCCTCTTAATAAGGTATTGCCCAATCTTTATAGTTTTGGGACTATTAGAAGCTTTGGGAAGACAACATAGGTTCGTTTTTAATGAGAAGTGAGGATTGAAGATTCATAATGAAAAAGAAAATTGCAGTTTTGGAAGGTGACGGCATCGGCCCGGAAATTGTTGCGGAATCTATAAAAGTATTGAAAGCCGTTGAAAAAAAATACGGGCATGAATTTGAACTGATCTATGCGCCTTTTGGCGCTGAAGCTTATTTTTCGGAAGGATCCCCTTTTCCTGAAAAGACCCAAAAGGTATGTGACGAGGCAGATGCAATTATTAAAGGTCCGGTAGGCCTTTCCGTGGATCAAATGGACCAAATCCCACAAAACATGCGGCCGGAAGCCGGCGCTATTCTGCCCTTGCGCAAACGATACGATACCTTTGCCAATTACAGACCGGTCCGGCTGCCCAAGTCCCTGGCGGCTTTTTCTCCGCTAAAAGAAAGCCTGATCGGAGAAGGCCTCGACATTTTAATGATACGCGAACTGGTCGGCGGCATATACTTCGGAGAGAAAACCGAAGGCAGCCAGACAGGAATGAAATACGCGGAAGACGACTGCAAATACACCGACGAACAAGTCAGGCGTGTGGCTATCGTCGCTTTTGAAGAAGCGCGTAAACGGAAGGACCCGCTGATCAACATCCATAAGGCCAACGTATTGGCAACCTCCCGATTCTGGAAAGAAGTGGTGGAAGAGGTAGGAAAATCCTATCCGGATGTGGAATATCGTTCCATGCTTGTGGATAATGCCGCATTCCAACTGGTCAAAAATCCAGTTCAGTTTAATGGAGTTGTTTTGCTCGAAAATATGCAGGGAGATATTTTAACCGATCAAGCCGGCGGCGTCCTCGGATCACTGGGGCTGATGCCTTCCGCCTGTATGGGACCGCAAAAGGGATATGTGGAAGCGGCCCATGGTTCCGCCCCGGATATCGCCAATCAAAATAAAGCCAATCCCTATTCCATGATCGGCAGTGTGGCTTTCTTATTCGAAAAGTGCATGGATCTCCACCAGGAATCGGAAGTCATCTGGAATGCTTTATTCGCGGTTTTTGAAAAAGGATATCGAACGGTGGAATTAGCCTCGCCTGATTTTGATAAAACCAAGATACTGTCGACCCGGGAATTCGGGGGTCTTGTGGCGGATATGATCTAACACCGCAACACCCTCTCACCGCAAAGACGCAAAGAGCTCAAAGGAGCTCAAAGGAGCTCAAATATTTTTTTATTATTTTCTTTGAGCTCCTTTGCTTTGCGGTGAAGTTAAATATATGCAGCCGCTTTAAAGGCCGACATGACGGCTGCCGGAATATTTCCGGCTTCCACCGCATCGCCGACGACAAATACTTCTGTTTCGGGAGCGCTGCGGCGCAACGATTCGACTACATCGCGCCGCGCCGACACCCCGAGGGCTAAAAGCACCGTATCCGCAGAAAATTCGATTCTTCCAGAGGTTTTCGTATCTCGACAGATTACGGCTTTTTCAGTCACTTCCTCAAGCTTGCAATTGTAATGGATGGGAATTTTAAGTTCTTCAATCAATCCCATGAATTCCATATAGGCTGCGCCGGAAGAAGCCTGGAGATTGGACAAATCGGGAGCCATTTCAATAACGGTTATATTCTTCCCTGCGCGTTTGAGACTAATGGCGCATTCTATCCCGACAGAGCCGGCTCCTAGGATGACAGTCTCGTCGCCGACTTTTGCTTTGCCGGTATCTGCTTCCGGCGCCCAATACACATGCGGCTTGTCGACGCCGGGGAGCTCCGGGATTATCGGCCTCGATCCAACGGCGATAATAAGCGCATCGTATTTTTCAGCGTCCAGCATTTTCTTTGTCGCCTCAGTATTGAGAAGTATGCGCGCAGGAGCTTTGTTCGCCTGACGCACTAAATAATCAAGATAATCTTTCATATCCTGCTTGAACTCCGGCGCACATCCCGGAACGACATGCCCGCCCAAACGATCGCTCATCTCATAGAGTGTAACGTCATGACCGCGCTCGCAAAGCGTCTGTAGAGCCTGGAGACCGGCCGGCCCTCCGCCGACGACAGCGACTTTTTTCTTCACATCCGCCCTGGGAACTTTCCCTTCAGGGAATTCGGTTTCGTTGCCCAAAAAGGGATTAACGGCGCAATTGATAACAGCCGGAACCATTAAACGCAGGCCGCAGTATTGACAGCGGAGACAGGGGCGGTGATCTTCTTCTCTGCCTAAAGCGTACTTCCGCGGCATCTCGGGATCTGCGAGGAGCGGCCGGCACATAGCGACAAAATCCGCCTGCCCCCCGGCAAGGATCTCCTCGGCGTTTTTGATGTTCATGATCGAACCCACGGCGCACACCAGGAGTTCCGGGAAAGCCTTTTTGATGTCCGCGGCGTAATGGACGTTGTACATCCTATCCATCATGTAGTTTTGCCACCAGTTGCGCATGTACTGAAATTCACCATGGAGCCCCGCCGAAACGTGAAGGATGTCGACCTTGTGCTGAATCAGTTCAATAAATTTAAGAGTTTCATCAAAATGCATTCCATTCGGATGGATTTCGTCAGCGGAAATGCGATATTCAATAACGAAATTCTCGCCGCACAATTCACGGACTCTGTCCAACACCTCTATGGCAAAACGCGCCCTGTTTTCGAGGGAACCGCCGTAGTCATCCTTGCGCTTGTTATAAAGTCGACTCGCAAACTGGGAGATCAGATTTCCGTGCCCGCCGTGGATCATGCACATTTTAAAACCAGCTCGTTTGCAGCGGTAGGCGGCGACAGCATACTTTTCGACCACATCTTTTATCTTCGCATGATCCATCGCTATCGTCGGAATAGGTTTTCTGCCGGCCATCTTAGCGCGCCATATCTCGCTGGAGGGAATAAAGGAAGAAGCGCTGAACGCCGCTTTCCCGGTTTTATTGAAGTCGGAATCCTTCCCGTTGTGATTGATCTCGAGAGAAGCCAGCGCTCCATAGCCCCGGCACATTTCTACAAAGCGGGTAAGCGGCAGGATGCAGGCGTCGCTGCCGAGATCCAGCTGGCGCTCCTCATCACACGCCTCTTGGATATCCACTACGGAATTGCCGACATCGATGATCGCCGCTCCGCCTCTTGCGAAGGATCGGAAAAAATCGACAAACTCAGGCGTCACTCTTCCTTCGCGATCAGCCAGGTTCGGGGATGGGGGCGCCATCTCCAAACGATTTTTAAAGTCGACGTTCCTGATCCTGATAGGCGCGAATACATGTTCATACCTTGATCCCATGGGGCGCTCCTTTCCTTTTGTGGCTCTTATATAACGCAAACAGGGCAGACATGGATAGGCCAATTTGTTTGGAAAATGCGGGGCTCGCAACCAGCATTGAAACTGCCGCATTTCTTTAGTGAACGCGACAACAATGATGCTAGAATTGGGCGTCTTTAGGATGTCCTACATGATTGAGGATGGATTTACCCGTTGTTGTCATTTCTCCCACTCACCCATAATTCTTCCCAGCTTAAAAATCTTTTTACATGGTTGTCTTGCATGAAATTCAGGAGGTTGCGATGAAAACGAAATTAGTGTGGCTGGTGTTTCTTCTAGCCGGAACTGCCCAAGCCCAGGAAATGGAACTTCAAGTCGAACTCATGAACCGGGTAGGAACGGAAACCAGTCGCAAGGGCGATCTGGTCTCAGCGCGAATTATTTCCCCTGCAGGATTTCAAGGGAGCGTAATAGAGGGCAAGATTAAAGACTCCAAGTCCGGCGCTCAGTCGCGCGGAGAATCGGTCCTTGAAATCGAATTCGATATGCTGCGGCAGAACAACTCTGTTACGCCGATTAATTCCCGCATAAAATCCGTCGCAAACTCAAAAGGCGAAGTGAATGTCGACGAAGAAGGCCGCATCATCGGTCATTCGGGCGGGAAAAAGCCATCGAGCACTTCCGGCCTGGGCCGCGCGCTCGGCGGTCTCGGCGGAGGCCGAACCTCACAGATCGGATCTGCCGTTGACAACGCAGCGACGGCTCTTCTGCGCCTCTCATCGGACGCCCCCAATCTGCGATTTGATGCAGGCTCAAAATTTACACTGACGGCAAGTTCACGCTCCGGACCTTCCTTGGCCAGTCTGGCGTCAAGCCAAACTGCAACCGCAGTTCCCTCTGTTCCACCAACACCGGTTGCGGCCGCTCCGGCTTCCTCTGCGCCTGCCACAAATCCAAGCGCATCCGGCCAGCCGAACCTTACTTTGGTGAAAGACGAGTTTATCCCTGGAGACAATACAATTTTCTATGACGACTTCACCGACATGAGCGCCGGCGAGGCGCCGCCGCATTTTAAGGTCCGGGGAGCTTCGCCCGAGTTGATGGCCGGGAGCGGCATTCGGCAACTTACGGTAAAAGCGCGGGGATCGATGTTCCCGAACCTCGCCACTCTTCCCAAAAACTTCACATTCGAAACGGAAATCAAATTTGACGTTCCCCAAGGCCGCGCAGGCGCAAACTTGATACTTCTTTCCAAGGGCAAACAAATTTTGCAATGGTATTTTACAGCCCAGGAGAAAAATTTCGACCTGACTGTATCGTTGAGAGCTCCTTATCAGGAACTCGGGCGGAAACGAGTGACCGTGAATTTCAGCCAACCCGTAAAACTGGCTTTGTGGGTGCAGAATGGGCGGATGCGGAGCTTTGTCAATGGAGAGAAGCAGCTCGATTTCAACCAGGTGGATATGCCGCCGATTGACAGCATTGAAATCGCGAATGATATCCTAGGCGCCGCTCCGGCGCTCGGGTATCGCCTGGTGCGGTTTGCCGAATCGACGCCGGATTTCAGCCAGATCCTTGCATCCTCAGGCCGCTACATCGCTCGTGGCATCTTGTTCGACACCGACAAGGATGTAATCAAACCGGAATCGGCTCCTGTCATTAAGCTGATTGCTCAAGGTCTCGAAAAAAATCCCAACCTCAAGCTGATGATTGAGGGACACACGGACTCGGTGGGAGACGCAGCCCACAATCTCGACCTGTCCAAGCGTCGCGCCGAGGCTGTCAAAGCCGTACTCATTGCGCAGTTCAATGTGGACGCCTCGCGTTTGAGCGCAACCGGATTGGGCTCGACAAAACCCGTGGATTCCAACGATACGCCTCAGGGGCGAGCGCAGAATCGGCGTGTTGAGCTGGTTAAACAGTAGCGATTACACAGCTCTGGGAAACCCTGCACCCCTCCAATTGGAAAACGATCAGCGGGGCATTGACTAAACAAGGGGCGCGGAACACGCAGCTCTAATTTAAACATCCAATTCGTGTTCTTTTGCGTGTTCTGTCCCTTTGAAAGGCATGTAAATGCGTTGGATTACTTTAATTGCATTCTTTGCTGCGGCTTTGGTTGCCGACGATTTTCACTCATTCATAGACCTTCCCGGCAAAGCGGCCATTGACGCCGAAACCGGAAAGAGCAATACAGGGCTCTTTAATCTCAAGCCGGTTGAAGCGGCCGCTTTTAATGGAAACCTCCGGCGTCTGAGCGACCTGTTGTTGGCGCAGCCTGCGTTTAATCCTATTCGTGGCGCAAACGTCAGGGGATATATCCGGGCGGACGATCAAAAACCCGCGATAAAAACGAATCCGGTATCGGGGTTTGGTCACATTATTTACTACCCTTTCATAAAGGGAAGCGACTCCAAGCCTTATCCAGTACAGGCTTCTCCATGGGAAATAGAAATTTTTCTCAATGCGCCTGGGCGCGGTCTAAGCGCTATGAACCTGCGCGATCCCGCCAAGCAGTTGAAGCTTCTTTACGAACCTGCGCCGGCGGGCCAACTGCATGGCTTTCCCGTTTACCGCGATGGAGATAATAACGAATTCATCGTGCTTTCGAGTACCGGCAAGCCTGCATGGATTCCTGTGACTCGCGAAGAGTATATACGGCTCTGGATTCGGGTCATCGAAGAGGACCTGGCATCCAACGGGGTTCAAGGGATCACCCAACAGCGCCTGCAACATCATCAGGACGCGCTTGCCCGCATGTCGCCTCAGGAACGCGCCGCTCAGGCGCAATACGGCGATCCCGGAAACGAGGACCTTCTCGGGCCGATGTTGGCCCCGGTCGGCAAAGCGGGAGTCGGCGCTGCTTATGTGAAGGCAAATCCTGATTGGTTCGACACATCGCGTCCCAGGTCCGACCTTCAGTTGATCGTCCTGAGCTTCAACTGGCGGGGCGACTTGGATCCGGATCACCCGAAGGTGCAGGAAAACAGCCATGCCGCTCCGTTGCGGCTCTGGGAAACCCTCCACACCTCCGATTGGAAGACGATCAGCGGGGTATTGACTAAATGAATAAGGGCTTCGGCGCTCCGCATCCCTCAAGACTAAAGCACCGCATAACCAGGAGTTCCGCATGAAGAAAAACCTCACTTTTTACCTGACGCCGCTTTTATTTGCATTGCTTCCCGTGACTGTATGGGCGGACGAAAACAATTGCCTCAATACTTACAAGGCTGAAACAGCGCCGCTACTCGAACAATACAAACAATTGGATAAGCAGGCAACCGATGTGCGCGCCAGGCAAAACAAGGCGGAGACGAGGGGAGAGCAGGACGCGCTGCTTGAACAAGTAAATTCGTTGAAAAAAGCGCAGGACTCTATACGTAAACAGATGGATGAGGCGACCAAGCGTATGGCCAAGTGCAGGGGAATGCCAACATCCAAAGAAGAAGCGCAACAGCAGGAAAAAAGCATGAAGGCCCGCATTGCGAAACAAAAGGAAGCTTGGGAAAGCGCCGCAAAACCGTACGAAAACATGAGCGCCGGTTCATCCAAAAACTCCGGCAGTTCCGCAAACGCCCCCAACTCCTCAGCCATGGGGGTCGCCGCCCAAGGATTGGTTGCCATGCCTTCCACCCCGGAGCCCGATCCTCCCACTTCCTATTCGAGCAGCGCGCCCTCATCCGGCCCCGAGAAAACAAAACAACAGAGAGATGCAGCGCTGGCGGAGGTCAATGCAGAACTGGATCGAATGCCGCTTATTCTGCCTCAAAAAGAAAACGCCCCTTCCAAGAGCGACATACTGAAAATCGCCGCCACCCGCAATGCATCGGCGCGCAAGAGCTTTCCACCTGCCGATCTGTTTTCCTATTCGAAAGCAGTCCCATGGACTCCGCATTTTGACGGCCTTTCGCCGGATGAAAAAAAGGCCAGGGATTATTCGCTTCTTGTTTCCTCCATCACCAATTACTTCAACCGACCACGCCTTATCCTCGCCCTCGCCTCGGCGGTTTTCTCTCTCGATCCTCAGAGCACCGCGAATGCGAATAATTTCGCTTCTGCGATCGTTACTGCCGGAGAACGGTTATATCCCGCCAAAACTCAAGCTAAGGAGCTTGCCCCTTATCGCAAGGACGCCGAGATCTGCTTCTTATATGCAATGGCAAACTCCATGAAGGGAGATGCGTGGACCGATGAAAGCCTCACGGCAATAATCAATCTTGGGAATCTTTATATGGATATGGGCAAGCTGGAAGAGGCTCGATCGTTGTTCCAGGCGGCCCGGAAACAAAGCCCTTTTTCGTGGGACGCCGCTTTAGGCATGGCGGCCTATTTCACCGCGATCAAACAACCGGGTAAAGCACAAGCCCTACTGGAAGACGATAATCTGGACAGGCCGCAAACGTTGATGGTCGCCAAGAAGCACGCCAAGGCGCTTGAAAAAAGCGAAGATGTTCCGCCGGATTCGCCCGAGCAGAAATACGAGCAAAATATCGAAGCCATCAATTCGGAACCAATTGCAACAGCCGCCGATTTCATGTCCCAGATAGACCAAAGCGCGCGGAACAAATTGCGCTACTTCGTGGAAAACCTCCCTCCCACAGGAAGTTTCAAGGCGCCCCTAATAAATAAATTGACCCAGTACGCATCTCTCAAAGCTATCGCGGCTCCTCCGGGAATAAGCGCATTGAGAGATTTCGCCCAAATGCTGCAGATGTATTCCATGTCTTCTTTCGCTGCATCATCGGACGAACAACTGAAAATGCTTTCCCGTTTAGGGCTGGATTTGAAAACCGGAGTCGACCTGAACGACGTCGCCAAACATCCGGAAAAATATGCCAATTCCAAAAACAGGCCCAAGGTGAAGGTTGACAAGCAAGAACTCATGAAAAACCTCGAGAGTTTGCGCCGGCAGGCGAAAACGGCGGAACGCGAATTGGCGACCGGGAAAACAACTACCCTCACGGCCATGGCCGCCCAGATCGACCCCTTCTTCACCATACTGCAGATAGATCCTCAGGACTATGCCGATCCCATGAACATCATCGTCCAGAGGCACAACTTCGCCGTGTATAATCGGAAGACCAATCTCTACACCGGCTACCTTCATACGGTAAACAAGAAGACCCGCCAGGCCTTTAATGACATCGCGAGCAACTACGGGAGAAAGGTCCTGGAGGCTGAAAAAGTCCAAGCTGCGGCGCTCGAAAAACTTGATAAAAGCGGTGGGTCGGGAGCGGGATTTGCGCTCCAAAAGCATAACGTCCATATTCATTACCGCAATACCTGCAACGCAGCCGCCGAAACCGCATTCGGCTCCGCGACAAACGTAGCCGTCACAGCCTATATGGGAAAAATCAAACCCAAAGCGGAAGCCTATTATTATGATGTAATCCGTCATGTGGCGCTCATCTCCGACCCGGAGGTGCGCAGCCGTAAAGATTCCGAACTGCGCAGGGCTATTCACTCGGCGCTGGTTTCCGCACTGAGCACGGTCGGAGCCGCCCACGGCTCCTTCAAATATCATCCCGAATGGGAATGCGGATGCAATGAGGGAAATCTCCTCCGGGAAAGAGAAGCGGAACTGGCCGCCAGAGAAGAAGAAGAAAACGAGCGCCTCAAGCGGAACAAAGCCGCCAAAGCGGCTTTCGACTCGGGGGAAATTCCGGATTCCACGCCTTTGTTCAAGAAGCTGGACGCCTATGGTTTTGATTTTGACTATTTTTTCTTTAAGGGAAGGATGTCCTGCGCATACACGCAAGTTGAATTTGATCTGACCATTCCCTTCATACCGGGAGCTCCCCAGATAACCTTAGGTCAAAAGGTCAGCGAGTTTACCGGCGCCGGCACATACGACCAGGGAATTAAAGTAAGCATCAAGGGCGGGGAAGGCGTAAAGGCTTACGTCAATCTAAGCTCTTCCGTCACAACCGACGGGCAGGGAGAGGTCAAGGATTACTCCGTTACTGCAGCCACTGGCCTCTCGGTTTCGGCAGGAAAAACTAAAGTGACGGTCAATGGGCAAATGACATTCGGCCCCAACGGGACGGTGAGAGATTCCGATTTCTCGGCGGGGATCAGCCAGGACTTTCCCATCGGGAAACAGTACACGGGGACGGATGTGTCTTTCACCGGCAATGTATCGCTTGAAGCCTCTACGAAACGCGGCTGCTCCCTAACCGGCGCGGTTGAGGGGAGTCTGGACAAAGTGAAGGAAATGGTTGACGAGACCAAGAAACAAGCAATGATGGATGGGAGAAATGAAGATAAAAGCAACCCGGCGGCCCAAAGGGAAGCTGAAAGGAAACAAGCGGAAAAAGTTGCAGAGAAATACGGGGGATTGATTCCCACAGATGATTTTCTCCAGAAATCGCTCTGGTCGCGCACGTTCAAATTGTTAAAACCCAGCAATGGAGGCTCTTCGAATGAATAGGTAGGGAAGGCCATTACTGCATGGCTATGGGCTGAAGATCCAAAAGCAATTTCTCAAAGAGCTGTTGGCAATTCACAGCCTATCGTGGCAGCCGTCTAATTATTTCTTTTTCAGCAATTTCATATTTTTCTCAATGAGGGCGATGCGCTGCTGAACGCAGGCGGCGGTGCGCAAAGGGTCGCCGGGCGTGTTCCGGCAGTAATCCACTAAACGCTCCACGGTGGTCGTAGCAACGTGGCACCGGGTGTCGCTCGATCCGTAGTAAATCCAGATGTCGCCGCCCTTCTCGATCCATCCGCACGAGAAAGTCACATTCAATACATCGCCGATGTACTCTTCGCCCACAGGCGCCAGCAGATAGCCGCCCGGTTCGTGCGTCAATCGCCACGGTTGATCCAAAGCGGTCACGAAAGCATAAAGCACATAGCGCAGCCCGGATGCCGTCCCGCGAACGCCGTGAGCCAGGTGCAACCAGCCTTGAGGAGTCTTGATGGGCGCAGGGCCCAGGCCGTTTTTGACCTCGGTGATCGTGTGGTATTTGCGGTCCTGAACGATTATCTCTTCACCTATCTCAGCTTTCTCGATGGTCTCGGACAATCCCCATCCAATGCCGCCGCCCGAACCAGTTTGGATAAATCCATCCTGGGGTCGCGTATAAAATGCATATTTGCCATTCACGAATTCAGGATGCAGCACAACGTTACGCTGCTGGGGTGAGCGGGTTTTCAGGTCTGCCAGTCTCTCCCATTTCTTTAGATCTTTTGTCCTGGCGATGCCGCATTGAGCTACAGCCGACGATAAATCGCCGCGAACCGCTTCAGGATCCTTCCGTTCCGTGCAGAACAGACCATAGATATTCCCATCCTCATGGCGCACCAACCGCATATCGTATACATTGACATCCGGGTCCGCTGTTTCCGGCATCGCCACCGGGTAGTCCCAAAACCGGAATCCATCCACGCCCGTTGTGCTTTCAGCTACGGCGAAGAAACTCTTACGATCGTTCCCTTCAACGCGCGCCATCATGCAGAATTTGCCGCCCAACTCCATAGCGCCGGGATTAAACACAGCGTTGACGCCCATACGCTCCATCAGAAACGGATTAGTCGCTCGGTTCAGATCATAACGCCAGAAAACCGGCGCGTGGGCGGCTGTCAGGACGGGACGTTTCCAGCGCTGCAGCACGCCATTAGAGCGCTCCTCGGGTTCGTTGGGACGAGTCGCCAGCTGTTCATAATCTTCAAGCAGTAGTTTCAATCGAGCATCAAATTCGTTTTGTGTCATGACCGTCCTTTAATAAAAACGCCACGCATTGCCACAGTATATAAAAATAAAAAAATCTGTGTAATCCGTAACCAATAAGATACGAGCAAAAATTATTCAATCTATTAGGCCTGGAGGCCTGAACAAAATCACCGTGTCTGTAATACAAACAGATAAGTTTTTGTTTTCTTAACACAATTTAATTTTAACTTGCATACTCCTGAAACGATGTTTTAATCGGGGTCGGGGTCGCAATCGATTTCGGAATTCGAAGGAATCGATTCACAATTGCGATTGCGACCCCGACTCCGATGACTCAGTTCTATGTTACTTTCAGAATGATAAGGCCGGTTCATGCACTCACCTCAATTTGGTTGCGGCCGCCGGCCGCTCTGTGAAATCCGTGGCGTTTTTGTTTTATTCTTTAAGGGACTGAAGCATTTTCAGGCACATGCGCACGCCGTGGTAGGGGTCCTTCCATTCCGAGATCTTGGGTTCCTTCCGATCGACAGAACCATCGGCAAAAACTCTCCAAAACCACTCGCCTTGCACTCTATCCACCATACGCCGCTGGATGAAATCCCACAAACGTCCGACAATTTCCTCATACTTCGCATCTCCGGTGATCCGATAGGCGCGCCAGAAACCGAGAATGGCTTCTGCTTGAGGCCACCACTCGCGCCCTGAGTCGATTACCTTGCCGCAGCGGCCTTCGTAGCCGAGCCCTCCTTCGTTGTCCAGAGCCTCACTTGCAACGGACTGCGCAATGACGTCCACCCACCGGGCCGCCTGTTCCAACAGGCCTTCCTCGCGAAGCTCTTCGGCGGCTTCGTACAAAAGCCAAGCGCCTTCGATATCATGCCCGTAGGTGTAAGAGCCCGAACAAACCGTCCAATCTTCGTAGAAGAAAAGGTCGAAGTGCCCAGCCTGGGTCAGCATCTTGGATCCGAACAATCCGATCAGCTCCCTCAAGCGCTTGGTTACAATCAGGTCCGGCCAAATCCTGTACAAGTTCGTATATGCCTCCAGAATATGGAGGTGGTTGTTCATGGATTTTGCTGTGTCCATGTCCTTATCGCTGAGACGCATATCCGCAGCGGGAGACCAATTCCCGGCCAGTACTTCTATATAGCCGCCGTAGCGGCGATCATAGGCATGTTGTTCGATCAAATCGCAGAGATTGGTCGCAGCGTGCAAAGCGCCGGAATCGTCCGTAGCTCGAAAATATTCGCTCAAAGCATAGATGCAGAACGCCTGCCCATAGATCTTTTTCGAATTGTCCAGAACCTGCCCGTCTTGCCCTACGCGCCAAAAGTAGCCGCCGGATTCGCGGTCGCGGAAATAAGCCTCCAGGCCGTCATAGGCGCGGCGCGCCAGCTCGAGATCGCGCTCATCGGCTAGTTCACGATAGAGAGCAGAAAAGGTCCACAGCAAGCGCGCATTCAGGATGAGCCCCTTAGGGGCGCCTCCATTCAGAGCGCCATTATTGGCCATCTCCGCCACAAAGCCGCCGTGGATGTGGTCCAGACTGCGTTCCCGCCAGAATGGCAGCAGATTACCCTGCAGTTCCTGCTTGATTGATTCTCGCAGCTGTTTCGGATCCATAGGCTTCTTCCATCTCAGCGGGGAGTTTATCGTACCAGTTCTTCTTCAGGAAATATGATGTAACAGCTATGATCGCAATCACGATAGCCAGATATTTCCATTTCATAAGCACCAGGTAGAAGGGCGCTGCCACAAGGCCGGTTTGCCAGATAGTTCCCACCACCACGTTGACGGCGTCGCGTTTGAAATCGCGGTTTCGCTGAAAACTCGGATCTTCGACTTCCACAAGCCGGCGGACAGGGCCCCAGGCGCCCCAGGGCCGGACATTTTTATAAAATTTCTTCAGCGTCTCCATGTCGGTCGGATCGGAGAGGAATGTGCCCAGAAAACAGCCGGCCAGGGAGAGCGCCAGCAGATATGGAAAATAGAGAAGCGCCAGCTTGCCAGGCCAAATAAGAGGAAACACCAGCGCTGGAACCAGTCCGGCTGCCATGCCCCAGAAATACCCGTAGCTGTTAAAACGCCACCAGTACCACTTCAGTACATTGGCTCCAACATAGCTGCCGAAAAGCCCCGATACGATCCACTGCAGCATGTTGTTGACGTTCTTGGCAAAGAATCCAATCGTGATGCTGACAATAACTACCAGCAAGCCGATTGCATAGTTCATGCCGGCAGTACGCTGCGGCGAAGCCTTGGGATTGATATATTTGAGATAGAGGTCGTTGGAGATGTAAGCTTGAGCGGCGTTCAACGTCCCCGCAAATGTGCCGACAAAGGCGGCCGCCAATCCGGCCAGCAGCAAACCGGTAAATCCGGCAGGTACGAATTCATTGATAGCAGCAGGGAGTATCTGCTCGAAATCCAATACGCCTCCGGAAACCAGGTGCATCTTGTCGTAAAAGATCACCCCCAATACGACAAATCCCGCTATCATCAGATATCGCGTCGGCATCAGCACGATATTCACGAAGAAACTCATCAACGATGCTTCTCGGGGAGAGCGTGTAGCCAAGGTCTTCTGCATGTCATAGTTGGGCGCGGGGCCGGCCGAACTGCCTAATATGCCTTTGAAAACCATCAGCATGAAGACGATTGTAAATAACGAGTATTGATCGCTGGTGATCTGGCGATTCACTTCGTTGATGATACCCGTCCAATCCATATTCAGATGCCATCCGAACCAGGGACTCATCCAGCCGTCGGGCACATTAAACAACTGCGGATTATTTGCCAGCGCCATCATAGCGATCGCCGCCACTACAATTGCAGAGACGGTCATGATCGCATATTGGACGAGGTCCGCCATCACGATACTGGTCATCCCGCCCAACACGGAGTAGAGCACCGCTGCGAGAGTAAATATAATTCCATAAACATGCGGCACGTATTGAGGTGGGATACTAAATCCCACATAGGACTGAACTACGCTCCATGGGAGAAAGATCTCGACAAACTTGCCCAGCCCTATGAAACCGTAAGCCAGGAAACCCAGCGCCGAGATGATGGCGAACACAACCACAACTCCATGTGAAAGCTTCGCTCCCTGGCCTGCGCCGAACCGGGTTTCGATCCACTGTGCGCCGGTCGTAACGTTGGAACGCCGCAGCCATGCGGCCAGGAACACCATCTGAAAAATCTGGTTGAAGGTGGGCCACAGCCATGGGAGCCAGATGCTCTTCAGCCCGTAGACAAAGCCGATAGTCACCAGCCACATGGTTCCTGAAATGTCGAACATTCCCGAAGCATTGGAAACGCCGAGAAAATACCAGGGCAGCTTTTTGTCGCCCATAAGGTAGGAGCTTTGACTGCGCGCCGCCCGGCGTCTCAACACGACGCCAATAAGCGCGACGGATATCAGGTATACCGCAATAATGCCTAGATCCAGAGCCGTTAGTCGCATTTTTCCGTATCCTTGATTCGAGTTTGGCTGTCCGGCAGCCCGTCGAACAAGCCGAATACCGTCCACAGCGGGCGTTAAATTACGCCGCCACTTCATTTTAAAATATTCAAAATGGAAATCGAATTTGCATCCTACTACAGAATGCAACTGGATGAAACCGGCAGAATAGAAACTGCGAAGGGAAAACGGCGGGATGCCTGCTATAGCTTAAATATTACCGAGCCTGGGAGCCTGACCGAGAATCAGGAGGCATCGCATTAAGCGCCGTTTGGGCGTTGTGTAAAATCTAGGCGGCGCTGTGAGGGCGATGTCGGGTACATCCTCCTAATTCTCGGACAAGCCCCCGGGCTCCTGCCTGAGAATCCAAAAAGCATGAATCAAAAGCAAACTTCCAAAATATTATCGGTGTTGAGAAGAAAGTAAGCTATAAGCAGATTGCCACTCCGGATAAGAACTTTTCCCTATTCGTGGTTTTTCTTTGCCCTTTAGGCAATTGGCTTTTTTTGAGCGGAAAGAAATGAAAAAGCAGGAGAAATAAGTCCTAAAGCGATCAGCGACTTTTTTGATAATTCAGCAATGCTGGTCGCCTCCATCTTGTGAAAAATACGAGCTCGATGTATATCCAGAGTTTTTCGACTGATTTTCAATTGAGCGGCGATTTGTTTATTGGATCCACCGTCGAGCATTAAATCCAGAACCATACGTTCTCTTTGCGTCAACCTGGCCAACAGCGCCTGTGGTTTGCGCCGTTCCTCTTCTGTTCGCCATCTCTCCACATCCAAACGAATCGCTCTATAAATGCAATCCAAAAGGTCTTGGCCGTTAAAAGGCTTTTCAATGAAATCGAACACTCCGGATTTGAAGGCGCGAACGGCAAGCTGAACATTGCCGTATCCGGTAAGCACAATGATCGGTATTGGAATTCCCTTCTTGGACAACGTCTCAATCAGCTCCATTCCTCCAATCTCGGGCATTCTTATGTCCACGATTAAACAGCCGGGCCGGTCGGAAAGGTACGATTCCATAAATTCCTGAGCGGATGCAAAACTGACCAGTGGCTGCTCCACAGATTTCGCCAGAGATGCGATCAATCTTCTTACCGCAGGATCATCTTCAACAACATAAACTATTGCATCATAATTCATGACCGATCCTATCCAATAGCCGGAAACGCAGCCTTTTAATATACAGGACAGTCCCCTGGAGCCGCGACAGATGCAATGGATCTTTTAAAAACTTCACTATATATTATAAGGTTGTCGCGCCGTAACAGACAATAGTTCGAACGGGGTCGATTTCTATTAATGCGATATCCTGAGTCTTTAAAATTTTTTGGCAACTTATGTTTTTTGATGTGAAGGGGAGCGCATTTCTCTATACTGGGAAGTTAAAGCATCCGTCGATAGGAGAAAATAATTTTGGCGACAACACAAATAACCTCCGCGGTCATAGCCGCCGCCGGTCAAGCGACTCGGATGTGGCCTGCGAGCAAAGCCATTCCCAAGGAATTATTTCCACTTGGAAAAGTGCCGGCCCTGGGTCATTTAGTTTGCGAATTGATTGATGCAGGGATACGGCGCATTGTCGTTGTCGTCTCTCCTGTTGGCTCGGATTTGATAAAAAAAATGCTGGACCCTAATTTGCCTCCCCCAAAAAATGTGGAGAAGGATCCCATTGTACAATCCTTTGCATCCAAGATCGCGCAAGCGGATATCACCATCGTCCATCAAACCGGCTCCTACGGCAATGCAACGCCCCTGATGCAGGCAGCAGACAAGATTGGCTCTGAACCTTGCATTTATGCATTCGGCGACGACATTGTTCTGGGCGAAAATGTAACAGCGGAATTAATCAAAACATACGCTCATACCGGATCTCCTGTAATGGCAGCGCAAGAAATCGAGCCTGCCCGAACATGCCTGTTCGGCATTCTGGAATGCAGCGCCGAAGATGGATTCCAGCGAATCACACGTGTGATCGAAAAACCTCCACTGGGCGCAACTCATTCCAATCTGGCGTCCTTCGGCCGCTATCTCGTCACTCCGGAGCTCATGACCGTTTTGAAAACAATCCGTTCAGGCAAAAACGGCGAACTGTGGTTTGTTGACGCAGTGATTCAACATATGGCCGTGGGACAGCGGGTTTTTGCATGCAAGCTGACGACGGGCAAATGGTTCACAGTCGGCGATCCCAAGGGTTATGCCGAAGCGGTAAGCGCCGCCGCCGCCGGACTATAGAAGCCTGGACAAACCGCTATCTTCCCTAAGCCGTCGACAACATCGGCCATTACATGCACGTTTCTGTCTACGCTTGGCAATGGCTTATTCATTATCCCTGGCATACCAATCCATGTTTCGCGTCACATACATGATTAGGGCCAGAGCCAGAAAAAGTCCGGAAGCGCCGACAAGCAAGGAATAATCCTGCATCCTCAGGATTACAAATAGGAATGCATACACCACCGCAAGGCCGGCGCCGATGACGCCGCCTCGCCCGGGACTCCGCAGGGCTTTGATGCTGTAGAGAGCAATGATAAGCGAGGTAACGGCGGCGCTGGTCCAGTAGGCGGCGCTGAAGGGCATGACTTCAGAAAGAGCAAGCAAACCCAGGAAAAACAGACACGCGGCGACTCCAATGAGAGAATATTGGAATGCATGAATTCTCAAACGGGAGATAATTTCGAAAAGAAAGAAAGCGATGAATAACAGAGCGATGAAGAGGATGCCGTATTTGATGGAACGCTCCACATATCGATAGGAGTCCAGCATGGGAACCAAATCGACGCCAAAAAGCGATGAAGTAATATTGGCGGCCCTGGGCTCTGTTTTGTCCGTCCACTGCTGCGGATAGGTTCGACCATAATAAGGCGCCTGCCAATGGGCGCGGAAACCGTCCGGACCAATTTCTCTATCCACCGGCAGGAATGCGCCTTGAAAACTCGGATCGGGCCAGGTCGAGGAAAGACGCACATCATTGTTCATTCCAACCGGAGCAAAACGCAGATTCCGGCTGCCATTAAGCGTAAGCGACATATCAAATGGGATCGCAGACGTTTCACCGCTAAGTCCATGGATGCGCGCAAAAACGCCCCCCTCGAAACCCGCCAATTTTTTTCCAGGTTTTAGCGGAAGCATCTGATCGAAGACTTTGATCCGGAGCGATTCTTTTGCGCCGCGCAAATCGGTAATAAAAATAGCTATTTCGGCTTCGTTCCAAAGAATTTGTTGAAAGTTCACTCCCAGCTCATCCAAGGAGGGAGGAGCAAAGCTCCCCTTCAGATTTAAAATTCCACTATACACTACCGTTTCATAAATGCCCCGGTGAAGCCGGTCTGGTTTAAGCCGCCCCTCGGCTCTGAAAATTGAAGGGAGAAAATAAGCTTTACCCTGAACAGATTCGTTCATCTCTACGCGCTGAATCCGGCTGTTCACAATCCCATCTTTCCAGACATTCTGATTGTATTTATACGGGATGATCAAAACCGGTCCCAGAACCATCTGTTCGTTTCCCCATGTGGACGTAATATCACGGACAGCGGCGTCTCGCCGGCTGAGCCGTTCCTGCAGAACGGATCGCACCATCGCAAGAGGAACCAGGAGAAGCAGAACAAGAATGACGATCAATCCCATTTTCAGAATGGTTGAATGACGTTTCTTTACAGGGAAAAAAATGGATTTTGGATCTTCGATCATAAGCGCCTCCGGATTCAGGTCAAGTCACTGGAATCTATTTTCAACGATCATGATAAATAATAATAAAGTCCTTTGCAATATAAAGTTTAAACCGGATCGCGCTCCGGCCTCTTCAATAATGAACCCTGTTTTTCTTTTTAACGTCCATCGTCCATTATTTCCAGCCATAGAGACTGATCGGCCCTACAGGATCCATGACCCACTCCTGCATCGAACCGTCGTATACCCTCACGTCTTTATAGCCAAGCATTTCGGTTAATATAAAACTCCAAACATTTGCATAGGGGCCGACGCCGCAGTAGACGATGATTTCTTTCGATTTCTTGCCGGCTCCAATGACTGCCTGAACCATGCTTTCGAGTTCCCCTTGGTTTCTGAGAAATCCATCTTTCGAAAACGCCCATGGAGTCGGGAGGTTGACAGCTCCTTGAATATGGCCAGGCTTCTGAGCCCACGATTCCATCGTTAAGCCGAAATAAACTTCAGGGATTCTGGAATCGAGAATGATCGATTTCCCTATTCGGCTCAGAACATATTTTTTCGACGCTGTCGCCGATGCATGGATTGCCCCTTGGCGCTCTCCAGGTGAGGGTTGCGACGAATCGCCGGTTATAGGCTTTTGATCACACGAATCCAAACCGGCATGGAAGGAACCGGGAATATGCCCATTTTTATATTCTGCAGCGCTTCTTATATCAATCAGAAGCGCGCCCAAAGCTTTAGCATTCGAGTCAACCCAATCCGCAGAGACAAAAGGCGCGATATCCCTTGCAGTCAAGACTGCCGGAAACATACAAAATAAAAGAATCATAAAAGGAAACAACTTGGCTTTAGGCATGAATATTCCTTCTTTTAATATATATGTTTTCAGCATCTTTATTGGAGAGAATCCCTAAGGATAGAAGCTCCAGGAAATCGGATCGCATGGAATATTTCTACACCCGAATACGTCAAAGAAATAGTCTTTGACATATATGTTGCTACATACAATAATTGCATTATGCAACTATTTGAAAAGGAGAGGGCATGGAAGCCAAATCAATAGAGCTTTTCCGTACCAAGCTTCGGGAAATAGAACGCGCGGTATGGCTTCAGACCAAAAGCGAAGCGCTCTGTTGCGGCGTCACTTTAGCTCAATGTCATGCAATCATGGAAATTGGAGAAGCCGGCGAATTGAACCTGAAGGATTTGACCGTTCGTCTGAAACTGGATAAAAGCACTTTAAGCCGAACTGTCGAAAGTCTGGTCCAGGATGGATTGGCCGAAAGAACTCCGAGCTCAACGGATCGGCGGGCGACGGTCATTCGGCTTAATGGGAAAGGCCGCGCAGCGCGTGACCGCATCAATGCGACCTGGAACCGTATCTGCCGCGACATGTTTCGCAGCCTTCCCCGCGAAAAACATGATCCGCTGATCGAATCCATCTCTATTATATCCGAACTCCTGACCGGTTGTTGTCAAGACAAGCGTTGCACGAACGGAAACCACCATTGAAAAATGATCGCGTCTGAATTTGTATGAAATTAAACTAATAAAAAGGTGAAAAAATGAGTTCAAACAATATGTATGTGAAACAGATTGTAAAAAAGCGGTATGGGCAGGCGGCCGCCCAGGCGAAGTCAGGTGAACGCAGCTGTTGCGGGCCTTCGAGTTCCTGTTGCTCGGTAGACCCGATTACAAAAAACCTTTATTCATTGAACGAAATGTCCTCGCTGCCCGATATGGCGGTTCTCGCCTCGCTTGGATGCGGCAATCCCACGGCTCTGGCCGAGTTGAGCCCGGGAGAGATCGTGCTCGATCTGGGTTCCGGAGGCGGAATTGACGTTCTGCTTTCCGCTCGGCGAGTGGGGCCGACCGGCAAAGCTTATGGACTGGATATGACGGATGAAATGCTCTCGCTGGCGCGGGAAAATCAGCAAAAAGCGGGAATAGCGAATGTAGAGTTTCTAAAAGGCGAGATTGAAAGCATTCCACTCCCCGACAACTCGGTGGACGTGATCATTTCCAATTGCGTGATTAACCTTTCAGGAGACAAAGACAGCGTACTGCGCGAAGGTTTTCGCGTTCTAAAACCTGGGGGCCGGTTCGCCGTCTCCGATATCGTTGTGCTCGGGGATGTGCCGCCGGAAATACGACGCAGCATGGAACTCTGGACCGGTTGCGTCGCCGGCGCTTTGCATCAGGATGAATATCGAGCCAAACTTGCAAACGCAGGCTTCGAGCAGGTAAATATTGAACCGACTCGCATTTATCGGGATCAGGAGGTTCGGAGTCTTCTTGCCGGTTCCAATTTCGATGTCCCTGCCATCGCACTTCAAGTGGACGGCAAATTCGCCAGCGCTTTCATTCGCGCCCGTAAACCGGCGCATGGATAACCATGGATCCCGCCAGTCTAATTCTTAGAGTCTTGGAGCAACACTAAGGGCCCAAGACTCTAAGAAGCTAAAACTTTGCTGTGTATTGTTACTTTCCCCTTTCTTCTTCTTTCTGAGTCTTGACGAACAGGCGCTGTAATTGTTCCCCTCCGGCGCCGAGAATCAGAAAACGAATTGCCAGGGAAAAACAAGCTCCAACCAACGCCAACGCCAGCCCTATTTCAAAACCTGTATAAGAGAATCTAGTCAGATTGGGCCACAGGCTCAATTTCAAAAACATCATCAGCCCGAAAAATACCGTTAGGGTCAGACAGATCCCTATCCCCTTTGAGAACTTGTGGAGAGCGTTGCGCCGTCGGCCAAATTCTTTTAAAGGCATCAGCGCAGTTGCAGCGGCAAGACTGAAGCAGATAACGGAAACCCACAGGTGATTTGCGTCGAGCGTGAAACGGCGCAGCGTGACGTATTCCAGCCAGCCCGGCAGCCATGCCAGCCATCCGAGGGCCAACATACATAGGACCGCTATTAAACCGGATATCAGCGCAGCGACTCGAGGCCAGATCGAAAAATGTTTAACGAGCAGCAAATTAAGTCCGAGCGCCGCCAACAGAAGCAGCACAATAGCGCCAAGCCAATAAATAAAGGGCTTCAGCAAAGCTTCTCGAAAAGACCCAACCCGGACTCCAAAAGCCGACAGACCCAGTATTTCATAATTCGGCGCCCATATCGGACCGGCATCATTGCCGGAAAATGCCGTCTTAAGTAGGGCTCCTTGGAAAAAGGGCGCGCCGGATTTATGGCAGTCGGTGCATCCACCTGACCCAAGGGCCGCCTGCGCCGGTGATATGTCGTGCGAGAACTTATAGGACGAAGCATAGGCGGTGGCTTCGTATTCCTCGTGGGCCAGATCGCGAGATTCCTTCGAAGAGTAGTGAGCTTTATTATCAGACACCCAGACCAATCTGCGATTGTTCATTGGGAAGCCGGTCGCGTCCAGGTGAGCCTTGGCAGCTGAAATCAGAGCGTCGATTTCTTCCGAACGGTTTACTTCAACGACGCCGTCTTTATTGTCATCTGTGATCTTTGCCAATTCCGGATATTTGTTCTTGGGATCGGCTCGGTGCTGCACCCACATCTGGAAAAAGTCCTTCATGAAAAGCTGATTCAATCCCGGCTTGCCCTGTTCCTCAAATCCGACCCAGGCGCTATGAACGAGGTTGCCTGGGTAAATCTTGCCCTTGTAACGCATGAGAGTCGGGCGGGTGACATCAGTCGGTTTGTCCTTGCCGGTAAACAGCTCAAGCTCGCCGTAGTGATTCCAGAAGTTCATTTCTTGATCGTAGAAGGTCCAAATGTGCTTCGGGGGCGGCGTAATCCGCGGTGCGGGATTGTAGACATCGCTAGCCTGAACGAGCGCGCTTTTAACGGCCCTGGCCGGAATATGACAGGTCTGGCAGGCGATGTTATCCATATGCAGAGGCGGCAGCCAGGCATGGGTGGCGCGCGGAGCGTTACGATACCCTTCAACATGGCAGCTTTCACAGGTTCTAACTGTGTTATCCAGATCATTACGCACCCAGCCGGAAGGATCGTCTCCTTTGCCAACCTGATGCACTTCACGTCCGCGGATGCGCGAATCGACGGCATTGCTTCCGGCTGAATGGCAATCCACGCAACTCAACCCGGCTACCATATGGACGTCGGTACGCGCTCCATACCCGGCGCCTCGTTTCTTCCAGTCGGGCTTTGCATGACAGTTGAGGCAGGTTTCATTCCGTGGCTCGGAGGCCATATGAACCAAGACATTTCCATCCGAGTCAAACTTTGTCTTGTCGTAGGTTATTTTCGGCTGCTCTTTCGCCTGTACTTTACCTTCGATCTGTCCGAATCCGGCGCCTGCAGTCGCAGCCCAACGGAAATTGAGATTGGCGAGTTCGGCATTCCGCTTGTTCAGATTGTATTCAGGTTGATGGCAGAGCAGGCAGTCCGCTTCGACCACGCCGGTTTCGGACCAGCGCGCCTTATAGTAGTCTCCATCGAGATTGTTATCGCCCCCCGCTGTAAGCCCGGAGGCAGGATCGCTCATATGAGTGTCATAACGCTTGCCGTCCCGATCGAACTCGAGCGGACCGCCTCCAGGGTGGCAATTGCCGCAGGTGGCAGTGATGAAATCAAATGAAGTCATGTCGATCGTTCGTGCATTTGTGTTTTTTTTCGACGCAAGTTGACGATACAGCGGCGATGGCGAGCACCAGTTGCCGCCGTAATTCCCCGGAGATGTCACCCATCCATACCGTTCGGCCATTTTTTGAGGAACCTTTTCTCCCTGGCCCTGCGTAAAATGAAAACCCTCGGTTATTTTGCTATAGTCGTGGCAACCCTTCGCGCCACAGGTCTGTTTGGGAGAGTATGGCACACCATCATTCACGCCCTTAACGGGATCAATCACATTACCGGCTTCGTCACGCAAAGGGAATGGCGGGCAAACTCCAACGGCGCGGATGGTCGTTCCCGTCGATACCGCAGGAACATTGGATGGTTTTAGATCGCCGCAGCCATGAAAAAGACCTGCCGTCATAGCGACTGCTAATGAGAAATAGCAGGCTCGGATCTTTGGGTTTGTCCTTAGTGTCTTCATAATAGGCACTCCTTGCCGTTTTTTATAGATGATGCCGGACACATTGAGTATTGACAGTTATCTGCCGTTAAATTCCCATTGATTGCCAAACCTATCACTATTTGGTAAATTAGCCAATAGAATTTCCCTTTTGCAAGGCAATCCAGGGCTTATCCGAAGCGGCAGAATCCTTATCGGCTCGAATCACGTTCAAATGAACGTCCCCGCACTTACATGAAGGATTCATGCAGTATAAATCCACAAGGCGGTAGACAATTCCTTTGTGTTCTTCCAGAAGAGGGCGGGTCAATCCGCAGCTGTTTGCAGCATTGCTTACGCCGAAGACCTCGTCGGCGGCTGTCATGTGGCCCTTCAGCACTTTATTGGGAGGCACGGAAAATCGCGACACATTTTCGATTGCCTGGCGGAAGCTGCGGTATTTCACCATGATCTCGCCTTTGTGTTCGTCGCTCAGCCCTGTAATAAATTCATCAATCAAGGGTTTTGTGATTGAACCTGCTCCATAAAGGCGTCCCGCCTTCCATGTATTGACGTTGAGTGTGACTGCGAATTCTATCCGGGGACGCCCCGGATTCTTTGGGGGGCGCTTTTCTATAAAGCTGACTACCACGTCTGTGCAAGAGCAGGCGGGATTCTCACAGGCCGAATAGAACATCACAAAAGTTGAGGCGTGCGCGTCGAACTTTACTTCGGCGAATGCCCCGGGAATCGGAGCCACACTGTTTCCCTCATGGCTGCTGTCCTTGGACTTTAAGACGACTGAATCCGCAGACGATCTGTAAAT
Organism: uncultured Acidobacteriota bacterium; assembly: GCA_964441405.1. Classification (GTDB taxonomy): domain Bacteria; phylum Acidobacteriota; class UBA6911; order UBA6911; family UBA6911; genus UBA6911. The sequence goes on from CAYTYP010000005.1 coordinate 116,904, forward strand.
CATGATCCCTCCAACCAGCGGCGCCGAGGCCTTTCAGTTGCCTGCCCGCCAAAGCATCTCCGATTTCTTGTGGCTCAGCTCTTCTTTTCGTTCTCTACAGTTAGGACTTTTTTATTGGGCTTATTTACTGCTCTTTTTGTTTTTGCCTTCTGTGAGCATTTTAGCCGCATTCTCCAATTGCCGGATTGTCTCCACTTCACCTATGGACTCCTTGTATTCACGGCGACGGATCTCGTATTTCTTATATTCAGCTTGAGCGTGATCCTCGGCAGCCTGTTTGCTTACTCGACCGGCATTGGGCAGCACCCGCCGATCATTGAAAGTGAAGCTTGTTCTGGATCACGCTGAAAAATTTTGCAGTTTCGCTGTCGGTCGGTTCATAGTCCGCTGCCATGACAAAAATCTCTCACACGAAGATACATGCGCCGTTCGCTGGCGCGGATGTCGCGGATGCGGGCCAGCATTTCAGCGAAGTAATCGGGTATCGGGGAGCCTTTTACAGGTGGATTTTTCAGCTTCTCATCGTCCATGGTAAAACCCTTGACGAAGTATTCCTTCAGCCGCTGCGCGGCCCAGATGCGGAATCGCGTGGCAATTAGGCTTTTCACCCGATACCCGACCGAGATGATCATATCGAGATTGTAGAAGTCCAGCTCCCGTCGAACATCCCGATCTCCTTCCCGTCGAACTGTTAAGAAATTCTTAACAGTTGCCTCCGCGCTAAGTTCTCCTTCTTCATAGATATTGCGGATATGCATGCTGATATTGGGAACTGTGGTCTGGAATAATTCGGCAATCAACCACCGAAAATTATAGGAAACGAGGCCATGAATCGCCAATGAGCCTACCTTGGGAGCTGTCTTTAAGTCAACATATCGGCGACACTTACAATTTGTGACCGTCCGCCCCCGTCGTATTAAGCTGCATGATAACGCTTTGGCTTTCCTATGGGAGCCAGGCTTAGTTTTAGGCCGAAAGGCTTTAGAAGGCGGTTTATTGTCGCCTGTGTCGGGTTGTGACGCGGATTTATAACGCGCAGCAGGTTGGGACTCTCGATGCCGATTTTTGCGGCAAACTCTTTGACTCCCATAGCTCGGATAACCTTGCCGAGCGCATGTTGCAGGGAAATGCCTTCATCAATTGAGGCCAGGAGGAACTCCCGGGCAAATTGGTTATTCATTAAATCTTTAGCCAAGCTTTCATTCCAATCTTTAGTCCGCCGTGCCATCTTGTATTCCCTCCCAATATTCCTTCCATCGAAGCTGCGCTTTACGGATGTCTCGCGTCTGAGATGATTTGTCGCCACCCAGCAAAAGCAGAATGATGGATCGGCCTTCTTTGCCGAAATAGATTCGATATCCAGGCCCAAACATCACTCGCGCTTCCCAAACACCTCCACCGACTGATTTGTGATCGCCCAGATTGCCCCTTTCAAAACGGAAAATCCTTGCCTGAATTCTGGCTTTCGCCGAGACCGCAAGAGAGTCGAGCCATTCTCGGAAATAGCTTCCGCCATCGGCTGATAGATATTCCTTTATCGGCAGATTCATCGGCATATTAAAATATCATATATGATAACAAATGACAATTACCAAAACCTCACCTTGAACGAACGGAAAACACAGATTATTTCCTCAGGGATGAACTTAATGCCTATGAGCGGCAACACCGGCCACGGACAACGGATTAATATCATCGGCCATCCCGTTATTGCGCGCGCTTGCGACCATATCCAAAGAAGTCATGGTTTTATCGATTGTATATGCTCAGCATGAAAGCTTTCCCAGTGACGCGCTATAAACCTTGGCGATGTTCTCGTCTGTCATTGGAGTGGCGCCCTTCTTCATATCCAAATCAGCCAGCTGGAGGTGCTCGAAATTGGAGAATCCCGCAACTTCCAGACATTTACGGGCGCAATTGAGGGGGCATCCGTCAATGGCCAGAATTTTTGCAGCCGCTTCAGTGCTTTTCATAATGCCGCTGACCCGGCCTCCGATTCCCGCCAGGCAGAACATATTGCCAATGCCATCGCGAGTCAGTTTACGAGCGGCCTGGTCCGCGAGAGCGCCGACATCCGCAGCGCCGGAACAGGCAAAAATAAGTTTTGGGGCAGCGTTGCATGCGCAGGTGTTTTCTTCAGACATAGGATTCTCCTTTTTTTGTCAAAATATAATTCCGATATGGGTTTCGTTTGCGATCAGGCAAACATTTTCTTAACTTCTTCCAGGGAAGGAACTTTACCAACTGATAATTCATTCATGGTTGCATTCTGCGCTCTCGACAAAATTCACGATAGGCGGCCAGCAAAGCGCTACGGTATTCCGGCTCCTCCTCGGGCAGAATTCGATGATAAATCTTGACGGAGTCAAGCAATGCTGAGCTTCCGCTGTTGTCCGTAGGGATTGACCGCTCAAGACATTGTCCAAAAATCAATTGAAGCCCCGGGATGGCGACCGATGCGCCTTTAATCATCAGATTCCCACCGGGAACCGGTTTCGAACAGTCACACACGACCCCATCCTTTGATTCATCGCCGTGAATCTCCTTAATTTCGCCAAGAACCCTATCGACTTCAGAAGCAATGCGATCAGCTACAGTCCAAACAGCTTCTTTATCCGCTTGTGATGCGCGACGGGAAGAACGGCTGCAGCCGCTGGTTGCCGTGCCTAATATATCTGAAACTACGAGCGCGCCGCTGACCGGCCCGCTATGCTGTTCGGCCCCCCATCTGGCGCACTGTTTTGGGCAGCCATCGATTGTAATGGTAGGATGAGTTTTAGCGAAATTGCGTTCCGCCTCGTTGCCGGCCAGAAACAGCGGCAGGCAAAGGGTCACGGTTTTATCCGGACGAAGCAGTTCCAGAACACGGCGGGTGGCAAGGCGCGAAATCGTGCCTTCGGCAATCGCTTCGCCGCTGCAGGCGACAATTCCTACTTTTGTAATTTTTTCGCTCATTACAGCGCCCCCTTATTGCAACCTAAATGCATCTGGTTGAGGACCTCTTGAGCGACATCCTTGGCGATTGCCCAGCCGTCCGCCGTAAGATCGGTTGCCGTGCCCGGCTTTGCTCCATGATGCTTTTTAAAGGCTTCCGTGACCTGCAACGCCTTAACGCTCTGTCCGCCGGCCATTCGGACATTTTTTTCTGCGCATGCTTTAGGACAGCCGTCGATCGTAATACAATGCTGGGTTTCAACAGCCGAGACGGCGTCGGCATCTCCTTTAACGAGCAATCCAAGGCATAACGTGTCGGTTTGTCCGGGAGCTAATTCGTCAGTTACCAGATAGGCCGCCTCGCGGCTGATTAATCCATGCACCTTGCCGATGCCGCTGCACGGAATGACAAGCACGGATTTATCCTTCACTTCCTTGTCCATCGATTCTCCTTTTTTTACGGCTCGGCTGCTTTACGTTTTACAGTTTCCGAATATGCCGCTCCATCCAGAAGCAGTTCCAGGTCTTGCTCCAGGTTTTGGAGCTTCAATTCAATCAGCCAGCCGGCTCCATAGGGGTCCGTATTGATCAAACCGGGATTGTCCGCTGCTGCGGCATTCACGGCTGTAACGGCGCCGCTAATCGGCGAAATAATGTCAAAAACAGCCTTCGCGGATTCGACAGCGCCCAATTCGCCGAATTGCTCGATCTCGACGCCGATTTCAGGCGGTGTGAAGAAGCCAATATCGGTAAGCCGTTGTTGCATGTAATCCGAAACGCCGATCCTTGCAATCCCATCGGCTATACGCACCCAGCAATCATTTTCGTTGAATAGATACTCTGCTGCGGGAATGCGAAACTCGAATTTGTCATGCGTCACGATGATGTATTTGGAAGGAGCTTCCCAGATCGCTGACTGTACCATGGGGGATGGGAGCGCATTCAGGTCTTTGACCAGGCGATCGGTTATTGTTTTGGCGAGCGCCAGACCGTTAAGTCCCAGGCGAAGGGTTGGTTCAACTGGCCGAGAAGAGGCTTTGACAGCATCTGCGATCGAAAGTTTTCGTTCCACATGCCCCTGCACTTGTGAGGCTAGTTTTGACGCACAGTGGGTATCGCACCCATCAATAACAATGAGGCTTCCCTCATCCAGGATCTTACGATATCGAGCAGGCGCCCGGTTGAGCAGGACAGGGCAGACAATTTCATTTCCCGTCGCTTCCGCACACAGAAGCGCTACCTCGCGGGCGAGCGATCCCTCGGCTTTATCCAATCCGTTGCAGGCTAAAATGGCCAGTTTCATTTGGCCTCCTCCTGTCTGATTTTTTTTATCAGGGCGATAATATCGTTCTTTTCCGGGAAGGAAATGGCATCAGGCCCGCAGGTTTTCGAGCAAGCTCGACAAAACACCACGCAATTGTTTGGACCGGTTACAATAAGATTGGGATTGCTATCTCGCCGTTCGAATACGTGATGAGGACAGAAGTCGTCACATTCCATGCAGAATGTGCATTTGGCATAGTCGATCGTTGGAAACCATGGGATTTTTTCCCTCGGAACTCCCATGAAGGTTGGGTCAGACATCTTCTTCCACTCCCATTTCTTTTAGCTTTGCCGCCACTTTGGCGATGGCGTCGTCCGTCGACATGTCGCGTATGTCGAGAGGAACCATATCCGTTTTGACATCCATCCCTTTTGCGGCAAAAGCATCGCGAAACAGCTTATACTGCATATTAGGCGCGCACCCCGCAATGATTACCGGACGCTTCGCCTGAAGATGGTCGGCTAAGAAGCGATCGCCGTCCTGTTCGCATAGCTGAGGATGGATTACACCGAATTCAACCGGCAATTCCATACGAGCCCGGTTGATGAAATCCCAAATATCCATTTTCGAGAAACCAGGGCATTTACCCGTGCATACGCACATGATAAGTCCGGGATGTTGTGTGCTCATTATTTACCCCTACTACTCGTTGCGAGCATTTGTTTAATTTCCTCCGTTGATGGGACGCGGCCTGCAGCCATGACTTGTCCATCGATAACCAACCCAGGCGTCAGGAGGATTTGAAACTTGAGGATTTCCTCTATCCCGGTCACCTTTTCGACCTCTGTATTTAAACCGAGTTCCTTGACGGCTTTTTCCGCATTGGACGCAAGGGTTTTACACTTGGCACAGCCGGTTCCCAAGATCTGGATCTTCATAACTGTTCTCCTTTATTCACAGCAGGTTGCCTTTAGGGGCTTCGTCGCACGCACAAATGCGCTCATGATTTTCCCCTGCGCTGGATTCTTGCCGGCGGATTGTTTTTCGGATTTACAATATCCCACTGCTCCTTTGCGTTCGTCTCAACGACTTCCCCGACGCATTCAAAAAACCTCAAAATGCAGGGCATCTTCAGGCTGTAATAAACCTGGAGCCCACGCTTTTCTGCGTGAATGACACCGGCGCCTCTGAGTACGGACAGGTGCTTGGATATCGTGGAAATATCAGCGCCGATCATTTCGGTCAATTCGCACACACAATGCTCACCCTGTGCAAGTTGCTCAAGTATGAACAGGCGCGAAGGATGCGCCAGCGCCTTGAACACTCTCGATCGAGTCATCAAACCAATTTTCTTTTTCTCGTCCATTTTTAAATCATAACACTATTTGGCAAACTAGCCAAATATATTTGCAAATCTTTTTTATCGAGATGTTCGTTCGCTAGGGAATCTGTTGTTTAATCATCGGGTAGCCTTTAGCATCCCACTGGATAAGACCGCCCTCTAAAACCTTTACTTTATCCCTGGCATGCCCCAGACGTCTTAATTCCAATGCGACCTCTGAGCTGTCTGCGCCTTCTTCGCACAGACAATAAAGTACAATCAGGTTGCCGAACGGAAGGTTTTTCAGCTTTATTTTTCTTTTGGCGACATCGCCCATCGAGTTATATGGGATGTTGACAGCAGAGGAAATATGCCAGGAGTCGAAGAAGTCTTTGGGATTAACATCCACCACCACTATGTTGGCCTTCTTTGCAAGCAGATCCTTTACTTCGATCGCAGTTATGCGCAGCACCTCCGGGTGGACGATTGGTTTCTTCGCGGGTGCGGCAGCCTCCTGCATTTCAGCTTCAGCCAAGCTTGTCTTCGGAACTGCACTGCAGACCGCCAATATCCAAAAAACTAATAAACTAAACGAATACGGTTTTCTCATAGCCCCCAATTCCTTTCTTTAGCGCTCACGGGCATCGTACAATTCCTTGCGCCCAGAGGCATCCTCCACAAGTTGGGATAGGGCTGCCGATGCAGTCTTCTTGGTTTGATTCGAAAAGTTCGCATCCTCCGCACTGGGTACAGGGAGAAAAATTAAATTCCTGCAATCGACTGCGCAAGGTGAGATACTCCGGCTTGTTCCATATTTGCCAAACATTCTCATTCAACACGTTTCCAAACACATGGCGCTTTATAGATCGCTCATAATTATAAAGATACATTTTATGATCGTGCATCAGAGCAAGACATGGACTTACGTCGCCATCCCAACGAATTGCCATGGATCCCTTTTCGATAAATGGACATCGGTTGTTGCTTTCCCCAAAACTGCCTCCAGCAATGTTTAAAGCATGGTCCCCGCGCATAACTTGATAGATCGCTTCACGAGTCGTTGGATTAATATCCATCTTTGGAAAATCAAGATAACGCAATATGGGGGATGAAGTGTAAATGGAATCGGATATAGCGCGCGTATATAAGATCTCATCCTGCATTTCCGGCGTGTACGGCAGGACATTGGTCACCAGAAAATGGAGGGAACCCAATCGATTGGCCAGGCTAAGAACTGCAGGGAGATCCATGATGTTGCGCTTCATAGCCACAAACACAATCCCGATCTGCGGTTTCAGCTGCAAATCAAAAAACTCCGGCATATACTTCTTCCATCGTGCACGACGAAAATCATAGAGATTGTTAAGCACCTCAGGCAAAGCGGCTCCGAGGCGCACATCCGTGTAGCTTTCGGGCGTGGCGCCATCCAGCGAAACCCACAGTTTATCCAGGCCGGCAGCGACCAACTCCGTCGAAACAGCTTTGCTGAGAAGCGTCCCATTGGTAATCATCTCAACTGTAGACCCGAGCGCTTTGGCCTCTCGCACCATATTTACGATATTGGGATGAGATAACGGCTCTCCAAGACCGCCAAAGAAGATGTTGGGCGGAGGATTGATAGATCGCAATCCTTGGATGATCCGGGAAAATATCTCCGGACTCATGTTTCCCAACGGTTCATCCCAGCTATGACGAATGCAGGTTACGCAATCCAGATTGCAGCGATTGGTTGGCTCAATGTATACCTTTGCCAACTGGGTTGCAGGTCTGAGAAGGGTCAGTCTATTAGTCTTACTTTCAATACGGATCCTGGCTCCGGGAATTAAGCCATATTGTTTCGCAAGCTCCGGCGGCATAACGAGGCATCCATCTTTATTAATATCTGTCACAAAGTCTTTAGCCATCATCCAACTCTTTCAAACGCCTGACTTGTTTCATCAATGGTTGCTTCAGAATCCCATGAGGTTTTTCAGCAGGAGATAAATGCCGGCGCCAATAAAAATTATAGCGGTGAGCTTGCGCATCCATTTTTCAATTTGTGTCAATTTGTCGAATACTTTTCCGATCGATTTAACGCTGAATACCATCACAAGCGCGAAAGCGATGACAGGGAGCGCCGTACCCAGACCATAAACGGAGGGCATCATGACCGGGGATTTGCCGTCGATTGCGAGCGGGATCAGGCTCCCGAAAAAGAGCGCAGCCGAGAGCGGACAGAAGGTCAGGGCAAAAACAATTCCCAAAATGCCGGAACCCCACACGCCCCATTTTCCGGCCTTCTCTTGAAGTGAATTACCGGCAAAGGATGTAGAAAAAGAAAGGGGGAGCACATCCAAAAGAACGATTCCCACAACAATCAGGATCGGCCCTATGATCTTGTGCATATTCGATTCAAGGAAGAAGGATACTTCCGGCAGAGAAAGCAGGCTGGCAACCGCCAGGACAGCGATCACACTATAGGTAAGCATCCTGCCGGCAGCGTAAAGCAATCCGCTCGCCACAACTTTCTTTGAAGATCCTAAATTCCTTGAAATAAAGGAAACAGCTGCGATATTTGTGGCTAGGGGACAAGGGCTGATTGAAGTCAGAATCCCAAGCCAAAAGGCGGAGAAGATATCGAAGTAGAAACTCTGCATTCAGCAATCCTTATTAATTAACCTTTGGCCAGGTAACTGCGGACTTCTTTGCGCACGTAATTAAGGAATGCATCTTTGCGTCCCGTCAATTGCCAAACAAGTCTCAGATTCGTCCACTCGGTTTGCTTCCCATTAACGACGTTCACCAGAACGAGTGATTTGGAAACAAGCTTGTAATCCTTCATGAAATGTTTATTCCCGGGATTCTCATAATTGACAATCCGCATTTCCAGAGTTCCTTTTTTCAGTTCGTGGGCGAAACCTTGCTCAATCGCTTCTTTCGAGTACTGCTCGATTTTTATGCAGGTGCTGCAACGCGTGTTGGTGTGGAAATAGTAGGCTATCACTTTATGTGCGCCAGGCTTGGGCGCGGGGGATTGTTCTGCCAATGCGCTCAAGGTTGGATACGCGATGGCTACGGCTAATCCAAAAATCAACATACATTTCAAAAAGGACTTGTGGATCACTGTAATTCTCCTCTCCCTAATTTGTTTTTCCGGCCAATAGTTGTGCGCAAAATGAGAATAGCATGAAAATAGACAACTGCGGCGCCGGCGCCCGGATGCCCTTGGCTAAACCTAAGATATTGTGTTAATTGGGCCTGCAGCAACTTTCGGAATAGATCTTGACTACATTCGGGAAACCGGATATATGAATGAAGTTTAAGGAGAATGAATGAAAGAAACAGCTCGGTTCTTTAAAGTCCTTGCCGATGAAGCAAGGCTTCAGATGCTCTGGCTTCTCTTTAACAACCGGGAGCTTTGTGTTTGCGACTTTATGGAAGTGCTGGAAATCACTCAGTCCAAGGCTTCCCGGCACCTTGCCGCTCTGCGCAACGCCGGCTTGGCGACGGATCGAAGAGATGGGTTATGGTCGTATTACTCCCTGTGTCCGGTTGAAGACGAACTCGCGGAAGCGCACCTGAAGCTTCTGAAAACAAGCCTGTCGAAACGGGTTGATGCGAAACAACTCCTCATAAAGCTCAATGGCTGGCTAAAGGCAAAGAAAAGCAGTGAGACTTGCGCCAAAAACAGCGACAGCGCTCGCACCATTAAAAATGCTAAAGGCAATTCACCATTAACTTATCTTCCCGGAGGCGCTCGATGAGCAACAACCCCTCTATTGCCTCAGCGGCGTCTGCGTCCCATGGCGCAGGCATTACAAAACGACTTTCCTTTCTGGACCGTTATCTGACGCTTTGGATTTTCCTCGCCATGGCGGTAGGGGTCGGCGCGGGTTATCTGTTTCCCGGCATCGTTCCCTTTCTTAATAGATTCAATGTGGGGACGACATCCATTCCCATAGCAATTGGGCTTATTTTAATGATGTATCCGCCCCTTGCTAAAGTTCGCTATGAGGAAATGGGACGGGTTTTCCGCAACACCAGAGTGTTGGGACTTTCACTTTTGCAGAACTGGGTCATTGGCCCGATCCTGATGTTTGCCCTGGCAGTGCTTTTCCTGCGAGATAAGCCCGAGTACATGGTGGGTCTTATTATGATTGGCCTGGCCCGCTGCATTGCCATGGTTATTGTCTGGAACGATCTGGCCCAGGGAGATGCTGAGTATTGCGCCGGACTGGTTGCCTTCAATTCGATATTTCAGGTCTTCCTGTATTCGGTCTATGGATACGTTTTCATCACTGTTTTGCCGACCTGGTTCGGGTTGAAAGGCGTGGCTGTAGACATCACCATCGGAGAGATAGCCCAGAGTGTTTTTATTTATCTGGGGATACCGTTCATTGCCGGCATGATCACGCGCTACACGCTTATTAAGGCGAAGAATAAGCAGTGGTACCACGAGAAGTTCATTCCGAAAATCAGCCCTGTTACGCTCATCGCGCTTTTATTTACGATTGTTGTGATGTTCTCGCTTAAGGGCGAAACCATCGTACAACTGCCGTTTGATGTGGTGCGCATTGCCATCCCGCTGCTCATCTACTTCCTGCTGATGTTTTTCATATCTTTTTTTATGAGTAAAAAAATTGGAGCAACATACGGCCAGGCGACGACTCTTTCCTTTACTGCCGCATCCAACAACTTTGAACTGGCTATTGCGGTGGCGGTTGCCACTTTCGGCATCCGGCACGGAGCGGCCTTCGCTGCGGTGATCGGACCCCTCGTTGAGGTGCCGGTGCTTATCGGCCTGGTCAATGTGGCGTTATGGCTGGGACGCAAGTACTACGGGCGGAACCCGGCAGGTAGTTAATACTGGAAGAGCCTGACGGCGTTTTCTTCTCTTGACCCATAATCCAAGGATGGTTACACTTCAAGTGTAATCTTTATGGAGACAACGCCTATGAGTTCCGTTAACTTGAAGGAAGCGCGCGCCCGATTAAGCGATATTGTAAGCGCGGTTGAGCACGGCGAATCCGTCACAATCACCCGACGGGGAAAGATCGTAGCCCGCCTGGTGCCGCCCGAAACAGAGCCTGCATTCGGAAAAGCGCCCGACCTCAGTATATTCCGCGCTTCGTTGAAGGGCGAAGGCAAATCACTGTCTCAAATCGTGATTAAAAACCGGCGCCAGGGACGATACTGATGATCTACATCGACACAAGCGTTCTGGTCGCCTACTACTGGCCCGAAACGCTGAGCCGGGCTGCACAAACGGAAATTCGCAGGTCTACGAGCCCTTCCATCAGCCCTCTGAACGAACTGGAATTTATTTCCGCTCTGGCGTTGAAGATACGCACCAGAGAAATTAACGAGGAATCCGCCCGGCTCATTCTCTCAATGTTCCGCCGTCATCGCGCGGAAAATATCTATCAAATCCTTGCCATCCAGGCCAGGGAATATGCAATCGCATGCGAATGGCTCGGTATGTTTCGTACTTCATTGAGAGCTCCGGATGCCCTCCATTTGGCCGTCTCCTTTTCAAACGGCCTCACATTGGTTACTGCCGATAAAATTCTCGCCGAATCCGCCGGACAACTTGGCGTCAAGCACAAGCTCCTTGGCTGAGTAAAGAAAATACTCAGTCTGACCGTCTCCAATGGCATAGCTCCGCCGTTCTTATTTTTACCCGGGGAATATTGACAAATTGTTTTTACCCGGGTATAAATAACATGCAAACAGGAAAGGACGTGACATGGAAACAAGAACCTGCACTGCATTTGAAGATGCATGTTGTGTAGCCTCAGGAACCCTTCCGGAGGTTGCAAAGAAAATCAAAGAAACCCTTGGGGCAACTGAGCAGTTGTCCGTCATTATATTTGACGATTCGACGAGCGAGCCTGTCGAGGTGGATTTTCGCGGCTCAGTCTCAGAAGTCCTGCAACGGCTGGAGCAACAAACGGCAGCGGCGCCGCCCAATCAGGACGGGGAAAAGCAACGTGGTCCGGGACGTCCAAAACTTGGCGTCATTTCGCGGGAAATTTCTTTGCTGCCGCGACATTGGGATTGGCTTAATGCGCAACCGGGAGGCGCTTCGGTTGCGCTTCGCAAGCTGGTCGAAGAAGCCAGGCGCGTGAACCGCGACCGGGACAAGGTGCGTCGTGCGCAAGAAGTAGCCTATAGGTTTATGTCCGCTATGGCGGGAAATATGCCGGGATTCGAGGAAGCTATCAGAGCGCTTTTTGCAGGAAATTCCGAGCGTTTCGATGATCTGATCGATTCATGGCCGCCCGATATACGGGACTACGCCCGCAAGCTTTCCGCCAATGCATTTCATCGGCAAAATCATAAAAACTAAAAACGCCACGGATTCCGCGGATTTCACAGATTTCTTATAATTTTAAATCCGTGCAATCCGCGAAATCCGTGGCGTTTTTAATTCGCTGCCCCACCTCGATTTTATTGCAGCAGCCGATACTCCTCTTTGGCTTGCTGCAGGATTGGGATGTCGGAGTCGGCGCTTTTCCACAGGGTCAGGAATTCCTGGTAAGCGGCGCGCGCTTTTGCTTTATCTCCCTGCAGCGCATAAGCGCGAGCGAGGCCGAGGCGGGGAAGAACGTTTCGAGCGACATTATATAAATCGACGTCAGGGCTCCGGATCATTTTTTGAAATTCCGCAGCAGCTTGCGCGCCTTGGCGCGCGGCGAGATAGGCTTCACCGCGAAGATATACGGCAATCATCTCCGACCCTTTCACCGATTCGTAGGGCGTTGTGGGAGCGAGGCTTTCGATTGCCTGCTGCGGCTTTCCCTCACGCAGGGCCAAAGCGGCTTGGATAGACGGGATATAGCAGAAGCGCGTGGAAGTAGCTTCGGGAAAGCGCAGGGTTAAATCGTCCGCCAGTTCCTGCGCTCTCTTGACATCTCCCGCTAAAGCCAACGTGACGGCCAGATTCCCCTCCCCTTCTCGATTCATGGGCATGCCGGCTAAATTATTAGCGGTGGCTTTTGCCTCATCCAAGAAGCCGACCAAAACAAGCAATCGCGAATTCCGGATCCCATTCGCGGGGAGCGTAACTTTGCGGCGAAGATTATCGCGCATAGCGGACAAACGGCCTTTGTAAACGTCCTGTCTTACCTCTAAACTGCCCCACTCCAGGCGCCGGCGCGCTTCGGCTTCATTGGCAGCCATTCCCACTTTGTCCTTTTGACGGAACGCGATCACATACAAAGCATATTGCATATAAGGGCGATCGATCTTTCGATCCAAAGCTTCCTTCGCAATCGTTTTTGCTTCATCAAGTCGATTCAGTTCAAGGCAAGCCATGATGGCATTCCTATAAGAAAGAGCCAGCGGCTCAATCTTCAGGCTTTCCTGGAGCGGATCCAGAGCCTCTTTGAATCGGCCGAGCCGATTGAGGTTTAGATCACCCATGTGGAGCAAAGGAAGCGCATGGTGCGGGTAGGCCTGGTTCCATCGCTGAACGGCTTGAAGCGCTTTCTCATAGTCCCCCAGGCAATCACGGTAATACGCCATTGAAATAGCCTGTTTTTGAAAGTCACTGACGCGATCCCTTCGCTCATATCCTTTATTAAGGTTTTCAACCGCCTCCTGTTCCTGACCTCTTTGCATTTGAATTGTTCCAAGAAGGGCGTAGGCTTTGGCGAATTCCGGATCCAGGACGATGGCGTTCTTTAAATGCCCGATCGCCCTGTCCCAATCATTGCTTACAGCCGCAGCGGTTTCTGCACTGTCCAAATCCTGCAAGGCGTCCAGAGAGGTTGATGTGATTTGCGCCGGCGCGGCATTATGAGCATTGATTGAAGCTTGGGGTTCCCCAAGCTTCGATCGCAGTAATAAGGTCGCCTTGCCTAGCGCATCCAGAACCTGAGAATGCCGTTGAGCGGTTGTCGAATCTGAACTCAGCGTTCCAGTTTGGGCCTGTTCCTTTGCAAATATTTCCCCAGTTCGGCAATTCACGGTTTCAAGATCGATGACGAAATGCGAACTGGCGACCGAAATCGATCCCTGAATAACCGCTTTTGCATTGATACGCCGGCAGACCTTACGAGCAAGATCGGGTGTAAAATGAACATAGGGCGACTTTTCCATAGAGTGCAAGGTTTGAACGATAAGCTCCGCGGAAACGATTTTAAAAAAAGGCGATTGTTCGAGTTGCGCCGAAAGGCCCTGACGAAGCGCCTGGTCGAGGATCGGGCTGCCCGCTTTGTTTGTGAATTCCGCGATAATGATGGCATCCTTTTCGGTAAGCTTCTGAGACCGATGGAGATACAGATATCCGGCTATCGCGACACAAACGACTGTAATAATCGTCGCTCCAGTGATTATCCGACCATGAATCCGCTGGAGCTTCGAAATACTGCTCTTTCTCTCTCCCTCAAGATCCAATCCAATTCCATCTTCGGGCTTGCCGGTCATAGGACTTTCTCCTCACCATCAAAACGAAGTGCAATGCGATAAAGCGTTTAAAGAAATGTGGTTATTGTAGCGAAATTAAAGAAGCTTTAATAGCTGAATGAACTTAAATCGGGGTTGCACTTCGGAACAATCGATTGCCGGCCGGGATTTTCACCCCCGGTTTAAAAGCGAAAAAATCTTAACATTTTTAATTCTAATGCAAAACACCTCTTGCATTAAAGATACTTCTGGCTAAAAATTATAGTTTGTGTTTATTGAGTTGCTCTTTACCGATTTGAGGATTGTAAGCGTTTATGTAAAGAATGTGCAGTCCATAGCCGATTTGGTGAAGGGTGGAATTCAATTCTGTCTGGGATCTCCCCCCCCTGTAACCACGGGTTCCCTTAATAAAATCATTCAACGAGGGCTTAATGATTCCGCTCTCTTGAAATTTGAGAGTAGGATGGAATTAACACTTCCTAACGAACGAGAAGAAGGAAATGCCTAAAACAATCGAGGTCACCGAACTTATTCTACGCGATGCGCATCAGAGCCTTATGGCCACCCGCATGGCGATGGACGACATGGCGCCGGCATGCGCGGATCTGGACCAGGCAGGTTACTGGTCCTTGGAGTGTTGGGGAGGCGCAACGTTCGACTCCTGCATCCGGTTTCTCAACGAAGATCCCTGGGAGCGCCTGCGGAAGTTCCGCAAACTCATACCAAACACCCGTTTACAGATGCTGTTGCGGGGGCAAAACCTGCTTGGCTATCGTCATTACGAAGATACGGTAGTGGATCGCTTTGTGGACAAGGCGGCTGAGAACGGGATTGACGTATTCCGGATTTTCGACGCTCTGAATGATATTCGCAATTTACAGCGCTCCATAGCCGCTGTACGCCGGACCGGCAAGCATGCCCAGGGCGCGATCAGCTACACAATCAGCCCGCTGCACACAATTCAGGGATTTGTCGACCTGGCAAAGAAGCTCCTCGATCTTGGATGTGATTCCATCTGCATCAAGGACATGGCTGCACTGCTCAAGCCGCAACCGGCTTACGATTTAGTCAAGGGCATCAAAGCGGCCTGTGGGGAATCCACACGCGTGCAGGTCCATGTACACGCCACTACCGGCGTCACCCTGGTGAGCCTGATGAAGGCTATCGAAGCGGGAGCGGACGGCGTAGATACAACCATCAGTTCATTTAGCCTGGGACCCGGTCACAATCCCACAGAAAGTTTTGTGGAAATGCTGGAGGGCACCGGCTATGAGGCCAAACTCGACAAGAGCCGGCTTTTGAAGCTTAAAAAGTACTTCAATACCATCCGTCCTCGCTACAAGGAATTTCTATCCAACATTACCGGCGTGGAAACGGAAATTTTCGATAGTCAGATCCCCGGCGGCATGCTTTCCAACATGGAAAGCCAGCTGAAGCAGCAGAACGCCGGACATCGGACGGACGAAGTCTTGACTGAGGTGCCCAAAGTGCGCGCCATATCGGGATTCCCTCCGCTAGTCACGCCGACGAGTCAGATTGTTGGAACGCAGGCGGTCTTTAATGTTCTGATGGGCCCTTACAAGGTAATGACAGGCGAGTTCGTCGATTTGATGCTGGGCTATTACGGCGAAACCATAGGGCCTCGAGATCCTCAGGTCATCGAGTTGGCGATGAAACAGTCCGGCAAGGAACTGATCACGTGTCGTCCCGCCGATCGCTTGAAACCGGAATGGCAGGACCTGCGAACAGCGGCTTTGGCCATTCCAGGCTGCAAAGGTTCCGACGAAGACGTGCTTACCTACGCCATGTTTCCACAAGTGGCGCCTAAATTTTTCACTACTCGCGCCCAGGGTCCTAAAAATCTGGGGGTGGATCCAAACGCACAGCCGGCCGCTGCGCCGGCTTCGGCAGCGCCGAGCCCTGCACAAGATACCGGCAAGGGTCCAGTGCGCACAACAATCACTTACGATGTGAAAATGGACGGGAAAACGCATCGGTTAACCGTTACACCGGCGTAGTCCAACGGGAGTCTCGAAAATGGTCACTCATCAGGTCGCTCATACAATGCAGGAGAAAATAGAGGAACTGCGCAAGCGGCGCGAACGCACAATGCTCGGAGGCGGCGCTGACAAGCTGGAAAAGCAGCGCCAGGCGGGCAAGCTGACCGCCAGAGAAAGAGTCGATTTGCTTGTGGATGCGAGCAGTTTCGAAGAAACAGGCTTATTCGCCGAACATCGCTCCGTGTTATTCGGCATGGCCCGAAAACACTTTCCGGCCGACGGAGTAGTCACCGGAGCCGCTTCGGTAGGCGGCCGGCTCGTTCATCTGGCCAGCCAGGATTTCACTGTTGCCGGCGGTTCAGCCGGCGAAGTGCATTCCATTAAAGTGGCCGAAATCATGGAGCAGTCTCTGAAGACCGGTTCACCCTTTATCTTTATTAATGATTCCGGCGGCGCGCGCGTACAGGAAGGGATCGATTCCCTTTCCGGCTACGGCAAGGTTTTTTATACCAATGTGATGCTTTCGGGCGCAGTCCCGCAGATTTCGCTAATCTGCGGTCCATGCGCCGGCGGCGCAGCCTACAGTCCGGCGTTGACGGATTTCGTGATCCAGACGCGTCAGGCGCAGATGTTCATTACAGGTCCGCAGGTTATCAAGAGCGTCACAGGCGAAAACGTGACCGCCGAACAGTTAGGCGGCGCTGAAGCTCATATGACTAGTTCCGGGGTAATTCATTTCATAGCCGAAAACGACAATCATGCGATAGCTCTTTGCCAGAAGCTTCTCAGTTTCCTGCCCTCCAATAACCTGGAAGATCCGCCCCGCGTGGAAGGCGATCCCCATCTCGACGCCAATCCGGAACTGGACAACGTGGTGCCGACAGAAACCAAAAAGGGTTACGATGTACGGGACGTGATTTTAAAAGTAGTCGATTTCGCTGATTTCCTCGAAGTGCAATCCGGATATGCCCCAAATATTGTCATAGGATTTGCGCGCATTGACGGTCGAGCTATCGGCATCATCGCCAACCAGCCTTCAGTACAGGCCGGCGTGCTCGACATCAACGCTTCCAACAAAGCTTCACGATTCATCCGGTTCTGTAACGCATTTAATATTCCACTGCTCACTTTTGTCGACGTGCCCGGCTTTTTGCCCGGCGTTCAGCAGGAGCACAATGGAATCATTCGCCATGGCGCAAAAATGCTGTTTGCATATTCCGCCGCCACGGTTCCCAAGATTACAGTGATCCTGCGCAAAAGCTATGGAGGCGCCTACCTGGCCATGTGCGGCAAAGATTTGGGAGCAGATAGGGTATATGCTTGGCCTACCGCGGAAGTTGCGGTAATGGGAGCGGAAGGCGCCGCTGGAATTGTTTTCCGCAAAGAAATTGAGGAAGCGGAAAACAAAGCGGAAAAGCAGAAAGAACTGATCGAGAAATATCGCGAGGCGTTTTCCAATCCCTATGTCGCGGCAGGACGCAGGTTGGTTGACCAGATTATCGAACCTTCCATGACACGGCGTCATGTGGCGCAAGCGCTGGAATACCTGCACACGAAACGCGAACTGCGGCCGGCAAAAAAACACGGCCTGATACCGCTATAGAGCTGAGGAGATCATGGTAAAAGTAAAGGATCTAGCGGAAATCCTGGAAAATGTTCAGACGCAACTGGAGTTGCTTTCCAAACGCATCGAGCGATTGGAATCAGCGGCTCCGAAAACCGCGCCTGCAGCCGTCGAAATTCCAGTCCCGGCGACCCCCAAACCGGCGCCGCAACCGCCGCCCAAAGCGGTGAAACCGGAAATAACCGAAGTGGAGATGCTTGTCCTATCTGCAGCGTTGGCCGCATACCTCGGGGTGCGAGTTCATATTAGGCAGATACGATTGCTCGGCTCGACGGCCTGGTCGCAACAGGGCCGCGTGTCGATCCAGGCGCATTCCACCAATTACATGATTAGGAGAGGGCAGTGAGACTGAATATCACTATTGACGGGAAAACCTATGAAGTGGATGTTGAGGCCGTAGAACCTGATGCGCCCATGCCATTAATGCACAACCTGCCGGTTGGACCCGCACCGGTGCGCGTTCCCGCCGCTCCCATTGCAAGCGCGCCTGTTCACAGTGCGCCGACGGGAGGAGATAAATCGATAGACGAAAGCAAGGTCTGTCGCAGCCCTGTGTCCGGAATCGTGATGCGGGTGACGGCGCAGGAAGGACAGAGCCTGCAGGCCGGCGATGTGCTGCTGGTTCTGGAAGCGATGAAAATGGAAACAAATATTACAGCTCCCGGCCCAGGCAAAATTGCCGCGATCCTTGTGAACGCAGGAGATAGCGTTCAAATGGGCCAGGTGTTGGCGGAGTTCGAATGATGAATGCACAAATGGAACGTATCCCCGGCTTTCTGTTTTTCGATCATATAGCGGTTTCGGTCAAACCCGGCGAATTGGAAGCTCATGTCAAGGCTTACAAGACAATGGGATTCAAAGAAATGCATCGCGAAGATATACTCGGCTCGGACCAGGTTCGAGAAGTGCTGCTGCAGGTGGGCGACGGCCCCAACCTGGTGCAACTGATCGAGCCGCTGAATTCGGAATCGCCGGTGGCTAAGCAGATAGAGAAAAACGGCGGACGCGGAGGGATGGTGCACGTGGCTCTGCGCGTAGCCGATATTCAGAAGGCGTTTGATTATCTGCAGCAAAACGGGTTTAAAACCATCGACAAGGCTCCTCGCAAGGGATCGCGCGGAACCATGGTCTTCTTTGTCCATCCCAAAACCACGGACAATGCGGCATTCGGCTACCTGATTGAAGTTGTCCAGGAAGGCTCGGAAAACCATAGTCGTCAGCCGTTATCCTGATAGACCCGAAAATCCTGATCATTGGAATCGGAATTCATACGAATTCCGATTCCGGACCCGACCCCAGATTGATGCCAAGCATGACGAGTAGAAACAGGGGCAGAAAAACCAGCATCATCCGTTGACAGCCATGGATGCAAAATCTGTTTGCTTTCATTTTTTATCTGCAATGCCTTGCCGGATGCGGCCTTTCCAGTCGTCGGCCCCATCATAGCTATACTCACGTATCCTATCGGTTTGGACCAGATTCACTTGCCGGCCCATCGAATTTGATTTCTGCGGCTTCAATCCATACTGGACAATGCGCGCACGCACGCAACGGCCCTGGGGATCTTTATTCACAACGAGCAGTCCTTCGGCATTGAATTCCGAAACGCCTCCAACCTGATAACGCCTCCATCCGATGAAATTTCCTTCCGGCGAGTAAAGATAGACGTCGCGCCACTCCTTCGCCGAAGTAATGCGGGGATCCACATAGTTCAATCGCCATCCGCTCTTCACAATGTCAGGTAAAAGAAATCGGCTCAACAAAACTGAATTAAAGCGCTCAATCATCCCTTGTTCGAAACGCGTGAAACGATTGGTTATCGAAGCCTCCCCCTCATTCAGAGGTTTCAGACGAAAGGACAATCCATCTAAATTTTCGGCGAGACCGAAAACGATGAGCATTTCCCGAATCTGGTTGAGCGCTTTTCTGGACTCTTCCTTGGCGGATTCATAGGCAAGCTTCCAATTGCTCTCATTCTCATGACCAAGGTCTGGATCCTGCAGCAGCAAATTCAGTTTCTTCTGCACAAAATCAACCACACTGAGGTTTTGAACCTTCTGTTCCAGCGCTTTTTTTTCGGATTCCCGGGCAGTAACGATCCCTCGTTCAGCTGCTGTTATATCGGCGGCGCTTTGTTCGCGTTTCCGGAGGAAAGCTTTTAGCTCCTCCGATGTTTCGGCTTCCCCCGATTTCGATTCCTTCATCTGAATCGCCTTGATCTCATCGGATGCTGCTTTTTGTATTGCTCCGGCCTTTGCTTTCAATGCTTGCGCGGATATCAAGGCTGCATGAGCTTTGCCAAACTCCTCCGATACCTTGATCAATGCCGTAATTTCTTCAGATTTGAATTGTCGCCGAAGAAATTGGCCCGACCATGATTTTGAACCAGGATCCAAAGCATCAAAAAAAGCTTTCCAGCTGTCCATCGAAATTGTGGATGTTCCGGCTCCGTAGGCAATCTCCAACGGCCGTCCATCCGCTTTGTAGGTCCTGGATTCATTATCCAGGGTGTAGAAAGTTAAAAACGAAGGGGGCGAGAAATAAACGCCGTTGTGGACGAAGACTCCGATATCGATCCGGTTGGATTCAAGCTTTGAGTGTTCGGCAATCGGGCGTCTGTCCTGATAGGGGACGGTAATTTCGGCCACGGAATGAGCGGGATTGCGATATTCAATCTTGATCCTATTGGAATCGCCGCGCAGGATCGTCCAGTAATATTTCAATGGGCGGTCATTCAAATCCTTGCTTTCTTCGGCGCTCACAATTATTTTCCGCAAATAATTCGATCCTCGGAATATACGCGCAATTGTCATGGGAGTATCGGCAAGCTTCTCCGTCAAGCCCGGATCGAAATAATCAACGCCAGGGGTCGGCGTATCTTCCTGGACCACTTTAATCAACGCTACCGGGGGAGTATTGGCAGCCGCGATCCCATGAGCCATTTCCACCATTGCCCGCGCGTCTAAACTCTTTCCCTCAAACACTGTCGGATGAGCTTTCCCCGTCAAGTATTCTTCAACACCCTCAAGATTTTTGCCGGTAATGCGCAAAATCATCTGGATAACCGGCATCAGGAAGCCCGACTCAGCCAGCTTTTTCTTAACTTCGGGACGAAAAGCCGCCAGAACATACGGCAACGCTTGCATGAAAGGCTGATCTGTTCCGGACGAACCTTGGGATGCAATCAGGTAGGGAGTGTTTGTTGGAAACAGGTCTCCATATCCTCCCACGCCGTTATGGCCGGGATCGTGATCGAGGTGCTCCGGGTAAATGTAAAGGTTATTGCCGGCGTACTGTAAAAACAAAAAACTCAATCCGGCGCGATCGGTATAATAGCTTCTAACGTTGCTTCCGCCCTGTTCCGGCGAAGCCGCCGTTGAAGAATTTCCGAATACAACATAGGGAAGCAATTTTCGCTGCACCCCCCAGTTCAGGCGCGCTTTGATCTGTTCCTGAGAGTACTCAATTTTCTGCAGTTGAGGATATCGAGCTGTGTTCAATAGGGAGTGCCCGCCATCCCGGTTATCATAATAATCGCCCCCATTCCCCGCAACCGAACCATTGGCATGCCACTTCCGCAACAGGTCTCCAATTTCATTGCCTTTTAACGCAATCGGCTTTTCCGAAAGTGGTGTGAGCAGTTCCTGTTCCGTTTGCTGCTCGTAGGACCAAGACATGAAACAGCATCCGAGCAAGACAGCTGCCAATAGTCGCACCTGCGCAGGACTTTTCATACTCCATTGATCCCCAAAACTTCTTTAAATTTTAATGCCAAAACTGTTGACAGGCTAGGGCTTGATATTTTCGGCGCATTCAACTCTCGCTTTAAACTCCTCCAATCTATGCTCGACTCCTGCAAGATCGGTTTGCGCCAGGAGGCGTCTTTCATCTGCAATTGTAGAACGCGCTTCAAGCCGTGTGATTCTTCGTTCAAGCGCGGCGCGATCGATCATCCAACAGACAAACATCGCCAGCAAAGGAGCAATCGCGGCAAAGAGCAGCAACGCATTAGCAGATCTGAATAAAAGTCCATAGAATAAAACGTAGAATGCGGCCACGCCCCAAAGACATGCCAATACATTTTTTCCTACACTCATTGGGTCCTCCGAGGTTCCTGCGATGCATAGGATGCGATCGTCCAGGTCCCTATTAATGTTACACCTGCGAATTCGACGTAATGGTCAAAATTGCTCACTCTGGGAAATTACAGGTTGTCAGCTCAGAACCTGCTTCCGATTCTTGCAGGATTATTATATAAAATTGATATTCCGGCTCGATTAGGACGAGTGCAGACAAATCGATGCGGAAGGAACAGTTTGTTCTAAGATTGAAAAATCGACAAGTTTAAAAAGAGGTGAGTAATGGCGAAATCTAAAGATGTTAGAAAAGATGTTAAAAAGAAGCCCTCAAAATCCATTAAAGAAAAAAAGAAGGCCAAACTAGCGAAAAAATCGAAATAGCCCAGCTGCCTTTTACAGTTCTCCTCTTAAGTTCAGGAATTTGCCCGGAAATAACACATCCATCGCGTTAGTTCCTGAGAAAAGAATCGATTTAAAGCCCCGGCAAAACAAAAATTGCCGGGGGAAGGCAGCCCCGCCACCAGCCATGCTGGATTGAAAAATCTCTCAAAACCACTAAGTCACAGGTCAGCGAAACGAACCCTCGTCGAACCTGACCTTTTAGTGACCTTTTAGGCCTACTCTGAAAATCAGCTTTTGACCATGAAGCTGGACCCTTATGAGAGAATCCAAAATTTCAAAAGCCTCTGTTCCCGATGAGCAATATTGACCATACAGGTGAGCAGTAATGCACTGACATACAAATTGCCTCACATTATCCTTTGGACGCTGGAACGAAGAACGCAAATGGCTCAAGCAGGAAAAATTTGGCCTGCAAAGGAGAAAAGCTTTGTCAGGAAAACATGGTGATAAAGCCAGATTTGATCGGGAACGGAAGAAGAAAATGCTTCGGCGAAAGCACACTCGAGCAATTTGCAAAACACCGCCCTCTGCAAATAGTGAGCCTCGATAAAAGGAAAACCGCACGCTCTGGATAAGGGCCGGTTCACCGGTTCACTTATGGTTTGCTTGTCACCGAAAAATCAACTTAAAGGCGAGCGAATATATTTTGTTGAAGCTGCAGCATTACAGGGCGAGCTTCCGCGGAGGCGGTTTGAAAAAAAAGTTTAACGACGAACCGCCGCTCAGGTCGGGACTATTCAGTCGCATCCAGATGGAGCAACACGGCAAAAGTTTGGCCGGCTCCCATAAACTGAGCCTCGGCCGCGCTCCAGACCGACTTCTGTCACGCCTGGTCGGAAATGAGGCCACGCTCCTTGAAATCCGCAACCTGCTCGCCGATACGATTCTGGCGAACCGCAGAATTACTCCTGCAGGAGAATGGCTGCTCGATAACTTCTACCTGATTGAAGAACAAATCCGCATTGCCAAAAGACACTTGCCCGGGAGTTACAGCCGCCAATTGCCTCGCTTGCTGAACGGCCTATCTGCTGGACTTCCACGTGTGTATGACATCGCTCTGGAAACGATCTCCCATAGTGATGGACGGGTAGACCCGGAAGCGCTCAGCAGCTTCGTAGCCGCCTATCAGACAGTCACTCCACTAAAATTAGGCGAATTATGGGCGATCCCGATCATGCTGCGCCTTGCATTGATTGAGAATCTCCGGCGTGTTGGATCACGAATCGCCAGCGACAAGACAGACCAGAATTGTGCGGACAATTGGGCGGACAAGATGGCGGAGGTCGCAACCAAAGATCCGAAGAGCCTGATCTTGGTCATTGCAGATATGGCGCGATCGAATCCCCCGGAATCAAGTTCTTTTATCGCAGAATTGGCGCACCGGTTGCAGGGACAGAACACGGCTCTGGCCATGCCGCTAACCTGGATCGAGCAGCGGCTCTCAGAATCAGGCCTGACCATTGAGCTGTCGGTCCAGGCAGAGAACCAGCGCCAAGCCTCCGATCAAGTTTCGATAAGCAACAGCATCGGCAGCCTCCGCTTTCTGGGAGCGATGGATTGGCGTGAATTTGTCGAGACCATGAGCATCGTCGAGCAGACCCTGCGGGAAGATCCGGGCGGAGTCTATGGCAAAATGGATTTTGCCACCCGTGACCGATATCGGCACGTGGTGGAAAAAATAACAAAGAGCACCCCATTATCCGAAGAAGCGGTTGCACGCAAAGCGATCGAGTTGGCCAACGAGGGCGCCGCCATAAAAGGGATCACCGATCGAGAAGCGCACGTCGGGTTTTACTTGATAGACAAGGGATTGTCTCAGTTCGAACGATCCGCAAAGGTAAAGGGATCTGTCTTTCGGAGTTTTTTGCGCCTAAGCCGCCAATTCCCTTTAGTTCTCTATCTGGGCGGCATCACGCTGGTCACGACAATTCTAGTCCCAGGCCTCTTGGTGGAAGCGTTTGCCGGCGGTTTGCGGAATTGGCTGCTTGTCTTGACGGGCATCCTCTCGCTGGTTTGCGTCAGTCATCTGGCAGTAGCGCTGGTTCACTGGGTGGCTCCATTGCTGGCGCCGGCGCACGTGCTGCCACGACTGGATTTTTCCGAAGGAATCCCGCCTGAATTT
>CAYTYP010000006.1:0-57788 GCA_964441405.1 uncultured Acidobacteriota bacterium
CAACTGAGCTACGCTGGCTTATTTATCAGCTTCGCGACCGGGCGATCGCAAAGGCCGCTTCCCTAATAACACCGCCCGAGAGATTAACATGCTTGACGCTCGGCGTAAAGAGCTCATCGACTGCTGCTGAAATTTTGCTTAATTAAGCTTCATAAGGAAAAAGCAACGCAGGCTTCCTTTCAAAATGGCTTTGCTTTGGCCCAAAATCGAGGTAAGTTCTCAATGTTTTTTCCTGAATTGAATCATTTTGTGATTTTTTAGAACGCTCGGGATGAGCGCCGGGATTGGAATCGATTTCCCATTTTTCGACTCCGATGCCGATTCCGCCCCCGATAATTATGGCTTTCGCTGCCTTTATATGATTATAGAGACGATTGTGTCCACGCTCGATGAAAACGAAACGCCCAATTTTGCGCCCATGGGGGTGGAGTTGGGTCGAGATTCCATAACGGTGCGTCCGTTCCGGAACACCCGGACTTATCGCAACATGATCTCAAGCGGTTATGGAGTGGCTAATTTCACAGATGACGCTCTGGCTTATGTCCAGTGCGCTCTCTACCGCGCGGTCTTGCCGAGCTTCCCCGCAAAAAGTGCGCCGGGCGTTGTGTACCGGAACGCCTGTTCATGGAAGGAAATGGTTGTGGAATCCCAGGGAGGATCCGATGATAGAGCGGAACTGCAATGCCGCGTCCTGTATAAAGGCTCGCAAAGGGATTTTCTTGGTTTTTGTCGGGCAGGCAATGCTGTAATCGAGGCGACAATTTTAGCGACTCGAATGAATCTTGTAAATCCTTCTATCGTAGACGCAAGAATGATCCAGTACCGTGAGATCGTAGAAAAAACCGGCGGCGACGCCGAAAGAAAAGCTTTCCAGCTTGTCCGGGATTATATCTCGCAAAGGCGGCGCGATGATTGAGATCCGAACCTGCGCACGCCTCCATCTCGGCTTGCTGGATAACAATGGCGCGCAAGGCCGATTATACGGCAGCATCGGATTGGCGGTGAGCCGCCCGAATCTTGTCTTGAGAGCTGAAGCTGCCGATAAACTGCTGGTTGAGGGTTTGGATCCCGATCGTGTCGCCGGCTACGCCCAACGCTTCATGCATCACTTTGGAATCCCGGCGGGCGCGTATTTGAACCTCGTCGCCGCCATCCCTGAGCATGTCGGGCTGGGCTCCGGAACGCAGTTGGGCCTGGCTGTCGGCGCTGCATTGGCTCGATTGGCCGGCCTGCAACCCAGTATTCAGGAAATTGCCTCCGCTGTCGGGAGAGGATTGCATTCGGGGATAGGGATTGCCACCTTCCAGCATGGCGGCTTCGTTTTGGATGGCGGGCGGCGCATTGTTCCGAACCGGCCTGATGATGCAAACTTAAATGAAAAAAGCAGGCAAATTGACACCGGCAGGATCCCGCCGGTCCTGATGAAATATCCTATGCCCAGAGATTGGTTTTTTGTGACGGCTATCCCGGCGACCAATCGGGGCCTCAGCGGCGAGAAGGAGAATCGAGCCTTCCTGCAATTGCCGGAAGCTCCCTCCCGCGTGGTCGAAAAAATCAGTTGGGTTTTGTTGATGAAAATGCTGCCGGCGCTCATAGAAAAAGATATCGTAAATTTCGGCAAGGCGCTGACCGGCATCCAATACATGGTGGGAGACTGTTTCGCCTCCGTTCAGGGCGGCCGATTTTCCAATCCCATTTCGGAAAAAATCGTTGATTTTCTTCTCGACAGGGGCGCCGCCGGCGTCGGGCAAAGCTCCTGGGGACCTACTGTTTATGGCCTTGTTCAAGGGAAGGACCCGGCGCAACAACTGGCAAAGCAAGTTCAGCTTTTTATGACGGATCTGGGAGGCGGGCGCGCTTTTTGCCTCCAGCCTCAAAACCGTGGCGCTCAAGTGCTGGAATACAAAGGAGCTCAAAGTGAAAAAAATACTCATTCAATTGGACAGCGATAAATTTGCCAGCACTTTTGATTGCATCGTCGCCCATGATTCCGGAGCCGATATCGTTCAGAGCTATGCAGGAGTGACGCCGCCGGACGTGCGTGGCCTGGTTCTGAGCGCTTTTTTCACTCGAGGCGTCTCCGACCTGAAAACCCTGGCCGTCTGGATCGGCGGATCGGATGTAGATATGGGCGAGCGGCTGCTGGCCGAAGCTCGCCGAGCTTTCTTCGGTCCGTTTAAAATTTCGCTTATGCTTGATTCCAATGGCTGCAATACAACGGCTTCCACGGCCATTTCCTTGCTGGCCCGGAAAACCAGTCTGCAACAGAAATCCGCTTTAGTGATTGGGCCCGGCCCGGTTGGAGTTCGCGCTGCCGTCCTGCTGGCCGGTGAAGGCTGCAAGGTGCAGATCACTTCCATCCCCAGGAAATTGCTGGGTGATCGGTTCAATGCCGAATTGGCGCAACGCACGCTGGAAAGCGCATGCAAAGCCGCCGAAACATTTTGCGACCTATACGGCGGCAGCCTGCAGGCGATCGACTCCGATTCCTCCAGTTTAGAAAAACTAATGGATCAAAAAGAAATTGTGATTGCGGCCGGCCCGGCCGGACTTCCCATTCTTCCCCGCGCTTCCTGGGAGACAAAATCCCAGTTGAAATGGTTGATCGATTTTAATCTGACGGAGCCACTGGGAATCGAGGGGATTAAACCGGCCGATAATTTCGCCGAATATGACGGCAAACACTCGCTGGGCGCGCTCGCGCTGGGCAATTTAAAAATGAAGGTTCACAAGGCATGCATCGCAAAATTGTTTGAAAAAAACGATTGGATCCTGGATGTCGAGGGCGTCTACAGCATTGCCAGACAGCTTATGTAAAAAGCTTTTAACAACGCCACGGATTGCACGGATTTCACAGATTAAAATTTATAAAAATCCGTAATACAAACCGTGGCGTTTTTGTTTTTCAAAATCATGA
Organism: uncultured Acidobacteriota bacterium; assembly: GCA_964441405.1. Taxonomy (GTDB): domain Bacteria; phylum Acidobacteriota; class UBA6911; order UBA6911; family UBA6911; genus UBA6911. The sequence goes on from CAYTYP010000006.1 coordinate 2,918, forward strand.
AGATACTTGTTCTCGGTGTAAGCGTGAGGGCTTTGGTCGAATCTGCCGTTAAAAGCAGATACTCGGTCATCGCTTTGGATGCATTCGGCGATCGGGACTTGGCCGCCATGGCTGAATGTCGTTCGCTGCATCACGATTTTCAGACCCGATACGATGCGAACGCTCTTTTTGAAGCCGCCCGGCAGCTTGATTTCGATGCAATTGTTTACACTGCCAACCTGGAAAACCATCCTGAAATCCTCCGCCGTTTTGCCGATAAAAAGATTATCGGGAATTCGCCCCGAACAGTCCGAAGTGTGCGGAATTGGGCGAAGCTGTTTCCAAAACTGAAACAGGCCGGCTTTTCAGTTCCGGAAACAATAATACCCGGCAGAAGCTGTGAGCTCAGTCCTGGGCGCCGCTGGCTTAACAAACCATTGTTAAGTGGCGGGGGACGCGGAATCGAGTTCCTGCAAAGAGACAAGCCGCCCGGGAACTCCAGCCTGATCCAGGAATATATTGATGGAAAGCCGTGTTCCGCCTCTTTTGCAGCCAATGGGCATGAATGCGCGCTCGTTGGAATCGCCGAACAATTGATGGGCCTCAGCGCATTTGGCGCACAAGGATTTCAGTACTGCGGAAACATAGCGCCTCTCCGGGACGCTGTCGATTTCGACAACAAAATACTCGAACAGGTTCGCCGTCTTGCCGAATTCCTCACCCGGGAATATGGTTTGATCGGTGTGAATGGAATTGATTTCATCCTCAAGGATGATCGAATCTGGCCGATCGAGGTCAATCCGCGTTATTCGGCTTCGATGGAACTGATCGAGCAAGCCTACAATCTGGCCATGTTTGATATTCACATGAAATCAGCGTTGGAAGGAATTCTCCCTGATTTCGAACTGAAATCATTTATAAATAGCGGCAAGTATTATGGGAAAGCTATATTGTATGCGGAGAGGGATTCCGTAGCTCCGGATATTCTAGACTGGATGGTCCGGAATATCCGGGATGTCCCTGCGCCGGGTGAAGAGTTGCGCAACGGCGGACCTGTTTCTACAATACTTGCCGGCGGGATGACTTTTGATGAAACTCTCGCGGAACTGATTGGCAAGGCGGAAGCGCTCAAGAAAGAGATTTATGTATGAATGGGTTCCGACGCACAAGGTTGAAGAATACTGGGCGCTTCTGGGACAGGCTCTTGGGCGGCTTTTGCGTCTTTGCGGTGAGATGAATCTATGGAACGTTACATAAACGGAGTGGAAATCGTCGACACGTTCGCCGAAGCCTTCGGCATTTGGGGCTCGCGAGTGATTATCACTGCGGTCAACCGGAAATGGGCGCGCGAAGCCGCAATCCAAATGACCGGTTTCGCCACGTCCGTTATTGCCTGCCACTGCGAGGGGGGAATTGAAGCGGATCTGGATCAGACTCCCGACGGCAGGCCGGGCGTTAGTGTTTTGCTGTTTGCGCCAACCAAGGATATGCTTGCGCGCCAACTGGTCGATCGCATCGGACAATGCGTATTGACTTGCGCGACCACTGCCTGTTTCAACGGACTGCCTGCGGAGGAAGAAGTCCCGGTCGGCGGCCAACTGCGCTTTTTCGGAGACACTTTCCAGATCAGCAAAATCGTCGGAGGAAGGCGGTTCTGGCGCATCCCGGTGATGGAAGGTGAATTTCTGGTAGAGGAAAAATTTGGCGTACAGCGCGCGGTAGCCGGCGGCAACATCCTGATTCTGGCCGGCAACGCCGCTGTTGCGCTGGAGGCTGCTGAATTGGCCGTTGAAGCTATGCAACGCACGCCGGGAGTTATCCTTCCTTTCCCCGGCGGAATTGTACGCGGCGGAAGCAAGGTAGGTTCGCGCTATAAGTTTTTAAAGGCTTCTACCAACGATCCTTTTTGTCCCACCCTGCGCGGCATTGTATCTTCGGAACTGCCGGCCGGGGTGAACTCCGTTTATGAGATCGTCATTGACGGTCTCGATATCGCGGCAGTAGAACAAGCCACTCGTCTGGGAATATTGGCAGCCTGCATTCCCGGCGTTCGCCGGATCGCAGCCGGGAATTATGGCGGGAATTTAGGAAAGTTCAAAATTCATCTCCATAAAGTATTAGAAGAGGGGAGTCCGGCATGACCATAGCGGAGATTTCAACCGGGCGGAGAAAGGAGAAATTCTGATCTATGATCAGCATTAATCAACGCGCTACAAATATCGTTCAGCAGATGATCGGCGATTGTGAAGCGCTGGGCCTCAGTGTAAAAAGATTGAAAAACGGAGCCGACGTTATCGATGCGGGGATTGAAGTTTCAGGCAGTCTGGAAGCCGGCCGGTTATTCAGCTGTGCATGCATGGGCGGTTTGGGTCAGATTCATTATACTCAACAGCTGTTTAACGCCGGAGGCTTTGAATTCTGGCTGCCGGCTGTCACGGTAACGGTCCATCAGCCGCATATTGCCTGCATGGCTTCTCAGTACGCGGGATGGGCCGTAAAATGCGATCGATATTCTGCTATTGGATCAGGCCCCGCGCGAGCTCTGTACGGAGGCGAGGAAATTTTCAATAAACTGGACTATCGGGATCAAGCCAAGACGGCGGTCCTGATGCTGGAAGGACGGGATCTGCCGGGGGAAGAAGTAGCGGCGTTTGTAGCGGACAAATGTAAGATACGACCAGGACAGCTTACATTATTAATTGCTCCAACCGCTTCCCTTGTGGGTTCTATTCAGATTGCCGCCCGGTCGGCGGAGACCGGTTTGCACAAATTGGCGGCGCTTGGATTTGATGTCCGGAAGGTTGAGATGGCTTACGGCGTTTGTCCTCTGGCGCCTGTCGCTGCGGACGATCTGCATGCCATGGGACGAACCAATGACGCCATCCTGTATGGGGCGCAGGCATTCTACTCTGTTCAAGCCGAAGACGACGTTTTAGCGCAATTGATTGAGAAGGTCCCATCCGTATGCTCGCGCGATTATGGCGCATCATTCTATGATTTGCTTAAACGCTATAATGGCGATTTCTATCAGATCGATCCTTTGCTTTTCAGCCCTGCGCAAGTGGAGATTCATAACGTTAAATCCGGGCGTACGTTCATTGCGGGGCGCTTGAATCCTTCTCTTTTGCGAAAGTCCTTATTGGAAAGCTGATATATGCCGGCCAAGATTGGAATCCTGTCCTCGCAAAGAGGCTATCATGTGCTGGCGCTTGAAGAGGCTATTCGGAATAAAGGCTGCCGGCCGGTTTTTTTTCATATTGCCCGCATGGCCGGCTGTCTCGGCGCGGGCCCCGCTATGCAAGAGCGGGGCAAGTCCCTCGAGGAGTGTCAGGCTCTGCTGGTTCGTACTATTCCGGTCGGTTCTCTGGAACAAGTCGTTTTCCGTATGGACGCCCTGCATCGACTGGAGAGTCTTGGAGTGCGGGTGATCAATTCCGCTTCAAGCATTGAACGCACCGTCGATAAGTACTATACCTCGTTTTTACTGGCTGACGCCGGCGTCCTGACGCCCCGAACTCTTGTCACGGAAGATTTTGAAACAGCTTTGGCAGCCTGCCGGGAAATGGGCGATGTTGTGATCAAGCCGCTTTTTGGATCGGAAGGCAAAGGATTGGTGCGGGTAAGCGATGAAGAAACTGCTTATCGCGTGCTGCGCGCCTGGGAATTGAATAGATACATTTACTACATTCAGGAATACTTGCCTCATTTTCAGAGGGACATCCGAGCTTTTGTCGTAGGAGATCAAGTGGTCGCCGCCATGCTTCGACGGGGAAGCGGATGGAAGACGAATTTTTCTCAAGGAGCGGAATTGACTCCCATCCAATTAAGTTCCGAATTGGAGAACCTGGCGCTCAAAGCGGCGCATTTGCTTAAATTGGATTATGCGGGCGTAGATCTCATGCCGGCTGAGAACGGCAAAACCTACGTGATTGAAATCAACAGCATCCCCGGATGGCGCGGCCTTCAATCCACCACTTCCTTAAAAATAGCCCAGTCCATAGTCGATCGGCTGGTTTAAAACCTGACCGCTTTGGGAGAAATACCAGGGCGTTAATTCCAGAAATGCTTATAAATCGCGGGTCAAGTTGTGGCGCCCTCCGAAAAATGTGGTTGCTAATTCAAATCAGGTGGCGCTCAAAGCGGCGCATTTGCTTAAATTGGATTATGCGGGCGTAGATCTCATGCCGGCTGAGAACGGCAAAACCTACGTGATTGAAATCAACAGCATCCCCGGATGGCGCGGCCTTCAATCCACCACTTCCTTGAAAATAGCCCAGTCCATAGTCGATCGGCTGGTTTAAAAAGATCGCGTAATCCGCGGCGTTTTACAATTCGGCTGCGGATATCAATGCCCGGATGTTTTCCGTGGGAGCGCCGGGAGGCATCCCGCCGCCGCAGGAAACGATAAGGTGCGACCGGTCTTCCAGCGGTTTGAGCATGTCGACGATCGCGCGCGTTACATCCGCTGCTGTTCCTGCCGCCAATATGTCACGCGGATGAATGTTGCCCATCAATGTGATTTTGTTGTTTGTCCATTGTTTCATGTCCTCCAGACCATGCTGAAATCCAAAGTTCAACAGATTAACGCCGGCTTCATGCAGCAATGGCGCGCACGCTTTGCAGGGCGCGTCGTTGTGAAAGAATTTCACCGTCACCTCTGCGCTGAAGGCGCGCTTTAAATAGGGGAGTGCGAAGGTTTCAAAATCGTCACGACTGATGAAACCGACGATATCGTCCAGTAAAAGAACGCCATCAATGGTTGGAAAGCACTCTCGCTGATAGGCGATCCAATCCACCAGGAAGTCCGTCGTAATCGTCAGCAGCCGGTGCATTAATTCGGGATCTGTTTTGAGGGCGGTTAAAAATTCGGTGGCGCCCATCAGGAAGGTGGCGATATTGAGCGGGCCGCGTGCAACGGCGAAGCGGATTTTATGGCCTGATTTCTCAATGTCCGGTTGCAGGCGTTTGAGGCGCTTGATCGCAAAAGGCAGCAGTCCTTCTTTACGCGGATTCGGTTTTTCCAGACGTTCGACATCCGCAGGCGCCCGCAATATTTTTTTTGCGAAAGGGAATTCGTTTTCTTCCCAGACGGAAACGGCTCCAAAGGCGGACGGCTCCGTGCACATGCCATACTCGGACCAGAAGCCCGGCAGAAACATAGTCTGGGGAAATGTCTGGAGGGCTTTCATGTTGGCTTCAAAAAAGATGTGGTCGTCGGTAAAGTAATCCAGAATTGTGGTTCCAGACCACTTTGGAAGCCAGGGGCTGTCGATTATAAAGCCGGTCGGGAGAACTGGAAGCGTTTCTCCTCGAATTACGGAAACCAGGGTATCCCATTGCTTGTCGTTCATAATGCGTCCTATCTTCTAGTCAACTTTCATTATCTTGGAATTTGAAATTTATCACTTTAAGTTTGAACTGAGAACTGGGAACTCTGAACTGATTTCGGCTGTTTTGTAAAAGATGCGTTAAAATGGGGGCTATGGAGCGAATTGCACAGTTGGCGCAAATGGCCTGTATTTTGGAAGTTTGCGCTCCAAAACCGGGGAATGTTAATCGGCTGCATGATTTTTCCGACACGTCTTTTGAGGATTTTCTCCTGAGTGCGGTTGCCATCGTCCCGGCTTTCGAGCATGCAGCGCAATGGAGCATTGGCCAAATAATCCGTCAATCCGTCAGCGATACACGTCGTTTAGTGCAATCGAATACAAACCTGGGCATGGTTATGCTTCTAGCGCCTCTGGCCAAAGCCGCTATAAGCGGCGGGCCGGAAAATCTTCGGCGGGCTTTGAGCGATGTCCTGAAGTCACTGACAGTGGATGATGCCCGGCTTGTTTATGATGCCATCAGGATGGCGCAACCCGGAGGGCTGGGGAGGGTTCATAAAGCGGATATATCCGAGAATCCATTGATTACCCTGCGGGATGCAATGGCTTTGGCCGGGGATCGGGATTCCATTGCGCGTGAATATGCAACCGATTTTGAGATCAGCTTTGAAATAGGGCTGCCTGCGCTAAATGAGGCTATATCCCAAGGCGCTGATTTTCCCGGAGCTGTAGTACAAGCATTCCTTCGGATTCTGAGTGCGGTGCCGGACACCCTGGTTGCCAGAAAAAAGGGACTCGATGCCGCGCTGGAGGCGTCCAGGCGCGCGAGTGCGACGCTGGCAAAAGGAGGCGTTTTTACGGATCAAGGTCGAGCCGCTCTGTCGGAAATGGATCATGCTTTGCGCGATCCGACCCACACTCTAAACCCAGGAACAACAGCCGATCTGACCGCTGCGACTATTTTTCTATCGCTGATATCAAACTCAGCTAAGGAGTTTTCGGTTGACGCAGAATTGGATGGGTGGTATCAAAAATTTGAACTTTTTAAAAAATAAAATCGGGACTACCGGGGGAAGGCTATGAAAAATATTATTACACTCTTGGTTCTACTGGTTATTGTGCTGTCGTTATCCAATTTCTTGACGGCCCAAGAGCCGATCAGCCAGGCGGACGTAGATATATTATTGGGAAAATGGACGGGTGATGCTCCTTTAGGCGATGATTTGCTGCGATTGGCGTTTCGATTTGAAGCGACAGACGACGGCAAATTTGCAGCTTTGATAGATATGCCGGATCGGGGATATAACGGCATACCGATCACCGAAGTTCAAATGAAAGATGGAGCCATCAAGCTGAAGGTTGCCGCCATTCAAATGGAATTTAGCGGAAAGTTGAAAGGCAAAGACAATAATCTGATGGTAGGAACTTACTATCAAGGCGATAAAAACGTTCAAATAGAAATGAGAAAAAGCGCTTCCAAGTCGAAGGGCCTGGGCCTTTCCCAGGAGGCTATGAATGTGTTGTCGGGCAAATGGAATGGAAAGCTCGAAGCCGGAATGATGGCCATTAGATTTGAAAAAAAGAAAAATGGCGATTTTGTCGGCTATTTCGACAATCCGGATCCGGGGAAAAAGGGCGTTCCGGTCACAGCAGCGAAGCTGAAAGATGGAAAACTGAATGTAAAAGTAGCGAGCATTAAAGGCGAATTTAATGGGCAGCTTTCCAGTGAAAAGTTTGTTGGGGAATGGAAACAGGAAGGAAAAACCAGCCCCTTGTCCTTGGAGAAATAAGGATTTGAGATCGAAGATATAATAATAACGCCGCGGATTTCACGGATTTTTTCTAAATTATTATTCCGTGGAATCCGCGGCGTTTTTATTTCAGTATTGTTGAGACAAAGCTTGTACGATCTGGATCATGCTGTGCAGTTTAAAAAGGTCGTTTTCCATGGTCCGGACATAGCGCATAGCCGTATCGAAGGAATCGCGAGACAACTCAGCAACTAAAAAGGTTTCCAGTTGCTCGGCGCTGCCGGTTGTCAAATACTGTCGGGTTGCATTTACATTTACGGGCATATTCGTTCCGGTTAAAGACTGGGTTTTGTTGGATTGTTCTTCTCTTAATTGATCTGCAAGAAGAAAGCCGGTTTTCAATAGTTCCGGATCCACTTCCCCCTCAACTTGCCTATAGGCCCGAACCATGTTTTGCAGGGTTGACGCTCGTTGCTGAACAGGCTCGACCTGCGGAAGCAGCTCTTGCGCCATGTCCAGCGCTATGCTGCTGAGCTCCGGATCAAGGTTGTATGCGCCTTGCGCCAAATTGACAAGCATATTTATGTCTTCCGGACCTTTAATGGCGCTTCGAAGCTTTTGCTTGACTAACGAGGGACTTGTGTCCGCCTTGCCTTTGAGTTCTTGCAGCAATTTATTCGGGTTGTTTGTTGATACGCCGCTGCTTGACACAGTTGTTATCACTCTTGACGGCTGAATATTGGATCGTGTGTCGTAGGTTAAGATGTTGGGCTGTGATCCGCTCATCGCTGAATAGGATAAGCTGTCGATGCCTCCAATGCGGTCCAGCTTTGCTTTCAGCCCTGGAACTGAGTTGAGCGTTTTCATCACCAGCGCCGGTCTTGAATTGAGATTGCGCAGGACATTCAGGATTTTTGATTCGGCGCAGGTTATGTCCAGCAGAGTCGTTTGGCCTGATTGTATTTTGGCGGCGCAGGTGCTCTGCTGGGGTTGGGCCATTAGTTGCGTCACCCACTTCTCTATGATCGAGTCGGTTCCGGGCAGATTGTTCGATGCAATCATGGAGACGAAACTTCCATAGGATTCAAGAGCGCTGGGGTTATTTGCCTGTTGAGAGAAATTAGCAATCGTTTGGTCGATGACCTTCATTGCTTCATCTTTCTTTCCCTTGCTCATCAAGTTCTGAGCTATTTGGACAGGCAGGTAATAAGAGGTAAAGCTCGTGGCTTTGTTGTCTTGGGACTGAGAAAGCAGCTCATAGGCTTTTTCCGGATTGGAACTCGCCATGTTCATGATGCTGTTGGACTTTATCTGAGTTTCCAGTTCCTTGCGATAGGTGGCCGCTCTATCGCCGAAAGATGCAGGAGGATCCGGCCAGCTGCTTATCATATCCAACATTTTTTCGTAGTCCGATTCGGATGAGGACTGCGTTTGCAGAAGAGACATCGCTGCGGAAGTCGCATTCTGGTAGGCGCTGAAGTCTGCCGGCTGAGCCGCTAGGGCGCGTAAATCATGAATAATAGAATCTATTATACCTTTTGCTTTGGAGCGGTTTATATTCGTCCAAGAGCTGGCAATAGAGCTGAGCTGACTTATAGGCGCAGGCTCTATTTTGGTCGCCAGATCTGTGGCTTCCTGCAGGGCTTCGCGGGCGTTTTTCAACTGATCGACAGGGATGCGCATTCGATGCGCGGTGCGCTTAAGTTCTTTCTCTGCTGAATTTACAAAAACTACTCTGGGTTGTTGTGCGAAAACCTGAAGCTGAAAAAAGGCAAAGAAGATTAGAAAAAACCGACGTATGAACGCCATAGTTGCCTCTCCGGATATTTTAACATTAAATGCTTTTATAATAGACGCCGTTCGTCCATAGATAGTTCGATATTTCACTCGAAACATATAAGATTTTTGGTTTTATCTCAAGTGGAAGAGAATAGGGGTGGGCCGTTTTAAATTCATACTGTTGTCCTCTGTCGGCGGATCTACTAGAATCCACAGATGAAACCAAATGTCCTGGTTATTGGAGGAGGTCTCGCCGGTTCGGAAGCGGCGTGGCAGATAGCGCGCAATGGAATTGACGTACTCCTTTATGAAATGCGTCCCGGAATTTCGACTCCGGCCCATACAACCGATCGTCTGGCGGAACTTGTCTGCAGCAACTCACTTAAATCAGACCTTCCGGGAAGCGCGCCGCATCTTCTGAAAGAAGAGTTGCGTCATTTAGGCAGTCTGTTGCTCCGCATTGCAGATGAAACAAAGGTCCCGGCCGGTCACGCCTTGGCAGTCGATCGAGAGAAATTCAGCCTTAGAATCACAGAGGAAATTCTGAAAGTCCCCAACATTACAGTCCTGCGCGAAGAAATGCGCCGGATTCCGGAAGACCAGGTGGCGGTTATTGCGACCGGACCTTTGACTTCCGATGCTTTTTCTGAATCGATCATCCGTTTTGCCGGCTGTAACAATCTATATTTTTATGACGCCATTTCCCCCATAGTCGACGCCTGTTCATTGGATAAATCGATACTCTTCGCGGCTTCGAGATATGGGAAAGGCGGGGAAGATTATCTGAACGCTCCATTTTCGGAAGAGGAGTACCTCCGGTTCTATCAAGCTTTGATGAGCGCTCAGACAGCGCCGTTGCATGCTTTTGAAAAACCGTCCTATTTTGAAGGCTGTCTGCCCATCGAGGAATTGGCGCGCAGGGGAGTGGATACACTGCGGTTTGGTCCGATGAAACCGGTGGGCCTGATCGACCCGCGCACCGGGAAACGTCCGTATGCAGCGGTTCAGTTGCGTCTCGAAAATCTTATGGCCGATTGCTATAACCTGGTTGGGTTTCAAAATCATATGAAATTTTCAGAGCAGGATCGTGTTTTCCGATTGATACCCGGCTTGGAAAACGCTGAATTCTTGCGCTTTGGCCAAATCCATAGAAACTCCTATATCCATGCGCCAAGAGTATTGCACCCGACTCTTCAGGCGAAAAAAAACGCAAACATCCTATTTGCCGGCCAGATATGCGGGATTGAAGGCTATATTGAATCCATTGCGACGGGACTATGGGCGGGCATTAATGCAAGCCGGTTGATACAGGCAAAAGAACCGCTATCGCCGCCTAAATCTACTGCATGCGGGAGTCTTATGCATTACGTGGCATCGGCCGGACAGGATAATTTTCAGCCGGCGAACATTAGCTTCGGCCTGCTCGAAACCTGCGCATCGGCTCAAAAAATACGGGACAAGAAGGAAAAGCATCGAGTCCAGACGGAAGAGGCTCTTCGGCAAATTGATGCTTGTAAGCTCCGGGAAAAATTATGATCGGATCCGGAGTCGGAATTCGCTATCGGGAATCGGTTTTTCCGAATCCCGTCTCCCGATCCCGAATGAATGAGGTGTGGGAATGGCTGAGACCATAACCTATTGGATCCCAAAATACCTCGATTACCTTCGTTATCAGCGCAACGCTTCTCCTAATACTATTCGAAACTACGCTTCCGACCTTCAGCAATTTTTATCTTTTTTAACCGGAGCTATGGAAGGTGTTGAACGACCGGCGCCTGACCTGGACCAAATCGATAATCTCACCATTCGCGAATTTCTGGGCGCCCTCTATCAAAAAAATAATAGAAAATCGTCCGTCGCCCGGAAACTTGCCACCATTCGCTCGTTCATGAAATACCTCTCACAACAGGAAGCAGTAAAGGTAAATCATGCGAAGCATGTGGCGTCGCCCAAGCAGGACAACCGCTTGCCTGTGTTTATGACGATTGACGCTGTGGCGGAACTTGTGGAAGCGCCCGATGTCAGCGCCGACAGAGGCAAGCGGGATCGCGCCATCCTGGAATTGCTATACGCCGCCGGGCTCCGGGTCAGCGAACTGGTTGGACTCAACCTGGGGGACGTCAGTCTCGGTGAAGAACTGGTAAGAGTTGTGGGAAAAGGCCGCAAGGAACGCATTGTTCCTTTTGGCAGGAGAGCCGTGGAATCTCTGAATGAATATCTTCAGGTGCGAAGCAATTTAACGATTAGGAAAGGGACGACGGCTGGAGAAGCCGTTTTCCTTAATTCAAGAGGGGGAAGACTCACCAGCAGGAGCATCTGGGATATCGTAGATCATTACATCGGGCAGCTTGCGCAAAAGCTGCGCGTTCATCCGCATACTCTCCGCCATACTTTTGCCACCCACATGCTCAATGCCGGCGCTGATCTGCGTACCATACAGGAACTCCTGGGGCATGAAAGCCTGTCCACAACCCAAAAGTACACGCATGTGTCCGTCGAACAACTGGTTCGTGTCTATCAGGAGTGCCACCCTCGAGCCAAAAGCAAATCCAAGCGTCATGAGTGAAATGAGAGTCGAATGTTATTCAGGATATAAGGCAGAGCAACGTCCGAATTCCGAATCCCGACTCCACGGTAAATTTGTTCTAATTTTCCGAAGTTTGGTTTCCACAACGAGTATTCGAGGCGCTGAGTGCTGAAACCTCCAGCAAAAAGTGGAACGCCCCCAAAAAGCGAATGGTCATTTGTGAATGGTTATTTGTGAAATGACAAATAGCCAATCACAAATCACTGATACATAACACGAGCAAAAATTATTCAATCTATTAGGCCTGGAGGCCTGAACAAAATCACCGTGATCCCGACCCCGAATCCGACCCCGATTCCTGGTTTATGTTAGAATCCAAATCTATTCATAAAGGAAATGCCCAGTGAGTGCAAAACGTCTCTTCCTGATCGACGGCATGTCTCATATTTATCGGGCGTATTTTGCGATACGCAATCTCAGCAATTCCAAAGGCCTGCCTACCAACGCGATCTACGGATTCACCTCGATACTGCGCAAGATCATCAAGGAACAGAAGCCGGAATATATCGGCGTCGCCTTCGATCTCGAAGGCCCTACCGTTCGACATGAACAATATCAGGAATACAAGGCTACCCGCAAACCTATGCCTCCGGACCTGGTGCAACAGATCCCTTATATCCGGCGGGTTTGCGAGGCGTTCTGCGTTCCGGTAATCGGCTTTCAAGGCTATGAGGCGGACGATGTCATCGGCACATTGTCACGAAAGGCGGTTGAACAAGGTCTGGAATCGGTAATTGTTACGAGCGACAAAGACATGTTGCAGCTGGTTTCGGATCATATTCTGGTACTGGACGCTTCTAAGGACAGTTTGATTCTGGACAGTCAAAAAGTGCAGGAGAAACTGGGCGTCCGCCCCGATCAAGTCGCCGATCTACTTGGATTATGGGGCGACAGCTCCGACAATATTCCCGGGGCTCCGGGAATTGGAGAAAAGGGCGCTAAAGAGTTGATCCAAACCTTTGGCAATCTTGAAAACGTTCTTGCCGGCTGGCGGCAAGTCAAGCGTAAGACTTACCAGGAAAGCCTGCGCGACAATGTTGATCTGATACGCATGAGTCGCGAATTGGCCACCATCAAGCAAGATCTTCCTATTGACTTGGATCTTTCGTCTCTTGTCCTCTGTGAGCCTGATCGCAAATCTGCTTTTACGCTTTTTGCGGAGATGGAATTCAAATCCCTGATGGATGAGTTTCTCGATGAAGAAAAGCGAGAGCCTGTGAAAGGGGATTGGTTCGCCAATTCCTCCGGATCGGAAGAAGCGCTCGAAAAGCTGGCCCGGAGTTCAACCCTTTATTTTGAGATCGGATATGTTGAAGGCGTGTTGGGTCGCAAGTCGGCAGAAATTGGTTGTGTAAAGGGAGAATCAGGCGACGCTCTTTTACTCGATCTTAAAGACAAAAATCAGATGCAGGTCTGGCAGAGACTTGTCGAAGGCCGGACTCAAGCAAAAAAAATCTGTTGGGATTCCAAGCTGTTCCTCCTTTCTCATGACGGCAACGGAATCCGTATTGATGAACCGCCGGACGATGTAATGCTGATGGCTTTTCTTGTCGCGCCCAATGCCGGCGATTTTTCATTGAAGCGTTGGGCCTTGGACCAGTTGAGTATTTCTCTGACGGATGAAACAAGCGGTGGCCAGGGGTTGCTGCTCCCGGACAAGGATAAAATTTGTGACAATCTTTGCAGCCAAATAGATGCCGTTCATCAGCTTTATAAGCTTCTGAATTCACGCCTCGACAACCTAGATCTGCGGGAAGTGTATGAAAAGATAGAGCTTCCATTAGTGCCGGTCCTGGCAGACATGGAACGGAATGGGATTAAAATAGATCGGAGCATGCTGCAGAAGATGTCTTCCAGTATGGAAAAACAACTATTGGAAGTTACAAATAAAATCTATCTGGCGGCAGGCGAGGAATTCAATATTAATTCGCCAAAACAGCTTGGCGAGATTCTGTTTGAGAAACTTAACCTCCCGATTCTTAAAAAAACGCGCAAAACCGGGGGATATAGCACCGATCAGGCTGTCCTGGATGAACTCGCCCAAACCTATGAACTCCCCAAACTTATTCTAGAGTACCGGCAGATTTCCAAGCTCAAATCCACTTATGTGGATGCGCTTCCGGCTCTGATAAATCCTAAAACCGGAAGAGTGCATACTTCCTTCAATCAAACCGGCGCGGCGACCGGACGCTTGTCGAGCTCCGATCCGAACCTACAGAACATTCCAATCCGGTCTGAACTTGGACGACTTATTCGTGGGGCGTTTGTTCCCGAGAAGGGGAATTTGTTGATTTCGGCCGACTACTCCCAGGTGGAGCTTCGCATCCTGGCGCATCTTTCGCAAGATGAGGTTCTGGTGAATGCCTTCCGGGCCGGGGAAGACATCCATGAGCGGACGGCTCGCGAGGTGTTCAGTGAGGAGGAATGGTTGAACCCGTCCGAATGTCGCCGTAGAGCCAAAGTTATAAATTTTGGAATAGTTTACGGTCTTTCCGCCTTCGGGCTATCGCAGACCTTGGGGATTTCCCGGGAAGACGCCCAGTCTTTTATTGACGCTTATTTCAAACGCTATTGCGGGGTGCGCACCTGGCTGGACAATACTATAGAAGAAGTGCGCCGGACCGGACTGGCAAGAACTCTATTCGGGCGCATTCGTCAGATCCCTGATATCCATAGTAAAGACTATAACATAAGGCATTTTGCTGAACGGACTGCCGTCAATAGCCCGATTCAAGGGACAGCTGCGGACATAGTCAAAATAGCTATGATACGAATACATCAGGCTTTGCAGAAGAGGCCCTTATCGGCTAAAATCCTGCTGCAGGTCCATGACGAATTAGTCCTCGAAGTTCCGGAATCGGAAGTTGAAACCACCCGAGCGCTGGTCCGGGAGGAAATGGAAAACGCCGCGTCGCTCTCCGTACCCCTGAAAGTGGACTTGAACGTCGCGGGAAATTGGCTGGATATGAAATAAAAGGAACCTTTGTTACTGTTTGACGTGTAGCAACATTGGTGTTTGTGAGCTGTTACTGGAGGTAAATAGTGGCTTCCGCGGTTCGGGGAGAAACGGTGGAGATAGGCGGTTTTAGATCGGAACTTCATCAGGATGCGCCGACGACCGACAACAACCTGGTAAAAGAGTTCATTGCCGGGAATGATGCTGCGTTTACTCAGCTTGTCTGCAAGTACAAGGATGCGCTCACCAACTACATCAATATGATGATCGGGGACTACGATATTGCCGTGGATTTGTCCCAGGAAACGTTCCTTAGGGTTTATCGAAATATCGGTCGATATAGCAATCTGTATCAGTTCTCAACCTGGATATACCGGATCGCAACGAATCTTGCGATAGATGAAATGCGCTACCGCAAGCGGCGAGGACAGGTGTTTTATCGTAATGTCTGGGGAAGCCGGCAATCGACGAAGGACAAGGAAGGCCCGGAATTCGAAATCACCGACGTCCGGCGCAGTCCTCGGGACGAGATATTAAGAAAAGAAAGCAGTCAGGTTATACAGGATGCGATTCGGTCGCTGCCGGAAAAATACCGGACGGCGTTCATTATGAAGGAAGTTCAGGAATTGCCCTATGACACGATCGCCAAAGTATTGAACTGTTCGGCCGGGACCATAAAATCACGGTTGCATAGGGCGAGAGAATTGCTGCAGCGCAAGCTGGAGCGTTATGTTTAGGCAATAGATATGAATTGCCGCACGTTTCATAGGAAATTAGAAGATTACCTCGAGGGCGGGCTCGATTTCTCAGGCCGTTTCGGAATGGAACGGCACGCCCAACAGTGCATCGGCTGCGGGAAAACAATGGCCGATGCGCAACGCCTCGGCCAAATGGCTCGCGAGCTCAAACGGGTCAAGGCGCCCTTGAATTTCGAGGCGTCCATACTCAAGGAAATCGGGAACCGCAAGCTGAATAGCCGGTTTGCCCGATTCCGAAGGCTTTGGATTTACAGCTTTGAATGGCCGTCATGGCGGAAACCGGCTTTGGTTTTCTGCAGTATGGCAGTGCTTCTGCTGGGCGGGTTTTATGCTTTCTATCGTTCATCAATTCCTTTATCCCGCCAACTCCCCTCGTCCCAGGCGTCCGCGCCGATAGTTCCAGCTCCTTTGAAGATTGCGGAAAATCCTGAGGAAATATCCGGGAATTCTCACACGGCCCTATTCAAACCTGTCGCCGGGAGCCCGAAGCGTATAAAGCCCACAGAGCCTCCTCAGCCGCCGGATATGTTCCCGGAGGAGATTTTTGACGATCAACAAGAAGCGGAATATTTAGAATATTCTTCCCAGGGCCCGGGTAATCGTCCTGTCGTTATCCGCATGCCCTTGCCGATTCAGAGGCGGTTGCATGGTCAACCGTCGGAAAAATATTTCATCCGGAATGTGAGCCATTGATTTGCTATGGCCTGGAAAATGTTACATTGCTCGATCCCGCTGGCTGGAATTTTAGTTCTGGGAATCCTTATTGCAAACGCTCCTCCGGCGTCAGGTGGCGATAGCCGGGAGGCTGTCAATAATCCTGCAGAACTGGCGCTGGTACGTGTAACTATAACGACCAGAACCCGCGGAGCAGTCGACTCAGTAAAGGTTAACGGAAAACAGATCAGCCCCGTCCTGATTCAGGTTTTTTCCTCAACCGGGATAGTCTTGGATAAACGCGGGCATATCATGGCTTTCCTGGGTTATCATTGGGTTGATGTTCATGGCAGGGAATCCAATATCCGGATTACAACCAGTGAAGGGGAGAAGTGGAAAGGCCGCTTGATCGGGATCGATCAACACAATGGAGTGGCGGTTGTGCGTCTCCTTGGCGGCCAACTCAAGCAAACTCCAATCTGCAGCGACTGCAAGGTAAAGGACGGCTCTATTGTGAGGGCTCCTGTCAGCGCAGGCCCAGGAATACCGCAATTGCACGAGGCTCAAGTAGTTTCCGTCGGGTCCCAGACGAATCCCGATCAAGGAAAATGGGCGTTTACAGTGAGCAGCCCTTTTCCTGATTTGGGGGAGCCTATTCTCGATTCAGAATATCGTGTCCTTGGATTCGTCACCAGCCAGGATCCGGCAAGCTCGCAAACCATTGTATATCCGATAGCGGACCTGCTCTCTTCCGCGGATAAAGTCATTCGCAAAGGGGGAGACATCCAAGTCGGATGGCTCGGCGTATTCGTTACGGATTCCGGCGCTGAGCCTGTAAATGGAATCGGGGTCGAAAGCGTCGGCCCCAGTAGCCCGGCGCAACGAGCCGGACTTGCCGCCATGGATTTAATTGTCCGTTATAACGGGCAGCCGTTAATCGATTCACTTCAATTCATCCGGCTTGTCGAATCGACTCCAATAAAATCGCGGGTGAAACTGGATATTCTGCGAAACGGGAAACCGATGACCTTGGCCGCAATTATCGAACCGCACAAAGCTCAACAAGCTCCACGAAACCTGGCGTTTGCCGTCCCGGAGCCTCTGATTCCTCCCGCTTTGAAGCCCGTCGTAGGTCTTGACGCCATAATGCTGAATTCCTACCTTGCAAAGGAATTAAAGACAGCCGAGGGAGGGCTCCTCGTAATCGGGGTGACGGAACAGTCCCCCGCCGACTTGGCTGGAGTTGTCGCCGGCGATATAATTGTCGCTATGGATGGGAATCCCATCAAAGATGCTTTAAGCTTTTCCTCATACCTTCAGACCCTCAGTTGGGGCGCGCAGCTTTCATTGAAGGTGCTGCGCGAAAACTCGGAACGCACCATCAACGTCAAGCTTCCAGCTCAGCCGTAATTTTTACTTTTATATTTCGAGGCAAAACACATCACTTTTGGGGTTTAATATATTCCCGAGAGGGAAAAACTATGAAGATCTTCTACCATGCGATATTGGGTGTGGTTCTGGCAATCGCCTTGATGGCTCCGGCCTTCGCTCAACGAACCCAACTTAAGCCGGGCGGTTTTAATATGTTCTCGGCGCAGGAAGATGTTGCGATGGGACAACAGGTGGCGCAGGATGCGGAAAAAAAGATTGCCATGTTGAACGATCGAAGAGTGGATGATTATTTGAACCGGCTCGGATTGAAACTGGCTGCGCACGCCCCCGGCGAAAAATATCCATACCGGTTCAAGTGCGTCAACGATTCCGAGATCAATGCCTTTGCTCTTCCCGGAGGATTTCTTTATATCAATCGAGGCGTCATTGAGGCTGCGGATAATGAAGCGGAATTGGCCGGAGTGATCAGTCATGAAATCGGGCATACGGCATTGCGTCACGGCACTAAACAGGCTTCCAAATCCTATGCGGCGCAATTCCCGTTGGCGATTCTGGGGAGCGTGATGGGCAACAAATCAACGAAGTCGCTGATTACACAGCTCGGGGGCGGTTTATTAGCCAATGCGATGCTGAATAAGTATTCCAGAGATGATGAGAGGGCGGCGGATCTGATGGGAACGCAGATCCTTTATGACTGCAACTACGATCCACGCTATATGATGGAATTCTTCAAAAAGCTGGGTTCGGACGGAAGAAGCATAACTTTTTTCAGCACCCATCCCAATCCGGAAGATCGCATTAAAAATATCAACTCTGAAATTGGCAGAATTGGCCCTCTTCCCGGCAATCCGGCGAATGACACCCGTGAGTTTCGAAGCATTAAACAGTATGTGAAATCGCTCGCTCCCGCTCCGAAAGCCGCCTCAATCGCCGGCGCCGGCGAAAGCCCAAGAAACGATACCGGGCAGATCCAACGTCCGCCTCGTCCTTCCACTCGATTAAAAGTTTATAACGGCGAACGGGTGAGTTTGAGACATCCGGACAATTGGAAGTCCTATAAAGAGGAATACTCCTTCACCCTGGCGCCTGAAAATGGATTGATCGGAAGCGGCGACAGCTCCGCGTTGGCCTATGGCGTAGCAATGGAGACAGTCGAAATGACGGCAGGCGGTTGGCGCTTGAGCCTGAAGCAAGCCACCGACCAGCTGCTCGCAAATCTGCAAAGACAGAATGCGGATATGCGAGTGACGAAGAGCCAACGGCAAATCAGAGTTGCAGGGAAACCCGCGCTATCGATGACTTTGGCTAGCGATTCGCCGGTTGGCGGACGGGAAACGGACTGGCTTGTGACCGTAGACCGGCCGGAAGGTTTAATCTATTTTGTTTTTGTGGCGCCGGAGCAGGAGTTCGCTTCCTATCAAACCGTATTTCAGAAAATTCTCGACTCTGTAAGATTCAAATGAATGGAACCGTGAAACATACGAAACACGCGAAATTAATTTTCGTGATTTTCGTGTGTTTCACGGTTCAACAGGATTAATCTTGATTTTATGAAAATGCCATTTCTGCAGAAGCAACCCAGACTATGCAATCGTGATGTCGAGTGGGGGATCAGAGTTCAACGAGATGAAGCCAATATGGAGCGGATTCTACGGACTGTATTAAATGCAAGTTCCAATTGCGTGGATGTGGGCGCGCACCATGGCGTATTTCTCAAACGATTCCTGGAGCTTTCGCCTGCAGGCCGCCATTTCGCTTTCGAACCATTGCCCGATCTTGCAGCAGCTTTGAAGCGGGATTTCCCCGAAGTGGATCTTTTTTTCTGCGCCTTGGGAAATCAGTCGGGACGCGTTCGCTTCTGTCATGCGTTGGAACTTCCGGGCTGGAGCGGTTTCAAGCGACAGCCCTATCCGGTAAAGACGGAAGTGAAAGAAATCGAAGTGGAACGGAGGCGGATGGACGAGGCTTTGCCCGACGAAGTCCCGATTCATTTTATAAAAATAGATGTAGAGGGCGCCGAGCTCGAAGTGCTCGAAGGCGCCGTAAATACAATTCAACGCTTTAAGCCCTGCATTCTTTTCGAGCATGCCAGGATACATAATCTCGAATACCGGACAACGCCTAAGAAGATTTACAATTATTTAACAGGTAAATGCGGGCTTGGCATTTACTGCCTCGATGGGAACGGGCCGTTGAATAAGGATGAGCTGATCGATATTTATTATTCATCCTACGATTCGGATTACGACAGGAACGCCCAGACCAATTTTATAGCGAAGCCATAGCCATTCCCTGGATATCCCATGATTTTTGTGTTTTCGCTTCAATTTAGATAGAAAAACGGCGTCCTTTTATGCGCAAAGCAAATTGAATCGCTTGTGCTATTTCGTGTGAAAGGTGCAAAATTATCGGAGGGAAGGTCTTTTTTCTATTGCCAAACCCTATGTAAATATGGAAGTATCTTAAATTGTAGTCACATCAAGATTTTGGTCGAACAGCAAGGAACCGAAAAAGTTGGATGCAGGCGCCATAGAAAGCCGGAAGTGATGGTTTTAAACGCTAGCGAACAGGTCATGTCCTCATCCATATATCTGGAAAGCAAGTTCAGGAACCCAAAGGCTAAAGTTGCTGAGCTCAATATTCACTAATTCAAAGAGAATTAGCGTGCAATCCTATGAAAGGTTTGCTGCTGTTGGTTTTTTTGTTTTGAAAAATTGTTTTTTTAGGGGAGTAATGCTATCCTAAAAAAAGTTTTTTTTCTTGACAAAAATATGAGGTGCATATATTTTCAGATCGCTGTTCGCCTTCCATATCAGAGATTAGAAGTAATTTTAAGTTTTCGTAAAGCTGCCAAGCAGCGGGTCTGATTGAGGAAGGGTTCATGAAGTTTTTTGCCAATCTAAAATCTTTAACGCTGTGGTAATTGGCAGACGATAGTAATTGAATGATTTATTTTATCAAAATGCAGAATTTCTTCGCGGGTTCACACAATTAAGGAGGTCACCCAAATGGTTTCTAGCAGGACATGGAAAAATTCAAATTTTAACAGATCGATGAGCCTCGCTCTTTGCGTCGGCGTGGCCTTCCTACTTTTGGCTGGAAGCGCCTTCGCAGGAACAACAGCTTTACTTGGTGCAACTCCGGTTAATACGGTTGCGCTACAGGTAGGCAAGGCAACCCAGAATTACACAATACCGGCTGGATATTCCACTCTTACCCGGACGTTGGGAGTTGCAAGACAGGCAGTTTCCGGCAACTTCTTCATGCAGGTAACCCTGCCTGCCGGCTTTACATTCGTCGCTACTCCGGCGGGTACCAGCGTTACGCTTGCTACGGCTGGTGGCGGTGCAATTGTAGCTCCGCCTACGGTGTTTGAAGGCGGAATTGGGGCGAGTTACATCAAATTTTTGGTTGAAGTCACCGACAGTTTTGAAACAGCCCCTGTTTTTAACATTGCTACCGAAACTTGGGTGGTAAGAGACGGTTCCGGAGCGCTTGCCGGACAGAACGCTGCGACTATTCAGCTGACCGTTCAGACTTTTGACGCCAATACAAACGCTGAATTCGATTCAGGTATGAACAGCGCCAACTGGATGTCCTCGATCAACGCTTTGAGCGCGAGCATCGTAAAGACTGCGGCGACCATCGATGTTTCTCAGCCTTCCGGAAGAAAGAACTTCGTTCTTGGAGTTGCTCCTTCCACCGATACTCTTACTCAAGATAACGACGCTACCGTGACTGTAAATTGGACTATTCCTGGAGTCGTAATTCACGATGCTGCCGGACTAGTTTATGCTCCTGTAGCCGGTGATACTTTCAAATTAACCTTTTCCGGCGATCCTGTAACAGGGTTGGACGGCATCAGCAACTTTTCTTATGCTCCCGGTTTAGGGGGAGCTGTTACGGATAACGTATCCGCCGGTGAAATCACCAGTGGTACTTCAGTCCTTTCCATAGCTGGAAACAATGCCAATATGGTAAATGGCGCTGCCGTACAGTTAAGAATTACAGTCGACAATTTTAAACAACTCACAACCCGTTCCGTCAATGTAGCGGTTTCTGTGGAGCATGCGGCTACCTTTACCGGAAACAATCGCGGCTTGGTTTCGGCTACTGAATTGACCAGATGGGGAATTAATGGAACCGTATTGCTTGCCAATTGGGCGAATGCAAATAATAGTTATTGGAAATCAAGATTCTACATTTGGAATCCTTCCCAAACAGGTTCGGCTAACGCGACCGTGACAATCAAGGTATTCCAAATACCGGTTCCCGGTTCAGCTGCTCCGATCCAGATAGGTCAAACCTACCAGTTGGCCTCAGCTATTACAGCTGGCACAGGTATGACTATCAGGCTCTGGGAAGATGTTTTGAACAAAATGAATCCGGTCCCCAGTGAAACCGACCTGTTGGGTCCGGACGGAAGCGGAAATTGTGCGGTTGAAATCACTGTATTTGCCAGAGGCGTCACCGGCACTACCCAAACGTTTAAAGTCACTAATGACGTATTTACCGGCACTGTGCCAATGACAATCATCCAGTAAGCATTGTCTGGATAGCAGATTTTTTACCTGGCTTTTTGCGAGATGAATAATCTCGCAAAAAGCCAGATTAACGTTTGAGCGCAGAGTTTTGGGGAAGCTGTATGAGCAAGTATGGCTTAATCGCTGGGATCAATTGGGCGATAGCCGCAATGGCTGTTGTAGGTTCGGTTATTGTAATATCCCAAATATTCGCGCCTATTCCTCCCGCTACCTGGTCGGTAGGGGCGCCAGGCTACGAAGCAAAACAATTGCAGTCTGCGAATGAAATTCTGCCGTTAAATGGACAAAGGAAGGAAACTTCCAACAGTACCATACAATCGTCGGTCATGGATCAGCAGAGTTCGTTTCAAACGGCGCAACCGCCTGCCAGGAACAACGCTGCTGATCCAAGGCTTGCAACTGCAGGGTCGCAAAATAATACAAACCAAAATGCGGCCAGCCCATCGACTTCCCGACCTCAGCCATCTGAGCGGGTTGTTGTTGGTCCAGCGGGTCCTCCTACTCCATCACAAGGCTGGGAAAACCTGCCGCCGCACATGCGCAATTTTTAAGCCTGCGGCTTGTTGCTTAGCCTCCCCATCTTTAAAAATTATATTCAATGAAAAAAAAGTTTAATTTGATTTTCGCGCTGCGATGAGAATTTGGGGCGCTCCCAGATAGCCGTTCTGGCTCGACCAATAAGACCAGCATTCCGCTGTCTCAAACCCTGCTTTCAACAAATCGTCCAACAATTTCCAACCGAAATATCTGGAATAAGGAGATTGCCCGGAATCCATTGTATCCAGGACCTGGTTTTGCCGCTGCTCGACGGAAAAATGAGTTGAACAAAGGAATAGTCCTCCAGGTTCGAGGCATCGATGGCTTTGTTCAAGAGCTTTTAGATAATCAGGGACGCACTCAAGAACATTGAGAGACAGGATGAATTTGAATTGGTTGTCCGCCGGGCTTTTGTTGATATCCTGACTGCCGGCAAGATTCGGGAAATGCCGGGATAGCCAAGAGAAAGTGGGTGTGCCCTGTTCGTTGATCCAAATAGGATCGTCCTTTGCCGGTTTGCCTTCCTGAAAGAAGATGTGTAAAAATCCGCGAATGCGATCTGAAAAGCCACAATTAGGGCAACTCAACTGTTCGCGCAAATTTCCCGAAGATAAATGGCTTCCTTGAAATGTGGTTGGCTTACCACAGACAACGCAATACCCCGGCAAAGTAAAATCCGATTCGGTTTGGGGCGTCTTATCCGCTTCAAGCTGATTGCGGCGCACGATCGTTTCTTGCATTAGCTCCACCCAACTCAAATAATCTGTGATGGATTGAGTGCGAGCGATCGGGATATGCGGAATGATTCTGTTTTTGCCGTTCGAGGCGCTCAAGCCGCAAAAAGTTTTTGCAGCCTGCTCCCCCTGGGGAGTATGAAGATTCATTCCGCTCTCGCCATTCCAACTGAATCCATAGGGAATGGTGCGGTAATAATTATGGCCATTGAATTCCACTTGTTTTACATAATTTTCAAAAAGTATTTCCGCATCTCCCAAGGTGAGCCCGAAATCGCGGCTATGGCGCGAGAATATCGCTGATTCCGCGATCCTATTTCCGCTGAAATGGAAAAATCTTAAGGGTTGGTTGTTTACGGTCCAGCCCTTTTCGGTTTGCCACACGCGTCTTTGCGAAAGATTCCAGTAGGCGACGTTGTAGCCGCAGTGGTGCAACAATCGTGTTTTTTCGATAAAAGCGGGAAGCAGATCCGCCCATTTTTGATCGACAAATAAACCATTGGCCAGGTCGATTACGCAATGCTGCTCCAATCTCCGGCCCCACCAGGACAGGACTCGCTGAACGGTTGGGTTGGATCTGAGGGCGCAAAATCCCAAATTGCAAATGCCATAAATAAGCATTTGACGATCATCAAAAATTGCAAATTCATTGGGCTCCAGGATATGAGGCGTCAGAACGCAGTCGGCTCCTTCCAGGAAAGCCGAGTGGAGTTCAACAAGTTCACTTGCAACCAGGATGTCCGGATCCATATAAATCGCGACGGAATCCGGATGTTTTTCGAAAAGGTATCGGAATACGAACGGCTTGATGGCGGTATTCAGCTCCGTAATGTTATAGCGGTGCTTCATTTCATCCAAGGACGGTATGCCTAGATCGGCAAGCAGAATCACAGGGAAGGGCAATGAAAGGTAATCAAATTGATCCGCTGCATCGCAAATTGCCGCATAAAAATTGACGGGGCCATTGGTTCGAATAAGCGATTCCCGGAGGGTTATCGCGTAAGCAAGAAAGTTCCATGAACAGATTGTGAAAAATATAGTTTTCGATTTATCATCAAACAAGTTTTTATTTTTGGAAGGCTTAAGATCGTCCTGCATTTTATCCCTATAGGAAGATTGCTAAGATCCTGCGACCGGCAGCTTCAGTTTCTCGAACAATGCCGATAAGCGTTCGCGCCCGACGTTCAAGGAGAATTCGTTGGAACAAAACTTGAATCCCTCATCCGAAAAACGGTTCCAGGTATTCTCGTCATTGTATAGCTGTACAATCCGATCGGCAAAATCCTCGGGATTATTTTCAATCGCCAGATGACGGTCGTCAACGAGGTTCATGCCTTCCGTGGCCATGCTGGATGCGATGCATGGCAGCCCGTAAGCGAGGCTGGACGCCACTTTCCCTTTTGCTCCCGCTCCAAAACGAAGAGGCGCTACTGAAAAACGCATTTTTTCAAAGAAAGCCCGGAGGTCGGGAATATGCCCGACAATTTCAACATTGGGATCCTTTCTTGAAGCAATTTCATCCGGCAAACCGGACCCAACCACATAAAATTTGCAGGCCGGCAATTTTGCCAGAACTTTTGGCCAAATGCTGTCGAGAAAATATTGAACGGCATCTACATTGGGGGTATGCAGATAACTTCCAACAAAGCAAATTCCTTCACGCTTCTCAAATCCATTTTGTCTGCCGGGGCAATCGCGCATAAGCGGAATATGCAATATTCTTGAACCCGGGGCTTCCGATTCCAACCATTTCTGTTCCAATTGCGATACCACGATAGTCGCGTCGCATTGACGGGCAAGATAACGCTCTCTTTCGTTGGTTCGCAAAGCCATATGCAAAGCTCGGAAATCATTCCTGATCCGGGCTTCTCTTTCTTCTCTAATCCCGTGGAGATCTACCGTATTGAAGATTATCCGGCTTTGGGGATTTGTTTTTCTGATGGCTTCATAAAATCTTCCGCCACAATGGACGCGCGAAAGGAAAGCAGCGGCAATCTCCTGACCTTCATGTTCAATGAAACGGTTTATTGAAACATAATTGATGGGACGCAGGCATAGCACGCCCCGCTCTTCGAGTGACTGATGGATGTCATGGTTCAGATTGAATTCCGCGTCTGCAGCGAAGATCACCTGATATCCGAATTCCTGGAATATTTGTATATAGTTGACGGTATCGATAGATCCGGAATCTCGATCCGGCTTCGGATAGATACTGTCAATCAGCAGTATTTTCGGGCGCCTTGGGTCTTCGTTCCATTCGACTTGAAAAGAATCTCCGGCATAGGAAGGCGCCTTGGGGTTGGCGTCGTTTCCTGCGCCGGCGTCATTTTCTTGTGTCGCTGGATTCGAGTTGGCCATAATAGGCGCCTTGGGCTGTCTCCCCTCTTTGATTCCCGTACTTAGAAAATGCTTGAGAGGATTAATTCCCATAGCTGCAGCATCGCTGTTATTGGCAAGATACCAATCGCTGTCAAAGTTTCTGCTCGGATTTCGATGTTCTGCGGCTCCGTAAAGAATGTAATGCGTCAGAGGATTGATCTCGGATTCTGCGATATCGGGATTCTGCTTCAGGTACCAGTCGCTGTCAAAGTAAGGATTGGGGTTCCGGCCTTCCCTTGCTCCAAAGCTAAGATAATGGACTAAAGGGTTTGCGCCGGACTGGGCGACGTCCGGATATTGCTGCAAATACCAGCCGGCGTCGAAGTAAGGGTTGGGATCCCTGCCTTCGCATGCTCCGAAACATATGTAATGAATCAAAGGATTAGCCCCTGCCTGGGCGAGATCGGGATTGCGCTGCAAGTACCAATCGGCGTCGAAGAGCGGGTGGGGATCGCGGTCTTCATAAGCGCCGCTGTTTAGATAGTGCGTCAGCGGATTGAGGCCGGCTTGAGCGACATCGGGATAGCGTTGCAGGTACCAATCCGTATCAAAGAGTGGGCTGGGATCGCGTCCTTCATATATTCCGTTGCAAATATAGTGCGCTAACGGATTGGCTCCGGTTTGGACAATATCGGGATTCTGTCGCAGGTACCAGTCGGTGTCGAAGAGAGGATTGGGATTCCGGCCGGTGTAAGCGCCGGTGCATAAATAATGTATAAGCGGATCTGTTTTTAACCGCGCTTGTTCCCCGTACTGCTTCCGATACCCGTTGCTGTCAAAAAGGCCGGATTTCAAGATAAGCAGAGCGGATTGAACATGGCGCCGCAAGGTTCCAGAAAACCGGAAAGGGTGAAAAATGTTGTATGGAAACCGATCTTTTAAGACGTAAATAAAAAGGCTTAATAGGAATGTTGATCTGCTTTTAATAGCCTTTAATGGACGAAAGTAACGCCAGATCTTGGAAGAGTTGACAGTCTGCGCTTCCTGAATAGTATGGTCCAGCCGGGCATTCAATCGCAAAAGATCCAGGTTCTTTGCTGCGAGTTCATGTTTCAAAGCCTCGCGACTGTTCCTGTTCTGTTCTGTAATTCGGCTTATCTCGGAACCAAGCCGGTGGACCTCTCGGTTGCGTTCCTCAATCGTTTGGGAAAGTGTTTGGGAAAGCTTGGTTATTTCGCGATCACGATCCGCTGCGTTTTGGGAAAGCTTGGTTATCTCGCGATCACGACCGGCTATATTTTCAGAAAGCTTGTTTATTTCCCGATCGCGCTCGATTAAAACGTCTGTGAGCTTTCTTACATCCCCTTCACTGGCGGAAAGCTCCAGGCGCAACGATCGGACGATTGAAGCGGGCGTTTGTCCGAAATAATCTCGAAACCTGCCTTTTCCCGCCTGGTATTGATTCAAGTCTGCGAGCAATTGATTCAGATTAATTTCGATATCCTTGGTTTTTTGCAACTGGAGATCGTAACGCAGAACCTGGATCAACGCTTCGGAGCGCACGACGAATGGAGCCGAAGCCAATAAAGGCCAAAGCTTGGGCCGCGTATAATTCGGGGAAATCTCGGATCGATAGAGCTCGACCGCTTCTTTGTATGTCTTGGCAAATTTACAGGGGATGGAAAGCAACGCCGATAGATCATCCCATTTGAAAGGCAGGTCGGTGGAACCGCTATCCCAGAATGCAAAGGGCCGGTCATAGGCCGCTGCGACAATAGCTCCATGCAGAGATGAAGCAAGAACAAATTCGGATGCTACAATAGCATCGATAAAATGCAGCAGCCGATCGCGGCTGTTAGGCATATTCGGCCTCAGGACTGAATCACAGCCGCTCAATGCAATGATTTCTGCGTCCGACCTCTTGTCGCTGAAATGCGGCACACAAAGAGATTTTCCCGAATGCAAATCAACGGGTTGGTATAAAGCCGGGAGGAAAAAGGCCGGATCGCCTAACGGGATTGAGTCGCCCAACATCAGAGCTGAACGGGTGAGCGGCCCCCTGACCGCAAGTATTTCCGCCCTTTGACGATTTTCGTTGCTCAGCCCGCCAGGTTTCCGGATGCCGCAACCCCAGAATACTACGCGCTTTGCAATATATTCCTCAGGAGTATGGATGGGCCCCTGTTTGAGCGGGTCATCGAAGAATATATCATCAATGCAGCTGCCTATAATGTGGAAGGCCCTTGCTTTCATGCCATAAGGGAGAAAGAGGCGTTCTATTAAGAATTCTGTAAGAAAGTCCCCGAAATTCTGAATAGACTGTCCCTGGAGCCAGTAGCGGATAGGCAGGTTCCTTCCATCAAGTTGACACCAGGCTATTTGGTTATCCATTTATTCAAAGGCTCCAATCCTAATCTTAATAGGCTGCCGGTTACGGTACAATGGATTTATTAAAGAACAATTGGCGCCTGTGGCGCCTGTCACCATTTGCACCCATTTGTCGAATGCCGATTCCGACCCCGGCCCCGATTTTAAACGGGGTGAGTTGCCGAGGCAGACTTTTCCACAGGGCTGATCTATTCCGTCTAAAGTTTGACGATAACACGACGTAGCCGTAAAATAGATCATTTGGCCAATACATGTTAGACAAGATAATAGTGCGTGGCGCCCGCCAACATAATCTTAAAAACATCAGCCTCGAGATTCCGCGGCAGAAAATGACCGTTATTACCGGACTGTCCGGTTCGGGGAAATCAACCCTTGCTTTTGATACTATCTATGCAGAAGGGCAACGCCGCTACATTGAATCTCTATCTGCTTATGCGCGCCAGTTCTTAGAGAGAATGGAAAAACCTGAAATTGATAGCGTCGAAGGACTTTCACCCGCCATCAGCATCGAACAAAAAACTACCAGCCGCAGTCCTCGTTCTACAGTCGGAACAATTACTGAAATTTATGATTACATGCGTTTGCTTTTTGCTTCTGTCGGCAGACCTCACTGCCATGTTTGCGGCAAACCCATATCCCATCAGAACCTGGACCAAATAGTCGATCTGATTGCCGCTTATCCTGAAGGCGCGCGGATTATTATCATGGCTCCGGTGGTTCGCGATCGAAAAGGAGAATTCAAGAAGCTCTTTGAAAAATATCTTCAAAAGGGTTATTTGCGGGCGCGCATCGACGGAAAAACCTGCGATCTGGAAGACGATATAAGGTTGAGCAAAACCCGCAATCATACAATTGAAGTCATAATTGATCGGATTCTGGTCAAGCCGGGAATTCGAAGGCGTCTGGAAATGTCGGTGAAATCGGCGCTGGAACTGGCGGAAGGCCTTGTCACTGTCGCTGCTATGGATATTGAAGAAAGACTTTTTTCAGAGCGTCAGGCATGCATAGATTGCGGAGTCAGCATCCCTACCCTTGAGCCCCGTTCTTTCTCGTTCAACTCAAGGCATGGCGCATGCCTTGAGTGCAATGGCATTGGAACTCATTGGGTTTTTAACCCGGAAAGCCTGCTAATCGATCCCGGCAAACCCATTGGCGCACTCCGGTTCCCCATCGAAATTCCGCGCGTTGCGAACTTTTTACATGAAACGCTTATTAGCGTCGCACGAAAATTTAAGGCTAATAAGGAGACATCTTTTGAGCTTCTTCCCTCCGATGCCAAGGAAAAGTTTTTTCACAGCATAGCCGGTTGGCTTGATGAATTGCGGTCGGGAGAAGAGAATCAGCGGATGCGCGAGGAAATCGAAAAGCTCTTTTCCATGCAGAATTGCACCGCTTGCAATGGATCGCGGCTCAGACCGGAAAGCCGGTCTGTGAAAATCAATAATCTCGCCATTTCCGATTATTCCCGGCTTCCCCTGGAAGACGCCCAGAAAGCTTTCAGCCAAATAATCCTTACCCCCCGGGAGACAAAAATCGCGGGTCAGGTTTTAAGAGAGATCTGCGATCGAATAGCGTTCCTGTTGAATGTCGGAGTTGGTTATCTTACGCTCAACCGCCCTGCTGCATCCCTGTCCGGCGGAGAAGGGCAGCGGATAAGATTGGCGACGCAGATTGGTTCCAAATTACGGGGCGTTTTATATGTCTTGGATGAGCCGTCCATCGGTCTCCATCCCAGGGACAACCGGCGTCTTCTCGATACTCTGGCGGACTTGCGAGATATGGGCAATACGGTTATTGTGGTTGAGCATGACGAAGAAACCATGCGAAGCGCCGATTATATCATCGATCTTGGACCGGGAGGAGGCCGGTTCGGCGGAGAGATCATGGCTTCGGGCGGCGTTGAAGATATAATGCGGGCTCCTAATTCAATAACCGGCAAGTATCTCGCTGGCGAACTTCGTATCGAGCCGCCTGAAATTCGGCGGAAGAGCAATGGGAAATATCTTATCGTCAAAGGGGCGCGCCATAATAATCTCAAGAATCTGGCGGTGGAGTTTCCCCTGGGACTCTTTATTTGTGTGACAGGGGTGTCCGGATCCGGGAAATCTTCGCTTGTCGAAGACATCCTGTACAAAGCGCTTTCCCGCAAACTGCATAGGGCTCTTGCCGACGTCGGACAACATGGTGAAATTCTCGGCATCGAGCATCTCGACAAGGTGATTGAAATCGATCAATCGCCCATCGGCAGAACTCCACGCTCGAATCCAGCTACTTATGCCGGCCTTTTTACGACAATTCGAGAGCTTTTCGCCATGCTCCCCGAGTCCCGCATCAGAGGATACAAAGCCGGAAGGTTCAGTTTCAATGTAAAAGGAGGCCGATGTGAGGATTGCCAGGGAGATGGATTGCGCCGGATTGAAATGAGCTTTCTCCCGGATGTGCATGTTCTATGCGAAACCTGCCAGGGGAAACGCTATAACAAGGAGACGCTCTCGGTAAAATACAAAGGGTATTCCATTGCGGATCTACTGGAGATGAATATCAGCGACGCTTATGTTTTGTTGGAAAACATTCCGCCGATTGCCCAGAAACTCCGGACTTTAAATGATGTTGGCCTTGGGTATGTTCAGCTCGGACAATCGGCGACTACACTTTCGGGCGGAGAAGCTCAAAGGGTGAAGCTGGCAAAAGAACTCAGCCGACGCGCCACCGGACGCACGCTTTACATTCTTGATGAGCCGACTACAGGATTGCATTTTCATGATGTAAAAAAGCTGCTCGATATTCTGAACAGCCTGGTAGATCGTGGCAACACCGTTATTGTAATTGAGCACAACCTGGACGTGATCAAAATGGCGGATCGGATCATCGATCTTGGACCGGAAGGAGGCGATCGCGGAGGAAGGATTGTAGCTGAAGGCACGCCTGAACAGGTTGCCAGGGTGGAATCTTCCGCGACAGGCAAAGCCTTGCGCCGCGTGCTTCAGTCGTCAGTGGTCAGTGGTCAGTCGTCAGTGGTCAGCAGTCAGTAGTCAGTAGTCAGTAGACAGTATAAAACAACCACTAACGACTAACGACTAACGACTAACGACTGACGACTATGAAAATAAACGAGATATTTTACACCATACAGGGCGAGTCTACTTTTGCGGGTCGGCCGTGCATCTTCATACGGCTGACTGGATGCAACCTGCGGTGCAGCTATTGCGATACTGAGTATGCTTTCTATGAGGGAAGGGAAATGTCGATCCCGGAAATTGTTCGGGGAATAAAGGCTTTTCCTGCAGACCTGGTTCTTGTCACGGGCGGGGAACCGATGATGCAACCATCCGTTCATGAGCTTTTTCGAAATTTGATCGAGGAAGGATACACCGTCCTGCTTGAAACCGGAGGCCAGATGTCGCTGGCGGAGGTGGACCTTCGAGTCCATAAAATCATGGATTTCAAATGTCCTTCCAGCGGGATGGACGCTCATAATGACTATAATAACGTTCAGTTTTTGACGCAAAAGGACGAGCTTAAATTCGTTGTCGGGAATCGGCGGGATTTTGATTGGGCTTGCGGTGTTATCCGGAATTATGATCTTGCTCCCAGAGTCGGCTCGATTCTTTTCTCTCCGGTTTTCAACAAACTCCCTTACTCGGATCTGGCGAATTGGATTTTGAACTGCAAACTTCCGGTGCGCATCCAGATTCAGTTTCATAAGATTATTTGGCCGAACGTTCAGCGCGGAGTCTAACAATAAAGGAGCCGGGAGCCGGGAGCCGGAATGCCCCGGTATGACTGCTGCCGACTGGTTGCTGACCACTGATGACTGTTTTTAAATTATGTTTAGCTGGGATCTTATAACCAAAGTACGCCGGAGAGTCAATGAAGAGCAGGGGACGCTGCGCAAATCCTCATCTCTAAGAGTCGCTCTCTGCTATCCCTCTTCCTATTCTGTTGGGATGAGCTCGCTTGGCTATCAGACGATGTATCGGGAAATTCACCTTCATACCGGAGCGAGCGCTGAGCGGGCTTTTCTTCCTGATGATCCCGCCGAATACAGGCAAAACCAGACGCCGCTCTTCACTTATGAAAATGAAACCCCGCTTTCTGATTTTCCCATAATCGCCTTTTCCATAGCGTATGAGCTGGAACTGCCGGGTATTTTTGAGATGCTGGATTTAAGCGGCGTTCCGTTGTTACGGCAGGACCGCACAAACAAACATCCGCTGGTCGTCGCCGGCGGCCCTTTGACTAATTCGAATCCGGAGCCGCTCGCGCCTTTTGTGGATTTGATTCTATTGGGTGAAGGAGAGGAGTGGATTCACGAATTCCTGGATGCGTCCGTTCGGATGAATAAAAATGAGTTATTGTCTCATTTCTCCAACCGGCGTGGATGCTATGTTCCCGCTTTATCCTCCCATATTCCTCGTATAGCAAAGGTTGAGGACGACTGTCTTCCGGCGTATTCCCAAATACTTACGAAACACACTGTGTTGGCTTCGATGTTTCTTATTGAGCCTGAACGGGGCTGTTCGCGCGAATGCACTTATTGCGTTATGCGACGTACGACCAATGAAGGAATGAGACTGGTCTCTCCGGAAAAGGTGATTTCCCTGATCCCGGAAAATGCTCGTCGGGTAGGATTGGTGGGGGCTGCAGTTACCGACCATCCGAAGATCAATGAAATCGTTCATTCCATTGTCTCCAGCGGTCGTGAAATTGGAATTTCGAGTCTTCGAGCCGATCGCATCAATGAGGAGCTGGTAAACCTTCTTGCAAAGGGAGGATACCGAACGCTTACAACCGCTTCAGATGGCGCTTCCGAGCGGTTGCGCCGCAAGGTTGATCGCAAAACAACCGAGAGCCATCTTGTTCGAGCCGCAGAATTGACAAAAAAAGCCGGGTTGCAGCGGTTGAAGTTATATGAGATGGTTGGGTTGCCGGATGAAACGATCGATGATATCGATGAATTAATCCGTTTTTCTCTTGAGCTCGCCAAGATTACGCCGATTTCATTGGGCGTTTCGCCTTTTGTTGCGAAACGCAATACTCCCCTGGACGGGGCGCCTTTTGAGCCGATTGCTTCACTCGAGACGAAGCTGTCAAAAATCAGAGCCGGATTGAAAGAAAAAGTGGAGGTTAAACCTAGTTCCGCCCGCTGGGCTTGGGTGGAATACATGCTCGCCCAAGGAGGAGAAGCGGCAGGAATGGCTGCCATGGATGCCTGGCGCGCAGGAAGCGGTTTTTCGTCATGGAAAAAAGCTTTCATCCATCGTCAGGTGAAAACCTTCCGCGGGAGACCTGTTTCCGATGACTGACGGAACGCCTATAATCAGCGAATCCTATATGAAATTGCTATTCCGAATAAACGGGTTGAATCTATCCGATCAAATTAGAATGAGGCGGGGATTGTCCAGCAAGACCTCCAAGGCTCTATTGAAATCGGTTTGCATTAACAGAGATTCGATCTTAAGTATTTGAAACGACAATGGGGTCCATTGCGTAAAAGTGCTGGCATGTGCAGTTAGTTTTTCGGGAGGAATGAAATGAGAAAACGGCTCGTAGGTGTCTTGATGGTTTTGTTTGTTCTTGGCGCGGCCATTGGGGTTGGAACTCTAATCCCTGACCTGACGGCTGGCACGGGGCCGGGCGACAGTCAGTTGCAGATTCAAAATGATGGAAAACCGGTAGCTGGGGGCGCATCCCTGGCTTTATCCCAGGCTTTCGAGGAAGTGTCAAGCCGGGTTGCGCCGGCTGTCGTCAATATTAATACGGAAGAAGTGATTACCAGAAGCGGAGGCCAGATCAATCCGGATCCCAATGACCCGCTATTGGAGCCTTTCCGTCGTTTTGGCTTTGGGATCCCTCGAATCCCCGAACAGGAAACAACTCGCAGTTTGGGATCGGGCGTTATTGTCGATCCCAAGGGTTATATCATTACCAACAATCATGTTGTGGAAGGGGCGACAAGGGTGCAGGTCAGTTTGCCGGGCGGAGAGGAATATACGGCGAAGGTTATTGGAACAGATGAGATTTCCGATATAGCGGTGATTAAGATAACCGGGGATAAAAGCTTCCCATTCGTTCGGATCGGAGATTCTAAAAAAATAAAAGTTGGCGATTGGGTTGTTGCGATTGGAAGTCCTTTTGGCCTGGACCAGACAGTTACAGCCGGAATCATTTCCGCCACCGGTCGCACATTCAAACAGGATGAAGCGCCCGGATATGCTTTCTTCAACGATTACCTCCAAACAGATGCGTCCATTAACAGGGGCAACAGCGGCGGTCCTCTGGTAAATATGAATGCGGAAGTCGTGGGGATCAACAGCTTCATTTCTACCACAACCGGCTCCAGTGCAGGAGTCGGATTCGCTGTTCCATCCCACCTTTTTACAAGAGTCTACAATCAGATACTTAAGGAGGGAAAAGTCTCCCGCGGCTGGCTGGGCGTTAGTTACAATGCTTTGCCCTTTACCCAGGCGATGGCTAAATATTTTGGAGTGAAACAGGGGGCTGGCGTATTAATTACCAAGCTTAGTGACGAAAAGGGGGGCGATTCCGAAACAGGACCGGCGGCGAAAGCCGGGATAAAGTCGGAAGATGTGATTGTTGAATACGATGGGAAGAAAATACTCGGCCCGCAAGATTTTCGTATCGCGGTAGCGGATACTACGCCAGGGCAAAAAGTAAAAATCAAAATCATTCGTCATGGCGAGGAAAAGATCTTCGAAGTGGCTATTGCGGAAAGAGTTTTAGAGGATCAAAAGAAAGGGGAATACACCTTCGAGCCCGAGGCGAAACCTAAGGTTGGAATCGGGCTTCAGTTCGAGAATGTGCCGCCTCAGCTTCTCCAATCGGCCAATATTCCCGGGGGGGCGTATGTGACCACAGTTAAAGCTGGAAGTCTTGCTTATGACGCGGGGCTGCAAGGCGCGGAACAGGGGATCGGCGATATAATCATTGCCGCCAATGGCGCTCCGATCAGCGATGCGCAAGGTTTCCTCAGTTATGTCAAGAGCATGAAACAGGGGGGGGGCGTGGTCTTGAAATTCCTGCGTCCTGAACAAGGACAACAGATAAGGTTTACCACCTGTTATACCAGTATCGTTATTCCTTGAAAGGGTTGCATTTGAAAAAGCAGCCTGAAAGATAACAACGCCACGGAATCGAACACGGAGAGCACGGAAAAGAAAAGCTGTTTTGTTCCGTGCTTTCCGTGTTCGATTCCGTGGCAAAAGAAATGCCTGCCAACAAAACCATCCGGCCACAGTCACGGATTTTACGCAGCCGTGGACGTCAAACGGTTCCTGACTGGACCGGCCGGTGTAGAATAGCTTTGCTTGCAATCGTCGGCTTCTCGTATAATCCCTACTCTGTTTTCCAAAAAACAATAACAAGCAAAGCGATTCCACGGAGGGTTGAAAGTGCATAAGATAGCAATCATGCCCGGGGATGGAACCGGGCCGGAAGTTACAGCCGAAGCCGTGAAAGTACTCAAATCTGCGGCCAAAAAATTTAATTTCAAAGTAGAACTGACCGAATTCGATTTCGGCGGTGAGCGATACAAACGGACCGGTGAAACGCTGCCGGACAGCGCTATAGAAGAGCTTCGAAAGTTTGACGCAATTCTTCTGGGCGCCATCGGGCACCCGGAAGTGGCGCCGGGAATACTGGAGAAAGGTATTCTGCTAAAGGCTCGCTTTGCACTGGATCAATATATCAACCTGCGGCCAATAAAGCTTTTCCCGGGAGTGGAAACGCCGCTGAAGGACAAAAAGCCGGAAGATATCGACTTTGTCGTGGTGCGGGAAAATTCAGGCGATCTATACACCGGCGCCGGCGGTGTAACCATGAAGGGAACGCCGCATGAAGTAGCCGTTCAGTCTTCGGTTTATTCTCGTTTCCAGGTTGATCGATGCCTTCGTTATGCATTCGAATATACGCGTAAACATGGCAAAAAGGCGCGCGGCGTTGGAAGCAAAAACACCCTTGCCTTGTCAGGTAAAACGAATGTGCTTACATTTGTCTATGATCTCTGGGAACGGGCTTTCCATGAGATGGGAGCGAAGGATTATCCGGATATTGTGCGGGAATATTATCATGTGGATGCAACCACCATGTGGTTTGTCAAAAATCCCGAATGGTTTGACGTGATTGTAACCGGCAATATGTTTGGCGATATCATCACGGATTTGGGCGCCATGATCCAGGGAGGGATGGGCATTGCAGCGGGCGGCAATCTTAATCCCGAAGGCGTCAGCATGTTCGAACCCATCGGCGGAAGCGCCCCCAAATATACCGGTCAGGGGGTGATCAATCCGCTTGCTGCGATCTGCGCCGCCCAGATGATGCTCTTGACGCTTGGCGAAGAGAAAGCGGCCGACGCAATCGAAAAAGCAGTAATGTACGTTACGAGCAAAAAGCTCAAGTCGCTGGCAGCCGGACGCATGGGGTATTCCACTTCGCAGGTCGGCGATCTTGTCGCCGAAAAAGTTGCCGAGTAAATTCTGCTAAACGCCACGGTTAACGCGGATTTCACGGATTTTAAAAGATATTTCAAATCCGTGAAATCCTTTTATTATGCGGGGCGTTTTTATTCCAGGCCGGAGTAGATCTATGCTTGTTTCCAGCCAAGAAACGCCTTCCGCTTCCCCCAGCTCGAACAATTCGAAATTTTCATTTCTCAAATTGCGAAGACTTTTGCCGTTAATCATCAGCGTAGGCCTGACCATCCTGATAGGTTATTTTATTTATTCGGATGTCCCGGACTGGCGGAAAAGCTTCAAAGTGATGATCGAAGGCCGCCCGCTTTTAATTTTGATCGGATTGGTTTTTGCATTTTTTCATATCGTTTTTCGCGCTGCGCGCTGGGGAGCTTTGCTTTCGGCGACTAAGCCGAACATCCGGTTCAAAAATCTGTTTTCTCTTACGTTGATCAAATATGTGATCAACGTAATCCCTCCTCGCAGTGGTGAGTTCGCCGCTTCAATTCTATTGGCTAGAAAAGAAAAAATACCCTCCACTACGGTGATTGCAGCCAGCGTTTTTGAACGAATTCTGGATCTATTCAGCGTTTTGATTATATTTGCCCTGTATCTTATCGCCTGGGGGCCGGGCGCAGCAGGCAATTCGGAAAAAAGTGCGGCGATTATTTTCAGCATTCGAAACTATTCGATTAAAGGCTTTGTTTTTTTTGGAGCCGGACTCGTCCTTTTATTGCTCCTGTTGCGCAACGCACATTGGGCGGCTCGCATTCCATCTAAAATTCGAACGCCCGCCCTGGGCTTTTTAGAAGGCTTCCGAGTTCTACAGCACCAGGGCGCCATGTTTCGTGTCGTTCTGTTTTCTTTTGCGGTATGGCTTTGCATCATGATGCAGATCTGGTTTTTTGTCAGTGCGTATATAAAAGGATTCCCATTGGTTGGAGCCGCTCTGCTGGTGGTAATGACCGCCATAGGCGTTGCAATTCCGACTCCTGCCGGAGCTGGAAGCTATCAATATTTCATGAGCCTGGCTTTAATAAGTTTCTTCAAGTGGCATCTTTCTCCCATAGACCCTTATTCGCAGGCTGCGGGAATCAGCAATGCCTGTTATTTGCTTTCGATGATCCCTATCTTTATTGCAGGGCTGACGTATTTGAACCGTGAAGGCATTTCACTGGGTCAGATTTCCAGGATAAGAGAAAGCGCCCAAAGCGCAGATGTTTCTTAATCTTTGGGATAAACAGAATAATAAAATTTCGCGCCTTTCGTGTTTTTCCCGGTTTCTGCTATATAATGCCGCCCGAAACTGAGGATAGGAATGGAAAACCTTGTGAGAGTTGCAATTATCGGCTGCGGGCTAATTGGGCAAAAACGATTGCACGCGCTTGGGCCGGCCAGACTGGTCGCCTGCGCGGATATTGTGGGCGCAAGAGCTGAAGCGCTCGCGAAAGCGGGTCAGGGCGTTTTTGCGACGGATGATTATTCGAAGGTTCTTGCGCGCACGGACGTGGATGTCGTTATTATTGCAACATCCAACAATTTCCTTGCTCCGGTCGCCCAAGCAGCGCTGGAGGCGGGCAAACACGTTCTTGTGGAGAAGCCTGCCGCTCTCAACACGAATGAAATTGACGCCGTCATGGCCGCTCAGAACAAGAGCGGGAAGCTGGTCAGAGTTGGGTTTAATCATCGCTATCATCCCGCTTTGCGCAAAGCCCGGGAGCTTTTTGAGGCCGGCGCTTTGGGAGAGCTAATGTTTATTCGTGGCCGCTATGGCCATGGCGCCCGAATAGGATACGAAAAAGAATGGCGGGCGGATCCCAGGATTTCCGGCGGCGGAGAACTGATAGATCAAGGCGTCCACCTGATCGATTTGTCTCGTTGGTTTCTGGGCGATTTCATGGATGTAACCGGATTCAGCCATACTTACTTCTGGCAAATGCCGGTTGATGACAATGCATTTCTGCTGCTTAAGACCGCTCAGCGACAAACGGCTTTCCTTCATGTAAGCTGCACGGAATGGAAGAATTTATTTTCATTGGAGATTTACGGACGGAAAGCCAAACTCCATATTGAAGGACTCGGGGGAAGCTATGGAGTGGAACGGCTGGCCTATTATAAGATGCTGCCGGAAATGGGCCCACCCGAAACGACTATCTGGGAATACCCCATGGGAGACAGGTCCTGGCATCTGGAATTTGCGGAATTTCTCGAGGATATCCGGTTGAATCGCAGACCTGCCGCGGCGCTGGAAGACGCCCGGGCGGCCCTTGTGGTTGTTGAAAAAATTTATGCGGAGTCCTGCTCATGATCATAACTCGCAGCCCCTTGCGGATTACCCTGGGCGGGGGAGGAACAGATCTGCCGTCCTATTATCGCGATCATGAAGGATTTGTTTTATCCGCCGCCATAGATAAGTATGTTTATGTAACCGTCATGAGGCCCTTCACGCCGGGTATTTTTCTGAAGTATTCCAGTCTGGAACATGTGGATAAGGTGGACGATATTCAGCATGCCATCTTGCGCGAGGCCATCCGGATGATGAACTTCCGCACGCCTCAAATCGAAATAACAACTCTCGCGGACATTCCTTCCGGCACGGGGCTTGGATCTTCCGGGAGTTTTACGACCGCCCTGTTAAAAGCATTATACGCCCATCGGCGCAAGCTTCTGGTTCCGGGAGAGCTGGCCGAACTTGCCTGTGAGATCGAGATCCAACGATTGCATGAACCGATCGGAAAGCAGGATCAGTACATCGCAGCCTATGGAGGCATTACCCGTTTCCTGTTCCATCCCGACGATACCGTGGAATGCGCTCCCCTGCAGATCGGCATGGATACGATGTATGATCTGGAAGATAATCTCCTTCTCTTCTTTACCGGCTTCTCCCGCAGCGCCGGCGTCATTCTGAAGGACCAGGACGCCCGAACGCAAAAATCGGATCCGGAGATGATTCACAATCTGAACTACATCAAAGAGCTCGGCATGCGCAGTCAAAAAGCGCTTGAATCCGGACAAACGGCTGAGTTCGGCGCAATCATGCACGAGCATTGGCAGCATAAACGGCGCCGCTCCAGCGGAATGAGCAATTCTCAGATCGACGAGTGGTACGAACTTGGGCGAAAAAACGGGGCGATCGGCGGGAAACTGGTAGGCGCCGGCGGCGGCGGCTTTATTATGTTTTACGCTGAGAATCGAAAGTTGTTGCGTCAGGCTATGGCTTCCGCCGGGTTGGAAGAGGTGCGTTTCCGGTTTGACTTTGAAGGGACCAAGGTGTTGATAGGATGATGCTGCCTGTTGCAATTCTGGCTGGAGGTTTGGCCCAGCGATTGAGACCGATAACAAAGCTTATTCCCAAAGCTCTTGTCGATGTTCAGGGCGAACCCTTCATCCATCACCAGCTTCGATTGCTGTCCGCTCGAGGGATCCAACGAGTTGTCTTGTGCGTTCAACATCAAGGCGAACTTATTCAACAGGCGATAGGCGACGGAAGCCGGTTTCACGTACAGGTGGAATATTCGTTCGATGGATCCAATCTGTTGGGAACCGCCGGAGCCATCAAGAAGGCCCTCCCCCTTTTGGGAGATTCTTTTTTTGTCCTGTACGGAGACTCGTATCTTCCTTGCGATTATCGCAGGATTCAGACGGCCTATGAAGAAAGCGGGCGCTTGGCTTTAATGACCGTTTTTAAAAACAACGGGCAGTGGGATAGAAGCAATGTTGAGTTCAGCCATGGATCCGTTGTCTTATATGATAAAGAGAACCAAACATCCGGTATGCGGCATATCGATTATGGTTTAGGAGTATTCCGCCGCGCGGCGTTGGATGTTGTCCCCGACGGCCAGGCGTATGATCTCGCACTTTTATATCGAAACCTTTTAAATGCCGGCGAGCTCGCGGCTTTTGAAGTCCTGGAACGGTTTTATGAAATCGGATCTTTCGCCGGACTCGAAGAACTGCGCCGTTGCGCCATGGATCGATTTTTAGAAAAGGAAGAAAGATCGTGAAATTTATTGAACAATATATTGCGGAATCCAATCAAATACTTCTCCAACTGGACCGGGCGGCAATCAAACAAGCAGTGGAATTATTGGCGGAAACGCGCAACTGCGGCGGGCGGCTGTTTATCCTGGGAGTGGGAGGCAGCGCGGCCAATGCTTCACACGCGGTGAACGATTTTCGGAAACTGGTCGGGCTGGAGGCGTATGCGCCCACCGATAACGTTTCGGAATTGACGGCCCGAACTAATGATGAAGGTTGGGCAAGCACTTTCGCGAATTGGCTTCGGGTCAGCCGGCTCAATTCCAAGGATTTGCTTATGATATTCTCTGTCGGAGGGGGGAACCTCGACAAGAACATCAGTCCCAATTTGGTTTCGGCGCTGCAGTACGCAAAAGAGGCGGGTTCGCGAGTCCTGGGCGTTGTAGGCCGGGACGGAGGATTTACGGCGAAAATGGCGGATTGCTGCATTATTATAGGAACGGTTAATCCGGAACATGTCACTCCTCATACGGAAGCGTTTCAAGCTTTGGTGTGGCATCTTCTGGTGTCCCATCCGCAATTGAAATCCGCTCCCACTAAATGGGAATCGGTGTAGAAGCGACCGCGATTGTGTGCGGCTCGGAGCGGCCAACTATTTATAAATAATTACAGGCGGTATGATCGATGAAATGTATATCCGACTTGAAAATTAATATTTTTGCGGATGGCGCTGATAAGCAAGGGATGCTGGAAATGTATCGCAATCCTCTCATTAAGGGATTTA
Organism: uncultured Acidobacteriota bacterium; assembly: GCA_964441405.1. Taxonomy (GTDB): domain Bacteria; phylum Acidobacteriota; class UBA6911; order UBA6911; family UBA6911; genus UBA6911. The sequence goes on from CAYTYP010000006.1 coordinate 43,856, forward strand.
CCACCAATCCTACGCTGCTGCGCAAGGCCGGCGTTTCCAATTACAGGGAATTCGCCCTGGATATTTTAAAATCCATCCCCGATCGGCCGATTTCTTTCGAAGTTTTTTCGGATGAATTTGAGGAAATGGAATCCCAGGCTCAAAAGATATCCGGATGGGCGCAAAACGTTTTTGTGAAAATCCCGATAACCAACACCCGGCGAGAGTCGTCCGTAAAGCTGATAAGCCGTCTTGCTCAAATCGGGATCAAGGTGAATGTCACGGCCATCATGACGCTGGATCAGGTCTGGGAGGTTGCACAGGCTTTAAATAAAGATGTCCCCGCTTATATTTCGGTATTTGCCGGACGAGTCGCCGATACGGGTTTGGATCCGGTTCCTATGATGGCGGCGGCGGTTGAAATGCTGCGTCCTTATCCAAGGTTTGATCTTATATGGGCCAGTCCCAGAGAATTGCTCAATATATTCCAGGCGGATTCCATTGAATGCCCGATTATTACGGTCACAAACGATGTTCTGAAAAAACTAAATCTGGTCGGCAAAGATTTGCATGACTACTCGCTCGAAACTGTCCGGATGTTTCGCAATGATGCGGTGAAAGCCGGCTACGTTTTATAGCTTAATCTCATTTCAGTGAACGATCCTGAGGAACAATCCTGCGCAGCGTATAGACATCTGTTTGTTGTAAATCCTTTAAGTGATCTGCAAACTGCTCCCATGGATCCCATACTGCGCTAATGAGCTTCCCGGTGATCCCGTCGCTGGCGGCAGATCCCAGGAAGACGGCAAGCTGAGCTCCCTTTTCCAAAGGCGCTCCCCCTTGAGTTTTTTGTTGGACTGCGCGTTCATAGAAATCGTGGCCGACTTTATCCGGACCCGCATCCAGCAGTTCATCCAGTAGACGCGTATTGAGGGCTCCCGGCGCTATGGCGTTCACATCAATATGGTCCTTGCGCACTTCCTCGGCCAGCGTTTCTGAAAACCGAACCACGGCCGCTTTTGAAGCGGCGTAAGCGCTCAGGCGAGGCAGCGGCGCTGTAGCGCCTCCACCGGACAATTGAACTATTTTTCCATACTGTTGTTTTTTGAAGTGAGGCAATACCGCCCGGCACATCATAATGGATCCAAGCAGGTTGATTTCAATTGCCCGAATCCACTCGCTCCAATCGATCTCTTCAATGGGGCCTTTGGGTCCATAAATTCCGGCATTATTTACAAGGATGCTCAGATTGGGAAAGATCTGCAGGGCTTGCGCTACAAGCTTATCTACATCGGATTCAATGGAAACGTCCGCCCTTTGTATTTCGATCTTCTGCTTTTTCGATGTTGATTGGGCTAAGTCTTTTTTTGCCTGCGCGAGCCTAGTGAGATCTCGTGCGCAAAGAAAAATATCTGCGCCGGCGGCTGCGTATGCCCGCGCTATCTCCAAGCCCAATCCCTGGTTGGCGCCTGTAATGAGAGCCGCTCTTCCTTCAAGAGAATATTTCATAGCGAAGCTTTCCCCACTGTAAAGTATCGGACGCGTGAATCCCGGCCCAGGTTTTCAGACAAAAACCTGTTGGCGTCGAGCACAACAGGTGAAGGCATCGATGCCACTGCATGGATATCAACCGATCGATAGACCGGCCACTCGGTTGCAATCACCAGGGCAGCCGCCGATTCCAGAGCATCCTCGGGATTTGAATGAAGGACTGCGATGTGATTCAACTGTTCCGGTAGAATTTTAATTGCCGGATCATGGACCTGGGGGCGGGCCCCTTGCTGAAACAACCAGCGGCAAAGCTCTACAGACGAAGATCGGCGCAGTGTGTCGGTGCCGGCCTTATAGGTCAGTCCCCATATCGCTATTTTCAATCCGGAAAGGTTGGGGAAAAGAAAAGATAGAGTTTTCTGATTCCATTTTTTATGAGCTTCATTGCTTTCCCGGACCGCCGAAAACAGGAATGTCGGTTGTTGACGGTCAGTCCCCAATTGCGTGAGAAATCGGATGTCCCTGGCAAGAGTGCCTCCGGCGAATGCTGATCCCGGAGAAAGGTATGCCCGCGGTCCGATGCGCATGTCGCTTTTCAACGCCCGTTCCACCTCTTTGGCGTCTGCGCCCACTCGTTCGCAAATGGATGCGATTTCGTTTATGAATGCAACCGAAACGGCTAAAAAAGCATTCAGGGCATGTTTTGTCATTTCAGCGGATTCAACGGAAACCCATTCTATTTTGTTTGTGAAGGGCGCAAACAATTCTGATACGCGCAGACGGTTCTCCGGGTTGCGCAAGCCGACGACTACGCGGTCAGGCTGGATGAATGCGGCAATGGCTTTTCCCAACCGCAGATTCTCGGGCGAGCAGCCGAATGTGACCGCACGGTCCGGAATGGCTTTCGCGCATTCCAGTTCCAGCCGACCGGTAGAGCCCACAGGCAATTGTGATGAAATCAGAATGAGAGATCCTTGGGCCAGATATGGGAAAAGCTGAGTGACGCGATCCGCTACAAAGTCTACATCAGCGCGATCCTCCTCATCCACAGGAGTGTCATAGGCGATCCAGACTATTTCCGATTCAGCCAGTGCTGTGGATGCGTCTGTGCTGAAGCTCAAACGGCCTTGGCGAATTCCCTGCTGAACCAAATCGGCTAAATCAGGTTCATATAAAGGCGGCTGCCCAGCCTGCAAGGATCGAACGACTTCGGGATCGAAATCCAGCCCGATAACCTGAAATCCTGCGGAAGCCAGGCAGGCTGCCGTTACTGTTCCCAGATGCCAGAGGCCGACGACGCAGATTTTCATGATCTTTTCTCCAAAAGCCAATCATTTGTCTGAAGATATCTGAGAGTGCGGAGGACTCCTTCACGGATGGATGTTTGCGGCGTCCATCCCAATGCGTGAATCCTGCGGCAATCCAGAAAAATGAAAGGGCTGTCGCCGATCCATCCACGCTCTCCGCCTGTGTATATAAGTTCCGGCGACAGGCCCAGATGATCGGTTATCCATTGAACGGAATCCTTTACCTGGCAAAATTCGTCCGTTCCCAGATTGAAGATATTCACACGTTGGCGGGCTCTCTCGATAGCCGCAAAGATGGCATCAATGCAATCCTGGACATAAAGATAAGATTTTTTCTGAAGACCATTGCCCAGAATTTTCAGCTTGGTTGGATCGAGCTGCAAGGATCTGTAAAAATCGAAAACATGACCATGAGAATAGCGTTCGCCGAGAATGGAGACGAAACGAAAAATATAGCCTTCGAAACCAAATCCTTCACAATAGGCCTCAATCAATCCTTCGCACGCCAGCTTGGATGCGCCATACAGAGAGGTCTGAACGGGGAATGGGGCGTTTTCCGGGGTGGGGAAAATGTCCGGCTCGCCATAAATAGAGCCGGTGGAGGAGAACGCAATCCGCTTGATGTTGTTGCGCCTCATCGATTCGAGGACGTTAAAAGTGGCCAGGGTGTTTTGTTCAAGATCTTTGCCCGGATGTTGCGTGCCGAACCGGACATCCGCATTGGCGGCCAGGTGGATTACAAATTCACAACCGGACATGTGTTGGGATAAAGCCGTCTTGTTAAGCAGATCATCCACAACCAAATGGAATCGAGCATTCTGTTTCGCATTCATCAGGTTTTTTTCAAAACCTGTCGAGAGATTGTCATAGGCGACGACCTCGTCCCCATGTGCGAGAAGTCTATCCACAAGGTTGCTGCCTATAAAACCTGCGCCCCCAGTGATAAAATATTTCATATATTTACTATCCGGCCCTTTATTCGTTAAAGTTATGGATGGCTGCTTTCGTCTGGATTATTTTTCGTACCTGACCTTGTACAGTTTTTCAAAACGAAATTTTATCAGAGCGCGGATCCACAGGAGCGGATCGCGCGTAAGGGATATTTTTTTCCCGTCTTCAAAAGAGCGCGATTTATAATTGATCGGAATTTCCAAAGGAACATAACCCTTTCGAAGCAGCTTTATTACAATTTCGAAATCGAAATCAAAACGATTCGCCTTCAGAGTCAGTCCGGATAAGCAATCGCGCCGGAACAACTTATACATGGTAAAGGGATCATTCAGGTTTTGGCCGCAAGTAATATTAAGAAGCCCTTTGAAAATCGTCTGCCCCAAATTCATGACGAAAGCAATGAAATGGGCATTTTCGAACTGGCGCATCTTCCAGCCCTTCAAGTGTCTTGATCCTAAAACGAAAGCTTTCTGGCAAGAAAGCAAGGGTTGAAGCAATTGGTCGTAATCATTGAGATCATATTCCAGGTCCGCGTCCTGGATCATTACGAAATCGCCGCCGGCGCGTTCCAGGGCGGTGCGGACTGCGTGGCCCTTTCCGCGCGGCTTATCTTCAAGGACAACGGATACGCCGGGCGTTGCGCTGAATTTTTGCGCCTCCTCCCGGGTCCCGTCCGTCGAGTTGCTTTCAACGACAATGATTTCTTTTTGGACGCCCTTTAGTTCCAGATCCAGAAGTGAACGCATCAGGATTCCGAAGGTTTTTACTTCATTATAAGCGGGAACTATTATGGACAGGATCGGCGTTTCCCGAACAGGAGACTTGCGGCACAATACATTCATTCCGCTGGTAGTATATTTTATATTGTTGGTTTTAGCAGCGGAAGGGAGACAGCAAGCCACGCCATTGATTATTTTAGAATAGAAAGGCACCGGGTATTTACGAAAATGATCCTTGATGTACTCAAACTGGAGATACTTAAAATTGGGTGAAAGATAAATATTGTTGAAGCCGCTTCTCCAGAGAGTATTTTGCACGGTCTCTCTATTGAAATAGTGTAGATGCTCCGCCTTGAATTCCATCCAGTTGTTCTTCATCAACCGTGCAGACCAGCTATCCAATGAAGGGGTCACAATAAATAACACCCCGGTCGGGGCAAGAATTTTGTGGATTTTATTCAGAAATCTGATTGGATCCCGCACATGTTCGATGACGTCAAACAGCGCGCATATATCGAAGGATCCCTCGGGCGGATCCATGTCCTCAATATTCCCACAGAGAACGCTTTGTTCCCCCAGCTTGGCATTGGCTGTGGCGGTAGCGCTTTCCGAAACCTCAATTCCCTTAACCGAGAAGCCTGCCTGTTGGGCGACCAGAAGAAAATCGCCGTTCCCACAGCCGATTTCCAACAGGTTCCCTTGCTGTTTGCCGTAATACCGGATTAGTTGTTTAAGATAAAGCTGTGCCGTGGCTGCTTTCATTTCCGAGCGCAGACGATCGCTCCTGTCATCGTCGCCCATTAGGAAATAATCGGAACTATACAGTGATTTCAAAAACTCATCCGACGGTTGTGGATTCAAAAACATGTAACCGCAGTTGGCGCATTGAAAAAGAGAATGGCCCTGGATGACGAACCGATACCGGATGTCAGGGCTGTCGCATATATAGCATTGAGAGGCCAGGCAAGAATTATCTTTCGGAAGCATGCATTCCCCGGTTTATTGGCGTTTAATAATGACCCAGAGGCCAAGCGTTATAAATGAAACAATAAAGGAAATCAGTCCAAGACGAAAAGAATCCGGAGCATATATAAAGCGCACCTTGTGTGAGCCTGCTTTCAAAGACAACGCCCGGAACAGACGATCGGCCCGTAAGATAGGCTGTTTTTGTTCATCGATGTAGGCTTCCCACCCCGGATAATACGAATCGGTTAAAACGAGGAATCCGTCATGAGAAGAGTGCGTCTGGATAATAACCTCATTCGAACTGTAATTCAGGATTTGCGTTTCCGATTGAAAATCCTGCGGATGCGTGGCGTTCCTGCAAAGCTCTGCGGCGTCTTCCAGGATCACTTTTTCCCTCAAATTCGAACTTTCCCGGCGCAGCAGGTCGAGCGACTCCTTTTCATTGTTTGCGCATAGAGCCGTGGGGACAATGAATGTTCTTGGAAAATAATTTTTATTCCTAAGAATCTTGATTTCCTTGTTATAGACAACGGAAAAATCAGGGGGTATGGCGTTTTCTTCAGGCGCCATGTCTCTCTTTTCCGCCAAGTCCGTTTTTCCCGCCGGATCGGCCTTGGCAAGAATGTATTTAACATTCACCAGGTTCAAATAAGGCGCGATTTTGTCCAGCCGGGGCATAGATTCCGATACAAATCTTTCTCCTGATTCCGGGCTCAAAAAAGACTGTAAAAAGGGGAAATAGCCTCGAAGGTACAAAGCGTCCAGGTTGGTTATACAGTCAATATCGAAATAGCTGCTGGAGTTCGGGTAGAGAACTGCGTCCGTTCCGAAAACCCGATGCCTTTCGGGATCGGAACGAAGGTATTTCACATAGGGAGGGACGGTTGCAGGATCATAGCGGAGGGCTCGCTCGGGAGGAATATAGGAGTACAGTTCCGCTAAAATGAGGCATGCAAGGAGAATCATTGAAGTTTTTACGATTTTATTAAGGGCGTGTTGGGCCAGGATGAAAGCGATCAGGACTAAGACCAGGAATATTTTTACATTCGCAAAAACGTGATTCCAGACGCGCGGTTCCCGGAGTTGCGGGAATAGCTCCATCGGTTTGATCAGGAAATATAAGGATGCCAATCCCACTAATAATGCCAAGGGATAAACCAAGGAACGTGGGGTCATGCGGCGTTGAATAAGCGCTTCAATCCCCATCCCTGCCAGGATGGCAATGCAGAAAGCAAATACGGGTTGGGGATACTTTGTGAAGATAAGCAGCTTAAAGAACGGGAGATGCCCGACCCAATTGACAAGAAAAAAACCAAAATACTTTAAGATAATGAATAGAGCAAGGAAGGCAAAAAAATATATGTACTTCCTATCGTCTTGGTTTTTCTTGGAAAAAACAGCGCAGAAAGCCAACAACAGGGGAATAGCTCCGACATAGGGGAGTACATGGTATGAATTGATGCCATTCCAGGTAACAAAAAGAATATCGCCGAAAAAATGGGGCATCGCGAGGGTAATGCCGCCCATTAATGGATTGGAGGCAATCCCTGTGTTCGCGTTATGAGTGGTCCAGGAATTCTGCAAATACTCAAGGAATGGGAATAATTGCGGCCCGGAAAGAAGGAATCCCAGCAGTACGGAAATGAAGAAAACACCCGCCTTTTTCAGATACCAGGAGTGAAACGGGATGTCGGAAGAACGGAAAAATATCACTCGGAATGCATAATAGACCGATATAAGGACGAGCACGCAAAAAGCGGATTCCGGCATGCCTCCCAATAGGATAAAGCAGACGATAATGCTGCTGAAGGCAATGCGAATGGGCCGGGGATTTCGGAAAAGGCATTCGAAGGCGAATATTCCTGCAGGCGCCAAAATATCAACGTCCAGATGCCCCATATTCAGATTTAAGATGTTATAACCGCAGAACATGAAGATGATGGCCGATGTAAACGACGCGATGCGGGAACAACGGAACAGTCTGAGAAATAGGAAAGTAAAAAGCCCTGCAGCCAGCATTCTCAATGCAATGTAGATTTCCCAGCCATACTGAAATGAAAACAGATGGATCACCAGCCTGAAGGGAGAAAAAGGGGCGGATTGCATATTGGCGAGCAGAGGCACGCCAAATCCCGAATTGGGATTCCAGAGGGGCACCTGTCCGGCGGCGAAGGAGTCTCTTACTTTTACGGCCCATGGTTCATAAGCCCATGCGGATGCCCCTGTATCCAGAAGGGGGCGTGCGATTGTCAGTGCGCTGTAGTTATAGGAACCCAAAGGCATAACGCTTTGGGCTAAAGCCGAAGCTCTAAAGGTGTGGCCATGAATGAAAACGTTGTTAAAACACAAGAGAATGATCAGGGCTAATAATAAAAATGCATACAGGGGTTCGCGCCTGCTCAGTGGACTTGCAGAAATAAGCCCGTCCATAAAGGAAGAAGATTCGAAGCGACGTATCCAACGGTACAAGGAGGGTGTGAGAAACGCCAGGAAACATAAGAGCATCCCTGTCAGGATGGGAGCGGCAAAAAGGCGGAGCGCCAGGAATTGGGTTTTATGATATCGAATCCACTCGTACTGGACGGCGAACATCAGTAAAAAACCGGTTATAAATACAAGGGCGTAAATAGTTCTTTTTTTCATTGTCCGGCAACCACGAGAAATGTTTTTTAATGTAGCGCTTTATCGCCGATAGGATAATGCGACCAGCGGTTTGTATTCAGTCGTCAATCGTCAGTCGGTCCTTTCTCGAGCAATGCTTCCTGTCCCGAGGAGTACAAACGTTGATACAAGTATGCTTCCTCCTCTGTTCGCGGAGGTATGTATCCGCTCATCTTTTCCTTCAGGTCATTCAAGATTTCAGGATTATCCAGAATGATCTTCAACTTGGCGGTTAAATCCTTTTCATCCCCAACCTGGAACGTGAAGCCATTGACGGAATCCTTTATTTTTTCGGCCATGCCTCCGATATTGGAGGAAATCACCGGTACATTGCATGTTAGAGCTTCGTGTAGAACCAGAGGATAATTTTCATACCAGAGGGAAGGTATTACGAGAACATCGACACCGCTCATAACATCTCCGACTTGCTCTTCATTATATGCGCCGCAAAAGTGCACTCGCTTGTCCTGTTTTGCGATGCTCTGGAGATGACGGAAATAATCATATTCGTGAAAACTTGAACCATAGAGCTTCAATTCCGCATTCACAGGATTCAAATCCAGAAAGGCCTTGAGCAGTACATGAACGCCTTTATGGGGAGCGAAGCCGCCGCAATAGGAGAAAATGATCTTGTCGTCCCGGCGGTATTTTCTGGAGTTCGGCTTGAAATACCTGAGGTCCATGCCATGAGGAATGATGTTAATTTTCAGATCGGGAAATTCTTTCTCGAAAATTCCAGCCAGGAATTTTGATGGGGAGACCAAAGCTTTTGCGCGGGAGAGGATTAACTTGATTTGAGCCAAGCGGTTTTTGACAAAAGCCGGTTGCAGTTCAGGGCAGTAACCGGCGCAGGCCTTTCCCCCCTCAGGGCCGCTGCAAAGCATTCCGGAATTTGTTTGAAGTATGATCCGGGGACAAATCGTCCAAAAATCAGTGAAGGTGACGACGTAGGGAATTCCCAGATCCAACGCCGCCCGGGCAAAGGGAGCGAGTCTCATAGGATGGGCGATATGGATCAGGTCAAACGCCGCTTTCTTCTGTAAATACTCCATGGCAAACCGGTATATATCCTGATTGGCGCAATAAGTATGGATGTCCAAAGGCATTTTCTGATGCCGAAGGGAAGTGACCGGCAATCCTCTATAATGATAATCGCGTATTAAGATATTTTGTTTGCGCTGAACATCCTTTTGTTGTTCTGTCAACGTATAGGTCGCTATTTGAGCGAAATGGCCGTCCCGCTGGATGGAAGTCGAGACATTCAATAGAAATTTTTCCGTTCCTGAATAGGAATCCGGATAAAATTGATGGATGACGTAGAGTATGTTCATTCCGTTATATGCCCGAAGTCAATTGCGCGTCAAGAACAGCCCAGAATTCTTCCGATGGCTTCTGCTCAAAAAGAGTAAGAAACAGATAGGCCAGGTGAGATCCGGTATCCAGGGCTAATATTTTATATAATGCGTTTACCAAATCTTTCATGAGCGTCGCATCGAGGACCTGATGACTTTCGGAGATAAAAGCCTGCATGACGCCCAGATGCTGAAGAAAATGAGGCAGAATAATATTGTCCCGGCTTTTGTACCTGATGTTTTTGTCTCCAGTCGAGAGCGCTAAAGATCGAACGAGATTAGCGAACTCATTTTCCGGGGCTATCGTTTCCAGGTCCTCGATTTCGTTCTGTTCCATGGAATATAGGGATTGGATCCTGTGGAATAATCGGGAAACTGTTTCCGGATTATTTCCGTTCATGATCTCTTGGGCTACATTCTTCGTCCCATAATAAATGGCTGCTATATCTCGAAAAAGACGCGTCTGATTCCTGATGGCGGGAAATTGAATGCCCTGGAAAACTTCCTTGAGAAATTTAGAATCCACATAAGCTCTTTTTAAAAAATAGTAGGCGGGACGGTTATGGGAATGAAGCACGCGGGTTGAATAGAGGAATCCGATCCTGTGCCCGTCTTTAATTAAGCGTATCCCGAGATCAAGGTCTTCGGCAAATTTGGTTTTGTATTTGTATTTATTGAAGATGTCCAGCCTTATAAGGGCGGCGATGTCGCTGATCTGACTGTTGGAACGCAGCCCGAGTTGCGATGAACAGCTTTCATCCCAGGAAAGGAAGCGATCCTTGTCCAGGTTTAAAGTTCGATAATGGCTCCAGATCAGGTGCTGATAAAACAGATCGCAGTCCGAACGCGGGTATTCCGCGCAGCTTACCGCAACCGTTTGATTTTGTTCCAGGGTTCGGGCCATTTCCCAAAGCCATTTGTCCGTCATGGGAAGGGCGTCCTGAACTAAAAACAGAACATAATCGCCGGTGGAGCATTCCGCGCCTCTGTTTCTGGCGTCCGCATGATTGAAATCCTCCGGAGCGATTTCAATTATTTTAGCTCCTTCGTTTTTAGCCGTCTCGAGAGTCCGATCCGTAGATCCGGAATCCACGATAATAATCTCGCATTCGCCCAGTCCCTTTTGAGATTTCAGTTTTTTCATTAAAAACGGGAAATCGTCTCCGGCGTTTTTGGTGGGGACCACCACTGAAATTTTCTTGTTTATTCGCGGCAGTTCTTCCTCATGCAAAAATGATGCGGAATTGGGCGAGCAGAGCGGTCTTATTTTAATTTTTAGAGCATTGGGTTGATGCAGCTTTCGAAGCGCCAGTCTTGTTGCATTGCGCAGTCCATAGATATGGCAGTACCAGAGGAATTTTTTGAAATTCGGGATTGCGATGAGAGGATTAGAAGCGGATTTCCGAATAAAGACGGCAGTTTTTCGACGATGCGTTCCTTGAGGCAGGATTTTATCTCTAAGCCAGTGAAAGGATCGGCGCACTTCTCTTTTAAATGGATGAATCCGCTGCTCTGCTTTATTTATTTTAGACAAGTGCATTTCCAAATCAGACATGGATGGATCTTTTTGCTCTGCAAGGATTTGAACCAATCGTTCTTTTTCGGATGCTTCAGTCCTTAATTCTATAAGCGCCTGTTCTTTTTCCGCGCGGATGGCTTGGATTGTATGTTCTTTTTCCGCTATCAATAGACGCAATCGTTCCAGTTCCGCCTCGCTCGCGACTTGCGATGTGATCCTTTCGCCGAGGCGGGAAAAGAAGTTGCGAATGATTGCAATCTCGGATTTCGAAGCCTGAAATAATTCGCGCAAAGGCGCGGGTTGGTCTGCCCCTATGCCGATAACGCCCAGTCCATGGCCATGGGGAAAATCAAAATGCGGGTAATCCTCTTTAATTTCATCCCATAAACGCCAGACGCCGAAATTCCTGTCCCGAACATTGGTATCATGCAGCAACATGATTCCGCGCCGGCTTAACTTGGGCCTCCACGAATAAAAATCACGCCGGACGGCTTCGTAGGTATGGTAGCCATCGATGTGGATAATGTCGATCGTTCCGTCTGAAAAAGAAGCCAGCGCATCCTGGAACGAGCTTTGTATGAGTTTGGAAAAGCTTCCATAAAGAGGATCGTGATAGGCGCGAAGATTCTCAAGCACTTCAGCTCCGAAATAACCTCCCTGTTCGTCTCCTTTCCATGTGTCCACGGCAAAGCAGCGTGTATTCAGCTGCAGTTCTTGAACGGATTGGCAAAAAGAACAATAGGAATCGCCCTTATACGCGCCGAGTTCCACAATGATTTCAGGCTTCAACACTTCAACCAGATGCATGGCAAAAGGAATATGCTGATGCCAGGCTGAAGATGCGGTTAGTCTTTTCGGAGCAGAACAAAAAAGAGGGAGCTCCATAATTGTTCCTATCGGTTGATTCGTTTATCTCCCCCGGCCTGTTGGGTCGCGTCCGGCGACGGAGGAGCCGAATATATTTAATTTTTAAATCTTTGCCACAGGTTTGTATAAAATTTCGTTATAACGTTCGAAAACTTCATCCGGAGAGCCGTCCGCTATCAAATGTCCTTCATGCAACAGAATGGTGCGCGTGCATAGATCTTTTACACTCTTCATGGAGTGAGAAACATATACGATTGTTTTGCCTCGGCGTTGAAAATCTTCAATTCTTTCAACGCACTTCTGCTGAAAAGCCTCGTCTCCGACGGATAGAATTTCATCAATCAGCAGGATATCCGGATCCACTTCCACTGCAATTCCAAATCCCAGCCGCATAAACATTCCGGAGGAATACTGTTTAACGGGCGAGTCTATGAAATCCCCCAGTTCGGCGAAATCTATGATGCGCTGCTCGCAATCCCGGATTTGGCGGCGACTGAGTCCAAGCATGAGGCCATTGATGACGATATTTTCGCGGCCCGTAAGGTCGCCGTGAAATCCGGCTCCCAATTCGATCAGAGCGGCGACTTTTCCACTTACCGATGCTTTTCCGGATGTTGGATGGTAAACTCCGGCAATGAGCTTCAAAGTGGTGCTTTTTCCCGATCCATTCCGTCCGATTATTCCAAGCAGTTCGCCGTCTTTGACCTCAAATGAAACGCCTTTGAGCGCTTCGAACATGTGAAATTGCGAGCTGCGATGCAAAATTTTGGCGAACACCTCTCTCAAGGTGTCGGGCCGTTCGCGGATCACACGAAAACGCTGGGTAACATTATCAAACCGGATGCGCGACACGGAACCTCGCTAAAGCGCTAAAGATAATAAACAAAACTGTCCTGATATCGGCGGAATACCAGATACCCGAGAATCAAGAAACCAAAACCGCATAAAAAAGACATGGCTGCCGATTGAATCGTAGGCGTCATCCCATAATATATGGACAGGCGAAATCCGTTCAGAATATAGACCATAGGATTGAAACGAAAGAAGATGTAGTACTCCTTGGGAATTAAATCCAGGGAATAGATGATAGGCGAAAAGTAAAACCAGCCGGAAAGCACGATCTGAACTATATGCGACACGTCACGAAAAAAAACATTTGCAGCTGCGCAGAAGAATCCGAATCCTAAAGTAAATGCGACAAGGCAAATAAGCGGAAACGGCAGGTATGCCCAAGTCCAGTAGAACGGAAAACGCAATACCAGCAGCAAAAGTATGAGAGGTATCAATGAAAGCATGAAATTGATCAGGTTCGCCAGAACGGCGGCTACCGGGAATACCGATTTAGCGATATACAGTTTTTTCAGCAGTTCTCCGTTCCCGACGATTGATTCTACGGAATAGGAGAGCGCTTGGGAAAAAAAAGTCCAGGGTAAAATGGCGACCAGGAGAAAAACTGCATAGTGATCGACCGCTATTCTCATGACCGCAGAAAAGACGATGGTGAGGATTATCATCATGAACAGCGGATTGAGCAGAGCCCAGAGAAATCCCAGAACAGAGCGTTTGTATCTTACCCGAAGGTCTTTTAAAGCAAGCGCCCAAATCAGTTCGCGATTTTGGGATATTTCTCTGAATAATTGGAGCATTTTTCCCGCAAACCCCATAAAATATTTTATGGAACGGTTACTTTAGCGGATTACGGCAGTTGAGTAAAGCAAATCGCGGGCGCGGATTATGCGGATTAAATAGAATATATGGGCTTGTTCCCTGGAAGAAGATCCAGGGCAATAGGGAAATCCGCACATGCCGCATTCATTTTTACCGGCTGCAGACTAAAATGTGCATTCCAAATGCTGCAGGTCTTTAATTTTCTCTTCCAGTCGTCGCATAGCGGCAGCTTGCTGTTGGATGGCTCTATGAATGGACTTTGCAAGCTCGCTGATTTTCCCTAAGGCGTTGTCCATAATCTCCATGTTGTTGCAGGATTCGAGTGTGAGAATCTTCTGGCTGATATATTCTCCGCTCTTTCCATCGCGTTCGATTGTTCGGATGGACAGCCCCCATCGTCCCTCGACTCTGGAGTAGCCGATGTAGGTATCCGCATTTATGCCGCCGAGATTC
>CAYTYP010000006.1:57798-136200 GCA_964441405.1 uncultured Acidobacteriota bacterium
ACATCTGCCCGTAAGAGATGTTTATTGAAAGTGCTGTAAAAATTATTAATAAAAAATTCTGGCAGGTCGAATTAGAGAAAAACAACGCGCTGGAAAAAAGTTTTGCAAGACCATACCAAAAATAACAGGGGTAAAAGATGAAAAAACTTATTACTATTTATTTCATGTTATTAATTATTTTCTCCGGATGCCAAACGGCAGTTTCCAATCCTAACATTTTAAAATTGCCGGTTATATCGGCAATGCCTTTGCCGATTTCTCTCGTATGAGGAACCAACTCCTCCGAGACTTGTTTCCTGAGCTTTTCATATGCATTCATGATCAATAAGACCTCCCATTTTCTTATGAAAATACCACATTTAATCCCATTTCTGCCTATTTATAACAAGTCCAGCGATAACGGGAAACCGGAAACGGTTAGTGGCTTGTTTGACTTTGGTTTACCGGATACTATATTGTTTCTGCGTTCTGAGGTTGCGGGGAGTGTTTCTGTTCCATGACTGACAATAGCGATTTTTTAGCAAATGAACGAATTAGGGAAATCCTACACTGGGTCATTGCTACGTTCATTATTACCGGCAGACCGGTGGGATCCCGGAAAATCGCTCGCCACAGCCGTGAGCAGCTAAGCGCTGCCACAGTCCGAAACCTCATGGCTGATCTTGAAGAAATGGGTTATTTAAGTCAGCCACATGCTTCTGCCGGAAGAGTCCCAACGGATAAAGCTTACCGTTTCTATGTTGATTACCTGCTCAAGAGACGCGACATATCTCAACGGGACCGGGACATGATAGATCGCAATCTGCGGATGGACGATAGCGCCGAACATTTTATGGCGCGCACCAGCCAGATTTTATCGCAGGTTTCTAAAAACGTGGGCATTGTCGTGTCGCCTCCGATAAGCCGGGTAGCCCTAAAACATATTCATTTTGTTAGGCTTACGGACAATAGAATTCTGGTTATACTGGTTTCGCGATACGGTATTGTCCAGAACCGGATTATTCATTATGCAGAAGAAATATCGCAAACTGAGTTGGACCAGGCGGCTCGATACATAGTTGATCACTTCAAAGACAAGACGTTGCATGAAATTAAGAACCAGATACTCCGGATGATTCAGAAAGAACAAGCTCTTTATGATAAATTCATGCAGCGCGTTATAACTCTAAGCACACAGGCATTTTCCGATCCGGATAGTGAATCGGCAGCCGAAATCTATCTGGACGGCGCCTCTAACCTAATCAAAACGCCCGAGTTTTCCGATATCAACAGGATGAAGCTTTTATTCGAAACGATAGAGCAGAAGAACAGATTGGCGGCTTTGATATCCCGGTGCATTGATGGAGATACACAGGAAGTCCGAATCACAATCGGCGCTGAAAATGAGCTTCCCGGCATTGAGGATTGCACCCTGATCACTTCTCGCTATATCGTGGATGAAAAAACTCATGGATCGTTGGGAATCCTGGGCCCCACCCGTATGGAATATGGTCGGGCTATCTCGCTGGTCGATTATGTGGCGAGATTGTTCGGACGCGTATTCGAAATAGGGAATTAAAGAAATGACATGGAGAATATATCGACATCCCTCAGAATCAGAGGGACGCAATCCTGATTCGAAAAATGAAGCGCAAGACAGCGTAAATGAATCGGTAGCCGAGCCTATAGATCCAACTGCCCAAATCCAGGCGGATTTGAACGCAGCTAAAGCTGAGGCTGCGGAATGGCAGGACCGTTTTCTGCGTAAAGCTGCGGAATTTGAGAACTTCCGCAAGAGATCGGAAAAGGAAAAAACCGATTCCATGATGTTGGCAAAGAGCGCTGTTTTGCTGGAATTTTTACCGGTAGCAGACGTTTGTGAAAGAGCTCTGAAAAGCATTGGCAGCTCTCAAAAAAAATCAGAAAGTCTCGATCAATATCGCGAAGGAGTCGAACTACTTTATAAGCAACTGTTGGATGTTTTAAACAGAGTTGGAGCGGTTCCAATAGAGGCAAAAGGGAAGTTGTTTGATCCTCATCTACACGAAGCGTTATCAAGAGAAGAAACCAGGGACGTAGAAGAGAATACTATCACGGAGGAACTGCGCCGCGGGTATCTTTTCAGAGACAAACTTCTCCGGGCGTCTCAAGTAATTGTTGCCGTTCACCCAACAGCGAAGGATAAGTCTTCCTAAGAACGAAGCGCCCTATGAGTAAAATCATCGGTATAGACTTAGGCACTACCAATTCGTGTGTCGCTGTTTTAGAGGGACATTCGGTACAGATTATTCCCAATAACATCGGGGGCAGGACGACTCCGTCTATCATAGCTTTTGCAGATAAAGGCGATAGGTTGTTGGGACAGATTGCCAAAAGACAAGCCATTACCAACTCAGCCAATACCGTTTCCTCTTTTAAAAGACTTATGGGTCGCAGGTATGACTCTCCCGAAATTCAGAAGATTCGATCTTACCTGACATATAAAACTTCTTCTTCCGAAAACGGGGATGTTCGAGTCTCGATCCGGGACAAAGAATACTCACCGCCGGAAATATCCGCCATGCTGCTGCAATATTTGAAGAAAACAGCGGAAGAATATTTGAATGAGGAGGTGACGGAAGCGGTTATTACGGTTCCGGCTTATTTTGATGATTCCCAACGCCAGGCCACCAAAGATGCAGGACGTATTGCCGGCCTTGAAGTGCGCAGAATTATCAACGAGCCGACAGCTGCAGCGCTTGCCTATGGTTTGGATAAAAAAGAACGAGAGCGCATTGCTATATTTGACCTGGGCGGAGGGACATTCGATATTTCGCTTCTCGAAATCAACAATGGCGTCTTTGAGGTTATTTCAACTTGTGGGGATAGTTTTTTAGGCGGGGAAGATTTCGATCAATGCATCATGGATTGGATGGTATCCGAGTTTAAAGCGGATACAGGAATTGACATGGGCAATGATGTTCTTGCCCGACAACGGCTGAAGGAAACAGCCGAAAAGGTCAAATGCGAGCTTTCCATGGCTCGAGAATCCAATATTAATCTCCCATTTATCGCCTCAGATTCCAATGGACCCAAGCACTTCGAGAAAAGTTTGACGCGAGATCGTTTTGAGGAACTTGCAAAAGAACTGATTGAACGAACCACTTTCTTTTGCGTTAAGGCTTTAAAGGATGCTAAATGGTCGCCCGCCGATGTCGGTAATGTCATCCTGGTTGGAGGGCAAACCCGCATGCCTGCCGTTCAACGGCATGTCGAAAAGATTTTCGGTCGAAAACCCTCGCTCGAATTAAATCCTGATGAGGTGGTTGCGGTAGGGGCCGCGCTTCAGGGCGGAGTCCTGAAGGGAGAATTAAAGGAAATAGTGCTGTTGGATGTGCTCCCTCTGTCCTTGGGAGTGGAGACCCAGGGCGGATTGTTTACCCGCATAATTGAACATAATTCGACTATTCCACTTAAAAAAACGACAACTTTTACTACTGTCGCCGACAATCAGACGGTGGTTGAGATACATGTTCTTCAAGGTGAACGCGATTTGGCGCAATTCAATCGTTCATTGGCGAAATTCGATCTGGTCGGGATCGCTCCGGCCCCTCGTGGAGTTCCTCAAGTAGATGTATCTTTCGATATGGACGCCAATGGAATTTTAAGCGTTTCCGCTAAGGATAAACTTTCAGGCAAGGAACAAGCTATTAAAGTCACTCCTTCCACCGGTTTAAGCAAGGAAGAAATCGATCGGATGATTCTGGAGGCAAAACAGAATACTGAGAATGATAGAGTCATCAGAGAAGCGGCGGAATTAAGGAATCATATTAAAGGCCAAATGGCGGCTGTTTCTAAAAGTTACTCTGAATTCGGATGGATGCTTGATAGTTCCGAACAGGAAACTCTTAAGAATGTGCTCCAAAAAACCAGAAACGTTCCTACGGATGAAAATAGCATCTCCATCCTGAAAGATCTGCTGAGGCAACTCGAGGAAGGCGCTTCCAAATTGACTACAGCAATGTTCAGCGCTCCTGGAGGTGAGGGCTTGAAAGCTCAATGGAAGTCGGAAGCGCAGGGCGAAGACAATCTTCAGGATATTTTGAAATCTGCTCTAGACGATATTAAATCTAAATAAATAAGAGTTCCCAGTTAAGAGTTCCCGGTTCATAATATAAGATTTTTAACCGGGAACCCCGAACTGGGAACTTTTTAAGATGGAGTAATTAGTTGAATAAGAAGAGAGACTATTACGAAGTGCTTGGGATCGCCCAGGACGCTTCAGATCAGGATATCAAAAGCGCCTATCGGAAAATGGCCTTGAAGTATCATCCGGACAAAAATCCGAATGACAAAAGCGCTGAGGAGAAATTTAAAGAAGCGGCAGAGGCCTACAGCGTTCTAAGCGACGCCGATAAACGCGCTCGCTACGATCGTTTTGGTCATAACGGATTGCAGGGGGGCTTCAGTGGTTTCGATCCCAGCACCTTTGGGGATTTCGGAGACATCCTGGGAGAGTTCTTCGGATTTGGAGACATTTTTGGAGGCCGCCGCAGAGGCGGTCCAGAGCGGGGCGCAGATCTGCGTTATGATTTGAAGGTCTCTTTTCGCGAAGCCGCTTTCGGTCTGAAAACTAAAATAAAAATTCCCCGCATGGATACTTGCGGCGCCTGCGAAGGTCGAGGAACTCCCAAAGGGAAAAATCCGACCAGCTGTCCCGCTTGCCACGGATCCGGACAGGTGCGTTATCAACAAGGCTTCTTTTCTATCAGCAAAGCCTGTGCGCAGTGTAATGGAACCGGCAGGGTAATCAGCGAACCTTGTGAGACCTGCCAAGGGCGCGGACGCGTTCGAAGAGAAAAAGTTCTGGAGATCAGGATTCCTGCCGGCGTGGATAACGGGTCCCGGTTGCGTATCCAGAGTGAAGGAGAAGCGGGTCTTCATGGCGGCTCATCAGGAGACCTCTATGTTGTTATTTATGTAGAAGAGCATCCGTTCTTCCAGAGACAGGGAAACAACATCTACTGCCAGGTGCCGATCGGGATATCTCAAGCTGTTTTGGGAGCGGAAATTACCGTTCCTACTCTTGAAGGCGAGGAGAAGCTTAAAATACCTGAAG
The DNA here is from genome assembly GCA_964441405.1 of uncultured Acidobacteriota bacterium. GTDB lineage: Bacteria > Acidobacteriota > UBA6911 > UBA6911 > UBA6911 > UBA6911. Next base: position 62,876 of record CAYTYP010000006.1, read on the forward strand.
GCACTCAAGCCGGATCGTCGTTCCGGTTGCGAAACAAAGGGATTGTAAGCCTTGGTGAAAGAGGTCGCGGAGACCAGTTTGTCACGGTGAATGTTGTAGTTCCCACAAAACTGACCAAAGAACAAAGACAGGCGTTTGAAGCCCTGGCAAAAGTCATGAAAGAAGACGAACTTGTCCAGGAACGCAATATTTTCGATAAAGTGAAAGATATTTTCGGGTAGCCCAATGTCCCGAAGACGGTTCTACGTTGCGCGAAATTCAATCCACAACGGCATGGCTGTCCTTCCGCCCGGTCAGGCTCATCACCTGCGCAATGTACTGAGGATGAGTTCGGGAGAAATTGTCGAAATATTTGATGATGAAGGATCCGGATATATCGGAGAAGTCCAATTGCAGGCGTCCGATGTTTTTATCCGGCTGCTGAGCAGCATCCCGCTTAAAAAAGAACCTGTTGAGCTTATATTAGCGGCTGCTTTGATCAAATCTGCAAAATTTGAGTGGATTCTGCAAAAAGCCACCGAGTTGGGCATAGCAGAAATCATTCCTCTTAAAACGCGCTTGAGTGAAATCCAGATTCCGGATAACAAGCTTGATTCCCGCCTGGAGCGTTGGAACAGCATTGTGAGGGAGGCCTCAAAACAATGCGGTCGTTTTCAGCCGCCGCGAATTAGCAGGCCCTTGGCATTTCAGGAATTGCTCGCTATTGAAGAAATGGCTGAGTGCCGCAAATACCTGTTTTACGAAAAATCCGAAAATTATTGGCGGCCGGACCCGATTTCGCTATCAGCCCGGATTTTGCTCTGCCTCGGTCCGGAAGGCGGATGGGACTCGGCGGAGGTGGAACTGGCAGACAAAGCCGGTTGCCGGATCTGCAGCCTGGGACCATGGACGCTTCGAGCCGAAACGGCTGCAATTGCCGCTATCGCTATTCTCCAGCATCAAATACATCTATTATAACGCTATCTCTCAAATAGGAAGGAGGGTGCATGAGTCGTTTGATTCGGAAACTGCTGGTTGTATTCTTGGTTTTTCCCTGTGTGGCGATTGGGCAGCAGCGCCCTCTTAAAACAGATGACGCCGAAATTCTTAAAACGGGCAGAGTCCGGGCTGAATTCGGCGTTGAATTTCTCCAAAGGCAACGCTATTCATTATCCGGTTTGGAAGGAGATCTGACTCGATTAGGCGTTGCAAGCATCCATGTGGGCGTTGGCGATTATGCCGAGTTTCAGATTTCCGGCGTAGCCCAGGATTTCCTTGCTGTTTCCAACCGAACAGCGCCCGCTATTGCTCCGAATTTTAAAGGAAATTCAACCAATGATTTCGGAGATTTGATACTCGCTTCAAAACTCAAGCTGGCGGATGAAAAGAGCGTTCGTCCGGCGATAGCTTTCAAATTTGCAGTGGAATTGCCCAATGCAAAGCATGACAGCGGGCTGGGAACAAATCAGACCGAATTTTATTCCAGCCTTCTTTTTAAGAAACATTTCGGTTCATTGCAAATTATGGCTGATTTGGGCTTTGCCATCCTGGGCTCTCCTGTCCTTATCGGGAGACAGACCGATCCATTGACTTATGGCGTTGCCGGGATTTTCCCTGTCCGGCGCAACATGAACCTGGTCGCTGAGATTAATGGACGCCAGGGGCCTCCCAATAGACTCGGCAATGAAAATAAATCCCAGTTTCTCGCCGGGATCCAGTTTTGGACCGGTAAAATTCGATGGGATTTGGCAGGAGTGGCAGGTTTGAAGCGTTTTGATCCCAAATCCGGAGTGATTGTCGGAGCCGGCTATGAATTTCAAGCTTTCCGGAGAAATGAATTTCCAATTAAGATAAAATAGTTAAAAAGTTTATACCTAATCATCTCGCTTTCAGGCCGGCACGATGGATAAACAGGTTCGAGAGAAGAAGATCGTCGCCGCTACATCAGTTCTTGCGGCAATATTCCTGACCGGGATCAAACTGGTTGTCGGCCTGTTCACCGGAAGTCTGGGAATTCTCGCGGAAGCTGCACATTCCGGGCTGGATTTGATTGCAGCCCTGATAACCTTCTGCGCCGTGCGATTGAGCGACCGGCCTGCCGATGAATCCCATCTTTACGGCCATGGCAAAGTTGAGAATCTCAGCGCATTAGCGGAAACAATCCTGCTGTTTTTGACCTGCATCTGGATCATTTACGAAGCTATCCACCGGCTCTTTTTCACCTCGATCGAAGTAAATCCAAACTTGTGGGCGTTCCTGATAATGGCTTTGTCGATCGTCATAGATTTTTCACGGTCTAGAGCCCTGGCGCGCATTGCCAAAAAATACAAAAGCCAGGCGCTGGAGGCGGATGCGCTGCACTTCAGCACGGATATATGGAGTTCCGCGGTCGTGATCGTCGGATTGGCGCTGGTTAAATATGGCGAGATCCGCGGCGGCGACAAATCTTTTTTTGAGCGCGCGGACGCCCTCGCCGCTCTTGTTGTCGCGGCGATTGTAATCTATATCAGCATAAAACTCGGCCGGAGATCTATTGATGCGTTGTTGGATCACGCGCCCAAAGGATTGGCCGAACGCCTGGTTCGGTCGGTAGGCGGCGTCAGCGGGATTCAGCGTGTATCACGGGTGCGCGTTCGCGATGTGGGCGGCAAGGCATTCGTTGATCTTAATGTGGATGTTCCCAGATATCTCTCTTTTGAGGAGAGTCATCAGCTGACGGAGGAAGCCCAGAGGGTGGTGCATGCGATCGATCCCGATGCGGATGTTGTTATCCATACGGATCCCACCGCGGAAAGAGAAGGCGTTCTGGAAATGATACAGACGGTTGCGGCGCGCGAGCATCTGTCGGTTCATAACATCACCACTCATAAAACGGAACGCGGATTGTGGATTGACCTTGATCTCGAGGTTGATCCGAAAATCAGTTTTGAATGCGCCCATGAGCAGGCGACCGGTCTGGAAAACAAGCTGCAGGATGCATTGGCCTCGTTGGAGAATCCCGTAGCCGAAATTAACGTTCATATAGAGCCGCGCACGATTGAATCCACTTTGGGAATTCCTCTCACTCCCCGGGAATCGGCTGCCTTTGTGGAACGGGCTGTAGAAATTGAAAAGGGATTGAAAGGGACCGGAGGCTGTCATGACATTGCGTTGCACCGATTAGACGGAAATGTCTATCTGTCTCTTCACTTGCTGATCCATTCGGGAATTTCCATAGCGGAGGTCCACAATATCGCAGAGCAGATGGAAGCTCGACTTCGGCGTGAATTCCCGGAATTGGGGCGCGTCGTCATTCATACGGAGCCTGCAGACTGCATCCAAAAAATCAACCACGAAACACACGAAAATTAAATCAGATTCCGTGGTTAAAAAGTAAAATTATTCTGCGGTTTTCTCTTCGGCTTCAATCAAGGCGACAAAAACGTCTTCCAGGGTAGGTTGGATCCGCTCCAGCCGCGTTATCTCAATTTTTTCAATTTCGAGGCGCTTGCGGACAGCTGCAATCCCGCTTTGGAGATCGTCTACTACTACATGCAGTCCTCCTCCAAAAACAGCTACGTCTTTAACTCCGGGCGTTTGGTTTAAAGCCTGCATTGTTTCAAGAGGCAAGGCTGTATTTAATTGAAGAATCGAATGGGAGTTTAAACCCGCACGCAGCTCTGCGGGGGCGCCTAGTGCAATCACTTTCCCTCGATACATTAGCGCCAGCCGATAGCAATATTCGGCTTCATCCATATAATGGGTGCTGACAAAGATCGTGTGGCCTTCGCCGGCCATTTTGCGTATCAAATCCCAGAAGGTCCCACGCGCGATGGGATCCACTCCCGAGGTCGGTTCATCCAGAAACAATACCGGTGGATTGTGCAATATGGCGCATCCTAAAGCCAGCCTCTGTTTCCAACCGCCTGAAAGGGTTGCCGTCAGAGTATCGTGATGTTCCTTCAACCCGGCCATATCGAGCACATATTCCTTGCGTTGTCTGAGCCGCTCTTGCGGAACGCCATACATACTGGCGAAGAAATCGATGTTTTGTTCCACCGTGAGATCGTCATAAAGGGAAAACTTTTGGGACATATATCCAATGTTGCAGCGAACCTGCTCCGATTCGGCAGCTACGTCAAAACCATGGACGGTTGCTTTTCCTGAAGTGGGCGTCAGCAGTCCGCAAAGCATCCGAATGGTCGTGGATTTCCCGGCTCCATTCGGCCCCAGGAATCCGAAGATTTCCCCTTGGCTCACCTGCAGCGAAACGTGATCTACCGCGATGAATTCGCCAAAAGCTTTCACCAGGTTGTGTGTTTCAACAGCCCAACCGTTCATCGTTTCTCCTGTTCTTCCGCGGCTCGAACGGTTTTTATGAAGACGCCTTCCAGATTTTCAGCTTCGGTTTCGCGCTTGAGAACTTCGGGCGCGTTGCACCGCATAAGCTTTCCACGATGCATCAGTCCGACACGATTGCACCTTTCCGCTTCATCAAGGTAAGCCGTCGACATCAGGATAGTCATCCCTTCCTTCAGCAGTTCGTAAAGAATGGCCCAGAAATCCCGGCGCGAAACCGGATCCACTCCATTGGTAGGCTCGTCGAGGAAGAGGATCTGCGGTCTGTGGAGCAGCGTGCACATAAGAGCCAATTTCTGCTTCATGCCGCCTGAGAGGCGTCCTGCCTGGCGATTGCGATACGGTTCCATGCGAGTCATGCGCAACAGGCGAGTTTTAAACTCCACGCGTTCGGATCCGATAATGCCGAAAAGGTCGGCGTAAAAATCCATGTTTTCCTCAATCGAGAGATCCATGTATAAACCGAATCTCTGCGCCATGTAGCCGATCTTGTCTTTGACATGCTGCGGTTCGCGCAGGACATCGTAACCTGCAATGCGAGCGCTGCCTTCGTTGGGGTGGACCAGTCCGCAAAGCATCCGCAATGTAGTGGTTTTTCCTGCTCCATCCGGGCCCACAAGGCCGAAAATTTCTCCGGGAGAGACGCTCAGATTGAGATGGTCTACGGCTGTAATCTCTCCGAACCGGCGCGTCAGGCCCTGCGTTTCAATGATCGGTTCCATTCTTACTCCAGCTGAATTTCAGCATCGGCCGGCATATTGGATTTCAGTTCGTGTTGCGGATTATCCAGTTCGATTTTAATCCGGTAGACGAGTTTTACGCGCTCCTCCTGCGTCTGGATCTGCTTGGGGGTGAACTCAGCCTCGGAGGCGATAAAGCTCACCCTGCCGGTGTAGACCTTGCCTGGATAGGAATCGGTTGTGACTTTGGCTTTGGTCCCAAGCTTAACTTTTCCTAAATCCTTTTCATTGATATAAGAGCGCAGCCAGGGATGATCGATATCTCCGATGGTTACGATAGTTGTTCCGGCGGCCAGCACCTCTCCCGGATCGGCGGACTTGACCAGGACCACTCCATCGATCGGTGAATGGGCAATGGTATCGGCGAGCTGGGTTTCGATTAAAATGATGCCGGCTTGAGCGCGCGCAATTTCAGCTCTTCTTACGGGCAGTTCCTGTTCCCGCCTTTTTATTTCAAGAGTATTGGATTCCGCCATTTTCAGCGCGGCTCCGGCGCGCTGCACCTGCGCGGAAGCCGCCGCGATCTGTTCGTCTCGCGGGCCGGCCAGCACGAGAGCGTGACGTTGCCTGGCCTGTTTCAGCGCAGCTTCGGCGCTTGCCCATCGGGTGCGGTACTGATCGTACTGGGCTGTCGAAATATCATCATTCTTGTAGAGCGCTTGCCCTCGTTCCCAATCGCGCTGGGCGCGTTCGAATTCCGCCTGGGCTGAGTCGACGGCCGCCTGGGCTTCCTGTTTTTCCTGCGGACGTGAGCCGTTGTTCAGCTCCAGCAGCTTGGCCTGATAGGAGTTTAGATCCGCTTTGCGCTGTTCCAGGTCCGCCGCCAGATTTGCCTTTTGCCACGCAAGCGAGGTTTCCGCCTGGGTCAGCAGAGCCAAGGCTGATTGCAGCGTTGCTGTTTCCCTGTCCTTTTGTGCAAGCAGTTGATCGCGATCAAGACGGGCGATGAACTGGTCTTTTTTTACAGCGTCCCCTTCATCTACGGTGCGTTCAACCAGGCGTCCTGCTGTTTTGAACGCAATGTTCACCTCGTTCAATTCAATATTGCCGGACGCTACGATACGGTTGTCTGATTTGCGGCTGCAGGCGCCGCATAGGGTCAGTACGAGCGTCATTATTAAAATAGGCTGTTTTCGCATCATCTTCTCTCCATTACTGCACGCTGCTCTTTACTTTGCCCATCGCCTGTTCCAGATCGATGCGCGCCAGGTTGTAGTTGTAAAGCGCTTCCGTCTGATTGTCGCGCGCTCTTTCCAGGCGCGTCTGCGCATCCGTCACCTCCAGGCCATTGGCGACGCCGGCGTCATATCTTCTGCGCGCCTGGGTCAACTCATTTTCCGACAGTTCAAGGCCTTCGCGCGCTACTCTTACCTGTTCTTCGGCTGAATGCAAGCTGTCAAGCGCAAGGCGCACTTCCAGCTCAATCTGTTCCTTGAGGTCGCCGGTTCGCACTTGTTCGGAACGATATTGAGAAGCGGCTTCCGCCCGGCGAGAGTCTCGGCGTCCGCCATCGTAGATGGGAATCCGGAGTGTAACGCCATAAGTGCGGGTTGGCAGCGCATTGGTTATTCCGCTTCCTATGTCGCCATAATCGCCGAAAGCGAACAGGGAGGGGAGGCGCTCCAATTTTGTGGCGCTTGATGAAAGCCGCGCACTGGTTTCACGCTGTTGTTGAGCTTTCAGGTCGGGCCTTGACGATAACGCCTGCGCCTGGGCTTGTTCAACGGCGACAAAGTTGATCGGGGAATAGCCCAGTTTATCGGTGAGTTCCAATTCGATATTAAGCCGCAGATTCATAGCGCGTAAAAGCTTCAGATGTGCGCCGTGGCGCGCATTTTCCGCCACCAGAAGGCGTTGCCGGTCATTGGCGAGCTGCACCTTGGCGCGGGTTATTTCGATCCCGGTTCCGGCTCCTGCTTGCTTCTGGTTTTGCGACTGAGCAAGGACTGCCTGCGAAAGCTTGATATTTGCCTGGGCTGTTTCCACATCGGCGTCGGAGCGAATCGCTGAAAGATACGCCCGTGCAACCTTGGCGGCAACCTGCTCCTCTGCGGCAGAGAGGTCGGATTCCGCCGCAGATACGCCGGCGCGCGAAGCCTGGAATCGACGTATGGAACTGAAGTCCAACAGGCTCTGCGAGCCGGAAATGCGTGCGTCCATGACGTTGAATGGACCTGCCAGGGAAGGAATTTCAATGAAGGATCCTTGACCGGAAGGGATTTCAAAATGCAATCCGTTGGCTTTCAAGTTCATAGTCGTGTTGCGATAGGATAGCGAAGCATCGACATTGGGGAGCAGCGCCGCCCGCGCTTGAGTTGAACGTAAATTCGCCTGTTTCAGAGCTTCGTCCGTGAGTTGGATCTGAGCGCTCCCTTCCGGGGAAAGAGCCAGCTGTACGGCTTTGTTCAGACTCAAGGCCAGCGAACCCTTCGCCGGTTCTTCGCCCAAAGCTGTTCCTGCGAAGGACAGAAGCAATAATAAATAGCGGAAATGTCTCATGGACTCACCTCAACTCCCCATAAACGATTTATTGCTTTATAACATATTTCTCCTTTAAGCAAAAAAGGGGGAGGAGATAAAGAGCTGCGACACGAGTTGACAACACGCTATTTATATTGTACAACTCATCGATGGATATTGTTTCTGATGCAAGTGTGTTTCTAGCGGTGGTTCTTAATGAAGCCAGCCGGGAGTGGGCTATCGAACAAACCTCCGGTTGTAAAATCGTTTCTCCGGAAGTCCTCCCCTACGAGATCGCTAATGCATTGATAGCTGTTAAGAGAAAAAGGCGTTTGACGGACAGAGAAGTCCTAAAAGCCTTTGATGTTTCTCAGATGATTCCAGTGAGCCTTATTTCAGTGAGGATACGAGATGCATTGCGAATAGCCGTCAATCATAGCATCCATGCCTATGATGCTTTCTATTTACAATGCTGTATTGAGACGAATTTGCCGCTTATTACTCTCGATAATCGCATGTGCGCGGTAGCAACGAGCCTTTCTATAAAGGTAGTGAGGCAATCATGAAAGTTTATACCTATTCTGAAGCAAGAGAGAAGCTGGCAGCCGTACTTGAGGAATCCAAGACAGAGGAAGTGATCATCAAACGCCGAAAAGGCGATTCTTATGCAATTGTTCCCCAATTTCAGCGCCGTCGGCGCTCTCCCTTTGACGTCCTAGGCCTGGACACGGGCATTAGTAAAGATGAAATACTGGATGCAATCCGTGAGTCCAGAGAGCGGACATAACAAGCGGTTATTGATTGCCATTGGTCGCTCCTGTCAAAGAGAAAGGAGAATCGCCCCCTAACTCAGCTAAACTGGGGGGCTCCTCTCTATTTCAGGTGAATTATTACAGCCGCTTGTCCAGGTTAAGATTTTGGATCATAGCATCGAGCTGCTTCTGGGCGGCCGATCGCGCATCTTTGAGCTTTTCGAGCTCCGTCTTTATCGCCGCAAGCCTGTTTTCCTGGGCCTCCATCTGCTTGATATAACGCTGGCGGAGCTGGGCTTCTTCAGGAATCTGTCCCAGCCTGTCCAGGTTGCCGCGAAGCCGTTCCTGATCCCTGAAAATGCCGGTTTCTTCTCTGCCGAGATCCGAGCTGTTTTGAGCGAGGTCGTTGATCTCATTCTTCTTTTCCGCAATCGCCTGCAACGATTTTTCTATCTGGGGATCGATGGAGCGGTCCTTGATCCAGACGCCTATCTGTTCAGGCGTAACGGAAGAAACCGCAAACGAGGATTCTACGGGCGACTCTTCCTGAACCGCGAATTCCACCGTCGTCTTCGGCTTGACTTCGATTTTAAAACGGTAAAAATTCGCGGACGTTTCCACCGGAGCCGCTGAAATCAGTTTCCATCCGTTGCGCACAGGATGCTCGATCACGACGGCCCGCGGCGTCTCATTATTATTTCTTATATTGTATGTCTTTTTATCGACTGTTTTGGCGAACATGCGGATCAATCCCTTATCGATCTGCACGCGTTCCACCCGCTGCCGTTCGTTTCCGGTTGCTGTGGAAATTTCGGTTCCCAGGTCGACGGCATAGCTTAAAAGCCGGTTCTCCCCTGGTTGCACGGATTCGATCAATCCTTCTCCTGCGAAAGTATTGGAATCGATTATAGTGATGGGCCCCGCATCCAGCGTGAGCCCGCTCGCATTCTTAAGCCAGAAAGCCAGGCGTGGGTGCGTCTCGGCGCCCCTGGCTTGAAATACCGAAACTTTTTCGCCTTCAATATCCGATTGGATTATGGGCAGAAGCGCCGAAGAATTGCGCTTGATCGTTACAGGCTGCCGGATCTTGTATTGAAACTGCTCCGCGACAGCCTGAGCCTGCGCAGCGTCAAACGCCTGCCGGCGAGCGGCCTCTGAAATTTGCGGCGATGCTAGGTTTACCGGACTATTCATACCTTTAGCCCAGCGGGTATTATTTGCAGTGGCTCTGTCTTTTTCCACATTGACGTTGGCGGCGCTGAGTCCGGCAAGAGTCGTATCATCGGCGCCGAATATCGGATTATCCGTCATAATAACACCACCCATCACTTTGACTAAATCCTTGGCAGATGAATTTTCCAGGGGCAATTGCCCCATCGTGGATTCGTATGTTTGGGGAGCCGCCTGTATTCCTGCTGCAAGCGGCACGACAGGGCGTCTGGCATAGAGCGGCTGCGACAAATTCTGAATGAAACTGATGGGCGCGCCTGAAACCAGCGATAGGGAAACGTCCAGCCAATCCATGGGCGTAGTGTTGTCTACAATAGCCCAGCCTTGAAGCAGCGTTTTTTGTTTAGGATCCAATATAAGGCGATAGGTGGTTTTCCAGATGGGAGATTCGGATGTATAGCTGATGAATATTTGCCGCTCGCCGTTTCCGAGGGTTTTGATCTGGAGGCGGCGAACATCCCGCTGATGCGTTGTGTTCAGGAGATCGAGATAACGCCCCAGATCGTTTGCGAGCCTTGAATCCGTAAACTTCAGCGCGCCTGCGGATTCCAGATCAATCAGTTTGACCTCTCCTCCCTCAGTGAACAGAGTGACCTGAACATATTGCGAATTCAGATTGGAACCGGAATTTTTCATCCGGAGTTCCGCCCCCATAAGCTTTCCGCTCGCCATGCCGCCGGGAGTGCGAATTTCGAGCCCCGCCCCCCGAAGCTGGTTGAGCATTTCGACGAGCCCCGGAGCAGAGTTGAGATCGATGGGGACTTCCGCCAGACGTTTGTCCAGCGGCGCAGCGGAATCATAGTTGACGCTTCCGATCTGGCCCCGCCCGAGATCAAGGATCGTCAAGGATTTCAGCGCATCGTTCAACTGGGAACTGGTAAGAGTAATTTCCACGTTTTGCGGTCCTTTGACGGAGCCGAGATGTTCGAAGTATCCCATCCCGTTTTTGTAAAGCTCGATTTTTTTCACTGAAAGCTGGACCGGGTCCTCCGCTTTTAATGGAACAAGCGAAAAACACATGAAAATTGCGGCGCCGGCGATAATCCGGAGTCTCAGGCTGAGCATATACGTTCTCCTCACAAATTTGTTGGATAACAACATAACCCGAATTATATAACGATATTGCCGGCAGAATATTAGGATCTGATTGGAATCGGTATCGATGCAGAGATGCAAAGTGATACAATCCAAAAGTTATGACCTTTGTCGCGCTGACTATCGCCGGGTCGGATCCATCCGGCGGAGCTGGGATCCAGGCGGATTTGAAAACATTTCACCAGAGAGGAGTCTACGGCGCCAGCGTCCTGACTCTGATAACAGTACAGAACAGCTGTGAAGTCAAAGCCGTCGAAACGCTCTCTCCTGAAATTGTCCTAGCGCAGCTGGAGGCAGTATTGGAGGATTTTACCCCGGACGCTGCAAAAACCGGAGCTTTGGGAAATCCGGAAATCGTCAGGCTTCTGGCCGAGAAAGCCGGTTCTTTTTCTTTTCCTCTCGTTGTGGATCCAGTCATGATCAGCAAGCATGGCCGGCCGCTTATGACAGAAACGGCCAGGATCGAGTTGGCCGAGCGGCTGCTGCCCAAGGCGACATTGGCCACTCCGAATTTATATGAAGCCGCGGAATTGACCGGCTTTCCGGTGCAGGATCTTGCCGGAATGAAGGAAGCAGCCAAGAAGATTGCATCCCTGGGGCCCAAAGCCGTTTTAGTCAAAGGAGGCCATCTTAGGGGGGAAGCTGTCGACGTGCTGTACTGGAAGGGAGAATTTCTTTATTATACGGCGCCCCGAATAGAAACCCCGCATACGCATGGAACGGGTTGCACCTACTCTGCCTGCATTACAGCGGAACTAGCCAAGGGGCGGGAAATCCCGGCAGCGGTCGAAATTGCGAAGCGATTTATTACTTTAGCCATTCAGACGAATCCTGGTCTTGGAAAAGGCTGTGGCCCGGTAAACCATCATGCGATTATAGAGTAAATACTATTGATAAAGGATAATTGGAAAATATTATGGATAAATTCCCCCAGCCGCCTAAGGCGTATCAGAATCCCGAATTTTTGCATGGCAAAGATGCGCGTTCGATCCGGATCGTCAGTGAATATTTAGAGCCGGCGAGTCGTTTGAAATGGCAGCGAGTCAGAGATACGATCGTTTTTTTCGGCTCGGCTCGTGTCTTGGCTCCCGAGGTGAGCAATGAAAGGCTGGTTGAGTTGAGAAAGAGATTTGAGTCGGAAACCGACTCATCCAAACCGACTCAAAACGAGATCAGGCAAGCGGAGAAAGCCGTCCTGATGTCGCGGTATTATGAAGATGCAATGAAGCTGGCGCAATTAATTCTTCGCTGGGCAAAAACTTTGGATAGCAAGTTGAAACGCCTGATGATCTGTTCCGGCGGCGGGCCTGGAATTATGGAAGCCGCAAATCGCGGCGCAAAGGAAGCCGGCGGCCAGTCTATCGGTTTTTCCATCAGTCTTCCGATGGAACAGCAGATAAATCCTTATGTGACCGAAGAGCTGGCTTTTGATTTTCACTATTTTTTCATGCGCAAATTCTGGTTTGCCTATCCTGCGAAAGCCTTGGTTATATTTCCCGGCGGGTTCGGGACCTTGGATGAAATGTTCGAAATCCTGACTCTTGTTCAAACCAAGAAGATGCACAAAAGAATGCCGGTCCTTATCTATGGATCAGACTACTGGAAGGAAGTTTTAGACTTTGATGCAATGGTGCGCTGGGGCATGATTTCGGAAGAGGATAAAAAGTTGATACACTTTTCCGACGATCCTGATCAGGCCTTCGAATACCTGAAGAAAGAACTTACGAGAATTTACAAGATTAAGGAATCCTGAGACCTGGGCTTTTTTTGCCGGCGCTCTCAGGGAGTCCAACGCAATACAGGATGCTCATTATGCCTGTTCGGAAGAAACTATTCGGTGTCGTGCAAGACAGAGGCGCTTCGAGCCGCGGCATAGGCCAAGTTAATATGGACTCATTCCTGCTGCAACGACGGTACCCGGAAAATCCGGCATCGCCAAAAGACCATCGTCATCCTGCGGAACGCGATCGGGATCGCATTCTTCATAGCTCGGCTTTTCGAAGACTTCAGGGAAAGACTCAGGTCTTTGGGATAGGGCAGGCTGATTTTTATCGCACGCGCCTGACGCACAGCATCGAAGCGGCTCAAATTGCCAGGGCTATTGCAAACAATCTGCTGGTGGAGCAGCCGCTGCTGCAACGCTGCCTTGTTCCCGAACTTGCAGAAGCGGCGGCGCTGGCCCATGATCTCGGACATCCGCCTTTCGGGCATGCCGGTGAGCAGACGCTGGACGCCTGCATGCTGGAGGTGAGCCACCGGGCGCGTTTGAGAGGCAAACGCACGCTCCGATTTGAGGGCAATGCGCAAACCTTTCATATACTGGTCGCCGCTGAGCCGAAATCGCCTGCTTATCCGGGTTTGAATTTGACTCGAGCGACTTTGGCTGGAGTTTTGAAGTATCCTTTTGAACAGGATATTCGTAATAACAAATTTATTTTCACATCCGATATCCCGACAGCCAAATGGGCGCTTCAGCAGGGCGGCTCTGTCCTGGAAAAACGAAGTCGATCGAACAAGCATCCCAAAACCTCGATAGCTTGTCAGATCCTGGATTGGGCGGACGATTGCGCCTATTCCATCCATGATGTGGAGGACGCACTGCAGGCTCAATTTCTCAATCCGGGCGATCTCGAGAATGTCCGTTTCGCAAAGCGCGTCGCCGCTCATTACGAGGCGACGCGGGAAGAGGAATCCGTCCCTAAACTGACATTTTCGGAAGCTCGGGAGCGCCTGATCGATCTGGAGCGGAGAATTCGACCACGAGCATCCGGAGACGAACGCGCGCACCGGAAATCAGCGATGCGAAACATCCTGAACGACCTGATTACCTCCGTGTCCGTTGAAGCCTGTTCGGGCAATCGTCGCTCGGATTTTTCCTGGCTGTTGGCAATTCCCAATGAAGCCAGAATTTTGTCCGTGTTATGCAAATCGGTTATATGGGAGGCTGTAATAACAGATCCTCGAGTCGCCTCCATGAGCGCTAAAGGAAGGGAAATTCTTCGTGATCTGTTTCATTTTCTTATGGAGGAGGTTCTCGATAAGAAGAGCAGCGATCTGTTCCCGCGTTACTACCGACCTATAATAGAAGACTGCTTCGGAGGGGGACAGATGGAAGCTGCTCGTGCGGTCTGCAATTTTTTGGCGCTCCTGACCGACATGGATGCTTTGAGGTTACATGCCCTGTTGCGTGGCTCTAAGGCATCTTCCATCTTCGATTTCATTTAGCGGCAACTCCCCGGGACGAGGATTTGCCGGGAACGCAAATCTCCAAATATTATTAGCCCACCAGCCAAGAGCCAGCGGCCAGGATATCTTCGATTGTTCAAACCGAACCATGCCTTGTCGGACAGCTTTTAAAATTGGCTGAACCTGTTGTTCGGAGTATATCCAGGTGAAGGTGCGGTCTAATTGCCAGAAATAATGTACATCTCCAGCGCCTACCAGGGGTTTCTGAGTTCTGGCCGACAGCTTCAACCCTTTTCGATTAAAGTTCAGCCCCGGGACCTGGAATCCTGAATACTCAATAGCGTCGAACATGCCGAGATTTTTTTCGAGAAGGCCTCCAAGGCAGCTGCGTCCGGGGAAGAAAGGATGGGATGCAATTACAAGCGTATCCTCTCGCGACCTTTCGCGGATTTTTCCCAAAGTGTTGAGATTTTCAGCCCCTGTATGAAAATTGTAAACTAGAACATGGCGTGTTCCTTCGGCTGCAACCTCCATCCCCGGAATTAATGTGATCCCAAGGCTTTGGGCGTATTCCGACAATTTTTCCGTCCAGATGTCCCTATTATGACAGGTGATAGCGAGAACATCATAGCCAAGTTCCGCGGCTTTAGAGATTAATTGCTCAGGAGTGTATGGACATATTCGATAATCGATAGGGTCCAGGCTGCAGTGTGAATGCAGTTCTGCTTTTAGCCAACGTTTCTCCAAGGTGAACCATCCTCCAATAATATATCTCGGCAGTATTAACCTTATCGGAAAGATACGGTGAAGGGTTCAAGGTTTCTCGATTGCACTCTGAACCGGGAACTCTGAAGTTGACATAGGATGGAGGGTTCTATAGGCTTTCAAGCTTATTATAAGCGAGGCAATCCATGGCGGATCTGAAAATTCCTTCTCGTTCAGAAGACTTCTCGGAGTGGTACAACGCATTAGTGCTGCGCGCCGAGCTGGCTGACTATGCTCCGGTGCGCGGGTGCATGATTGTGCGACCTTATGGGTGGGCGCTGTGGGAAAATATCCAACAGGCGCTGGATCGGCGTTTTAAAGCGACCGGGCATGTCAATGCGGCTTTCCCGCTTCTGATTCCTCGCAGTTTTATCGAAAAAGAAAAATCGCATGTCGAGGGTTTTTCTCCCGAATTGGCCGTAGTTACTCACGGCGGAGGCGAGGAGCTGGAGGAACCCCTGGTGGTGCGTCCGACATCGGAAACCATCATTGGTCATTCTTATGCCAGATGGATCCAATCTTATCGGGATCTGCCGTTGAAGATCAATCAATGGAACAGTGTCGTGCGTTGGGAAATGCGCACCAAACTTTTTCTGCGCACAACAGAGTTCTTCTGGCAGGAAGGCCATACAGCGCATGCCACATTGGAAGAGGCGGAAGCTGAAACTCGTCAGATGCTGGACATTTATGTGGATTTCGCTGTTAACGAAGCTGCTATTCCGGTAATCCCCGGTCTGAAATCGGAATCGGAACGATTTGCGGGCGCAGATCGAACCTATTCCATTGAAGCTATGATGGGGGATGGAAAAGCACTGCAATCCGGCACTTCCCATAATCTGGGGCAGAACTTTTCCAAGGCGTTCGATATTAAATATTTGGATAAAAAAGGCGAGCTCCAATATTGCTGGACTACATCCTGGGGACTGTCTACTCGATTTATCGGCGCGATCATCATGGTGCATGGCGATGACCAGGGTTTGATTCTGCCTCCCAAGCTGGCGCCTTATCAGGTTGTGATTGTTCCAATTTACAAGAGCGATGATGAGAAAGCCTCTGTTATGGAGGTCGCGGGCAGAATTCGATCGGAGCTGGTCGTTTCGAATATCAGGGTTATTTTAGATGAGCGCGAAGGGACGAGTCCTGGTTTTAAATTTAACGACTGGGAAATGAGGGGCGTGCCGCTGCGCATCGAAATCGGCCCGAAAGATGTCGCTAAAAACACTGTTGTGCTTGCAAGGCGCGATAAACCCGGGAAAGAAGGCAAGTCTTTTGTCCCGCAAGCAGGTTTGACGGACGCTGTGGCGCAGACGCTGAATACGATTCAATCCGCACTCTACGATCGAGCTCTCAATTTCCGCAATGCCAATACGGTCGCTCCAAAAGATTTTAGTGAATTCACTTCCGTTGTTGAGAAGGGATTCGCTTATTCTTTCTGGTGCGGAGACGCGCAATGTGAGAAAAGCATCAAAGAGAAAACCAAGGCTACCTTGCGTTGCATTCCTCTCGAACAATCCGATGAAACGGGAACCTGCATTGAATGCGGCAAGCCGGCGCAAAAAAGAGCTTATTTCGCAAAAGCCTATTGAGGTCGGAAAGGCCGCTCGCGCTCCCGGAGCGGATTATATAACGACGCCCGCGCGAATTCTGGCCGCTTCCAGCGAAGCGGGATCGAGCTGAGCATTCAATTGCACTATGCGAGGATTCTGCCTCATCTCTCGAGGGATCTCTCCTCTGGCTCCAGGGCCGACGATGAAGTAGTCCTGAGGAGATTTTTTCAACAAGGCGCGGAAATCCGACTGGTTGCGGACAGAAGCCCAGGCAACCTTTGTTTTGGGGGATTTCAACATGTTGCGTACTTGCGAAACAAAAAATTCAGCTCTGTGTGAAGGTTGAGGTAAAAGTACAAGGAGCACAGAAGCGTCCGCTTTAATCTGTTGAAGCCTTTTGATGGTCTGCTCCGAATATCGTACTTTGATGGGAATGATGGCAGGCTTCCTCTTAGGAAAAAGCAATCGGACATGTTCGTACATGATATGGCTGGCCAGGAATTTTTGTCGGATGGAACCTGGGGCAATTGCAGTTTTCAAATCATCATACGCCAGTCCGGATACCGGCACTTGCCATAGTTGGGAAATTTCAGCAGCTGTTTGTTCCGCGACTTCCGCGCGGATATCCACGTACATTAAGAGCGGAGTGCGACGCTCATCTTCCTGGGCTTGCCGGCTCAAGTATCTTGCAAAAGCAGTGGGCGAAATTCCCAACTGACGAGCCCTTGAAATTATTGTCTTGCTCAATTTCCGGCAGTTCTCGTTGAAAGAACGGGGAGTGTCCGTCGCCGTAACCACTACGGTTCCTTTCCCGCGGGTCAGAACCAGCAATCCCGACCGCCTTAGGGAAAGATACGCCTTGTGTATCTGACTTCGATTGACGCCGGTCTGCTTTTCAATGTCACGAATGGAGGGCAGGGTGTCGCCGTTTCTGAATGTGCCCATCATAACGGCGATTTTTATTTGCTCCTCGATCTGACGGACAACAGGAGTTGTGCTGTGTTTTTCGATATAAAACTCCATCTGTGTCCTCCTGTGCGTACGACGCAGATTAAATTCAAAATAAGAGTTATAGAGTGGATTGCCGGCCAGATCAAGCACAAGCTTGGTATTGTTTAGCGGAGCGCAGGAATCAAGAGGCCCGCGCTCCCAGGCCGGCGATAGACGCTTCAAGCCATGGCTCGTATAAATTGCTGGGCGGAGCCAATATTCATATAAGCATTGGTTTTTTTCTGCTCGCCGATGGTGGACGTTGGACTGCCCCCGTAATCATGTCCCGGATAGACAATGACGCTGTCTTTCAAACTTCGCAGTTTTTGATTCAGACTCCGCCACATTTTCTCCGGTTCGCCTCCCGGCATATCCACGCGACCGCAGGCGTCTACAAACAGCGTATCTCCGGAGATCAGGCAATCTTCGACCAGGAAACATTGCGAGCCGGGGCTATGGCCGGGAGTATGGATGATTTCGATAGGAAGCTTGCCTACTTGAATGATGTCGCCCTCGGATACTGTCTGGATATCACCGGAACGTCGGGTCAAAAACTTTGTCGACATCCCAAAGCTTTTTGCGACCTCTTTTATATATTCGACCTCGTCGGAATGAATGTAAACCCGCGCGCCGGTAGCCTCTAACATTGCCTCCAGGCCATTGATGTGATCGGGATGTCCGTGCGTCACAAGAATGTGTTTGATTTCAAGATTCAGATCCTGAGCTGTTTTTATGATCGCCGGCACATCCCATGCCGGATCCACGACCGCCGCTTCCCTTGTTTGCGCGCAACCAATCAGATAAATGAAATTCATCATCGGGCCGATTTCCGCCTGTTTTAACACCATTCTGCCAGGTTCCATTTTGCTCCTCCGTAATCAGTATACAAAAAATAAGGGAAATTGTTTCTATTGCCTTTCCGGATGCGGTGAAACTGTACAATCGAGCCGATAACTCGTACACTAATTATTATAGCGCCCAACAAAATAATAGGAAACTATGCATAGAATTGCAGTTTTATTTCTTTTTTGTCTGTTTTTTATCGGGATGGCTCCCCGGATCTCCATGAGCGGCATCCCGCCTGAAGAGGGTTCGTCCTACCGCAAAGCGCCACGTGCATTGCAGGAAGTATGGTTGCGTTTTCATGAAAGCGCCCTATGCCAGGGGATGGATGCAACTTTCGAATTCAACGAAAGCGGGATGAAGGTGCGAAGTTTGATCGAAGACGAGAAAAGTTATCAGAAGTTTCAGGAAATGATTCAACCGCTGCAGAGCTCGTTTCAAATTGAGTTAGATGTTTCACGCCCGATGAAGGAGAATAAAGAGGGTGTTTCGGATCAGGATGAAAATGATCCGCCTCCCGGTATTTGGCAGAATTATGAATTGCGCTATAACCTGGGGCATTCCAGTATGAAGCTTAGTGAGCAGAATAGTTTGGAAATGCTCCAGTCCGATTTTGAAATTCTTAAGATGCGTATGTATCTATACGCCGTTCAAACGATCGAATTGAATAAGAAAATGGAACGTTATGCCTCGGATCTGCCTGTCCTGTCGCGTGTCTCGAGCGATCCGGCTATTGAGCCGAATCTTCGTGCGAAAGCGAAGGCGATAAGTCTGATGCACTCTCTGGAATTAGGGAAAGTTATTTCTAAATTAAGGACGAACCTTATCCTTGCTATTCCCAGAACAAAACAAAAAGAGCAAACGCATGCCGGCAAGTCTAGCGGCAATACAAAGTCCGTTGTTGATTCCTCAATCCAAATTGCAGATGCAGCGCACGCAGTGGCTCAGCGCATCTTTCAATTTATATACCCGGAGCGATTCACCGTGGGGGTGGAAGAATTGCGAGGATCCAGTTTTCTCGATTCATTGAAGGCTTTGTCTCGGATGAATTCAGATTTTCAAAAGGAAATGAGCAATCCCATTAAACGCAAATAGCGCAGCTCTTGTTTACCCAATGATTTCCAGAGGCTTTCTTGATAAGGATTGAAAATGGGCCGAAATGATAGATTCTTAAAAGCTCTTCGGTTGGAAAAAGCCGATTGCACTCCGGTCTGGTTCATGCGCCAGGCTGGCCGCTATATGAAGTCTTATCGGGCAATTCGCGAGCGCTACAGCCTGATGGAGATGTTTAAAAACCCTGAGCTTGCGGCCCAAATAACACTTCAACCGATAAAAAGTTTTTCATTGGACGCCGCCATTATTTTCGCCGACATACTGCTTCCGCTGGAAGGCATGGGCCTTGAAGTCGAATTTACATCGAAAGGAGGACCGGAAATTCGAACCCCCCTGCGCTGCCTCTCCGCTGTCCAGTCGCTACGCATCGCAAATCCCGAGAACGACCTGGATTTTGTTTTAAAAGCTCTGAAAATTGTGAGGTCGGAAATCGATCAGAAAGTGCCTTTAATAGGGTTTGCCGGCGCTCCATTTACTTTGGCAAGTTATGCGATAGAAGGGGCTGCATCGTCGCAATATCTTTTCACAAAAGACCTGATGCATCGGGACAATGCGTCATGGGATCTGCTTATGACCAGGTTCCGGGAAACAATAGTGAGCTTTTTAAAAGCGCAGGTTCGAGCCGGAGCCCAGGCGGTTCAGGTTTTTGACTCGTGGGCAGGATGCCTGAGTCCTTCGGATTATCGGAAATATGTCCTTCCTCACAACCAGGCAATTTTCAGAGAATTGCGAAAGGAGGGAATTCCTTCCATCCACTTCGCGACAGGAACTGCCGGATCTCTCGGTCTTCTTAAAGAAGCCGGCGGCGATGTCATCAGTGTAGATTGGCGCATCACTCTTGGGGACGCCTGGCAGCTCATCGGCTCCGGCGCCGGGATTCAGGGGAATCTGGACCCGGTTGCATTAATGGCTCCTTGGCCAGTTTTGGCGGAAAAAGCGGCGGAGATTCTGGATGATGCCAACATGAGACCCGGCCATATTTTCAATCTGGGCCATGGGATACTGCCAACGACGCCCGAAGACTCGGTGAAAGCCCTCGCCGATTTTGTACATGAATACTCGCCAAGTTCCTAACCAACTGACAGCTGGGACTTCTTTTTCAATCGAAAACCACTGTCTGCAGAGTCGTAATTTCTATGGTTTTGCCGCAGCGTGGATTCTTACAGCGCAATTTGTCATCCAGCCGAATTCGATAATTGCGCGCTTTAACAAACCTCGCCCGATCCTGTTCGTTGGCTCCCGGAGGAATGGAAGCCTTTTTGGTCCGCCGCCGCCATTTAATCGAATACTCCATGGTCGTCCGGCATTTCGGACAGTAGATATTTGCAGGTACGACTTCATCTTTCTCGTTATATAGGTCTCGTTCTTCCATAATTATTTCATTATAAACCGTAATGATCATCTCCACACTAAGAACTTGATGTGATATATTCGCAGCCGGTCAGAAAAAACCAGGTCCTGACTCCTTACATAAACAACTGTTCCAGGCAATGGTCGTTTAATATATGGGATTTTTTCGAAATCTTTTTTCGAGTCAAACGGGTCCATCAGAGCGCCAGATAAAAAGAGCGATTAAACAGATCACTCAGGTTCATGGGGAGGCGTCTACCAGGGTAATGGCAATGGAGCGGCTTGCTTCGTGGCGGACCGAGGAGTCCGCAACTGCTTTGCTGCGAAGATTTACAGTTCAGACGCCTCAAACCAGCATGGATCTTGAAGAAAAGCAATATGCCGTACAGCTCTTCGTAAAAATGGGTAGGATTGCGGTAGATCCGATTCTCCATTTTTTGAAAAGTGAACCGGACGTGACATATCCGGCCGCCGCCTTGAAAGAAATACTTCCGCCGGATGAATTTCATGAAAAATTAATCGGGATACTGAATGCGCTTTCCGGAGGCTACACGCGCTGGCCCGAAGCCAAAGCTGTGTTGATCGCTCATCTTTCAGACGAAGCTTTTCCTAAGGTTTACAAAATCATTCTCCATTTCCTGAACGACGAAGATGATGATGTATGTATCGCGGCAATAGACTGTCTGGCGCGCAATGGCGATGAAGCAATCAGAGAGGCGCTGCTCGAAGCATTCTTTCAAGCGGAATCTCGTCCAAGAGTTCGAGGAAGGATTCTCGATCATTTCTGTGAACGGGAATGGCTTGTAAGAGGTTATCGTAAAAGAATGGAAGAAGCTATTTCCATGCCTTACTATTTGACATCCAAAGGCGTCGTAAAGCGCAAACCCAACCCCCAATGACGAATGACGAATTACGAATTACGAATTACGAGTTAAAGACTTATGCGTGTTTTAATTCGTAATTCGTCATTCGTAATTCGTAATTTTGTTTTATCGTTCGCCCAGAAAAGATTCGACTGCCTGATTGAATGATTGTGGTTTTTCCACGAATATTGCCTCTCCCGTTCCCTCAATTACCTGAAGATTCGCCCGGGGAATTTTTGATTTGAAATACTCTCCCATAACCCGATTGTCCGGATTAGCGATAATCAAAGTAGGGATGGAGATGTGGATCAGAGCGGATCTCCTGTCTCCGGTCAGCTGATCGAATAACAGTGAAATAGCTGCGCTCATTGGAGTTTTCAAGCTGCTCTTGGCCAGATCGTTTAGAAGGCTCTCCGGCTGGTTTAATTTAAACAAATTGCGGACGTATTTAGCGGTCGCCTTTGCCCGCTTATCCTGAAGGCTGAAAAATAGCGTTCGATACTGTTGAAGGGCGGCCGATCCTGGGAAATCATCTGTTTTCAGGACTGTGGGGCTGCCGCCTACAAAAACCATGTTTTCCGGTTTAAATGTTTCGGGACTTGAGATGTATTCCAGAAGCGTTGTTACTCCGGCGTCCCAGCCGATGAGGCAGAAGTGATCTATTTTCAGATTTTTGAGCAAAACGTGCAGATCCGCCGCGTGCTGTTGGTAGGTGTTGCCGGAGTCGGTTTTTGTTGTCAATCCCTGAGAGCGAGGGTCCAACGCAATAATCCGAAATCCTCTAGATGAAAAATAAACAATCTGGTTTTCCCATATTTCGGCGGGCATAGTCCATCCGGGAATAAAGACCAGGGTTCTATCTCCCGAACCGGCGTCCAAATAATGGATTTTAATGTCGCCAACCGCATTATATAATTCTTTCCAGCGCTCCTTCTCTTTTGCCGGTCCCAAGGCGATTAAGAAGAGAAACGCAAATGAAGAAAAAATTAAAATCCGCTTTCCAGGCATGTTCATACGCAACCTCATTTGTTCCATTATAGTGAAGTATTGTTCATTACATGGCAATACTTTCAATAACGGAAATGTCAGGATTGGCCGCCCAATTAGTTGGTTTCAATACTGGAGCGTCAAAAATAAATTTTGGAGTGAATTGAAACCTTTGTATTATGCTCTGTTGCGCCTGCGCAGTAAAAAAGCACTGAAGTGCAAGCTATGCGTCTCAATTGTAACAAGTAGCAAGGGTGTGACGTAATTAACATGCGACAGGTTTGAAGGAAATTACAGCTTGGCTAAAAAGCTGGGCAGGAGATAGGGTATCCGATATGGTCCGACCTATCATTGCGGTGTTGGTTTTATTTTTAATGCTCAGCGCCAACCTGGTTGCGGTTGAGCAGAGCGGATTTAAAAACTTTAATTCTTTTAGACAGGCGGCCCCGGGAATTGATTTTTTTGCTTCCAGCCAGAAGGATGTCGCTCCCTATGAAAAGCCGGCGATTGAAGCAATATCACGGCTTAAAGCAATATTGGGGGAGAACCTGCCTAAAGGGGCGATTTTTATATGCTCCACACTTGCCCAGAAAGATTCCGTGTATGAGCCTAGAGTATTGAAAGCAGGATACAGCTGGTCTCTTACAGTGGAAACATCCCAGGTAAGAATGCAACAGATGGAACAACAGATGAAGCAGATGATGGCGAACATGAAGTCTCAGGGAACGCAGATGCCTTCCCAGGCGCTGGGTCGTATGGGGGGGGGCATGTCGCCCGATATGGCTGCCCAGGCTGAAAAACGGATGGCGACAGAAGTAGCGCAAAAGATCGCCTATGCTGTGCTGCAGACTTCGCAAGTAAAGGATTTGATCTATCGATCTTCGCGGATAGAGGATGTAGGCAAAAGCCCTTTGCCGGATTGGCTGGATATCGGCATTACATCCTATGCAGTCGGCTCTCTTTCCAATTTATCCTACCTGCAGCAGCATATAGATGAAACGTTTCCTATAGAAGATGTCCTTGCCATGTCTCGTCCTTTTGTGGATACCACCAGTGGAACCTCCGGCCGCGCAAGCGGCGGCAATGGAGGCTCCGGCTTTGGGGGAATGGGACCCGGCGGATTTAGCGGCATGCCATCAGGAAACTCCGGCGGTATGCCTGCCGGAGGATTTCCTGGAATGCCATCAGGCAACTCCGGTGGTATGCCCGCCGGAGGATTTCCTGGCATGCCATCAGGCAACTCCGGTGGTATGCCTGCCGGAGGATTTCCTGGAATGCCATCAGGCGCCGGAGGGATGAGCGGCATGCCAGGCGGCGGAATGGGCAACTTTGGTGGAATGCCCCCTGCCGGAGCAAATGGCAACGGCGCTTCCGGAAGGAGCAAGGTGAATGCCGGAAGCAGTGGCGGCCAACGCAGCGGCGGCATGCAAATGAACCTTTCAAAAGACCAACAGGATCGAATGCTCTTTGACGGACAGTCCAGCACGCTTTTCGCTTATCTGATTGAAAAAATTGGGATTGATAAAGTCAAAGCTATGGTCAAGTATGTGCAGGAAGGGAAAAGTTGCTGGGATTATTTGGTCCAAGGCGATGTCCTTGGGAGTAATTTTTTAAAAGTCGAAGAGGACTGGACGAACTGGGTCAAAGCCCAGCAGCCACCGCCTGGGTCAAGGAATCCGGGTATGTTCTAATCTGTTAATGCGAATGAACTAGAGATCTGCAAATGGCTATGAAGAAAAAGAGATACAACGCAATCAGGATCCTGGCGGTTTTTGCTGCAATAGCTGTTATCTTTGTCGCCGCCGGACTATGGTACAACCCTGCATTGGCTCAGAATCAAGGAATCAGCAACGGCAAGGCGGACAAGAATCTGCCGAAAGCTGCGGCTGCTCCTGAGCCTGCAAAACAAAAAATCTACACTGTCGCCAATGGGCAGGTGATTAAGGAATTGACCCTTACCGGAGAACTGAAAGCGGCGCAATTCACATCCATCAGCGCGCCGGATATTCGAAGCAGTTTCTCCAATATGGTCACATTCCTGGCGCCTGAAGGCTCACAGATTAAAAAAGGCGAGCGGATTGTCGAGTTTGATGATTCCTCGCTGCTGAGCAATAAATCTGAATCTGAACGCACCCTGGATGAGTCAAAGCTAAAGATTGAGAAAACAAAAGTCGACCAGGAATCTCAGCGTTGCGATCTCCTCAATTCTTTATCCCAGGCGCAGTCAAAGGTCGATCAAGACATGCTGTATGCCAAGATCGGGAAAGATTTGTTGTCGGCCAATGATTATCAAAGGTATCAATTGAACCTGCAGCAATCGAAATTGTCCTTGGATAAAGCCCAGGAGCAATTGGATAACTTTGAAAGAAACTATAAATCACAGATGACCCTGGTGGAAATCAGCAGATCGCAGGCTGAAATTAATCTGAAAAAAATAATCAGCGATATGACGCTCCTGAAAATTGACGCTCCTCAGGATGGGATCCTGATTTATGGCGACAATTGGCAAAACAATCGCAAAGTTCAGGTTGGAGACACATTGTTCCATGGCATGGAAGTCGCAAGCCTTCCCGATTTATCCAGCATGCAGGTAATCGGGTATGTCCATGATACGGAATACAGCCTGCTGTCGCGTGACATGCGCTGCGATGTGTTTCTGGACGCCCTGGTTGGATTTAAAGCAGGCGGCCGGATTGTATCGCTGACCAGCGTGGCGAGTCGCAAAGGATTCGCCACTCAAAAGAAAGTTTTTCAGGCTGTCGTTCAACTGGATAAAGCGGACAGCAGTCTGATGAAGCCCGGTATGACTGCACGTATCGTTGTCCCTATTATTTTGGCGAAGAATGCTCCGGCGATTCCGCGGGAATATCTTGGGCTCGATTCACAAAACCGATATTATGTTTTCAAAGGAAACAATCCTAAAACTGCCAGCATAGAATTCGTTAAACCCGGAGCTATTGGAGATCGTATGGTTCAAATAGCGTCCGGATTATCTGCAGGCGATTCGTTGCTTCCGTTACAGCTAAGTGCGAAGGTGGCCAAATGAATATAAAAAAATGGATTGTCCTGCTTATTCTGGTCGTCGGCATAGCCGGCGCGGCTTACTGGTATTTGACCACAGGCAAAGCATCCGCGAATGTCAGCGATACGGATTTGATAACAGTGCAACGCGTCGATTTCCCGGTCGTTGTGAGCGCCGCCGGGACGTTGGAAGCCACCAAGAGCGTCAGCATCAGCCCGCCTCAGGTCAGGGGCCAAAGGCGTTTCAAGCTGACGCGCATGATTGATGAAGGAACGCGCGTTTCCGAAGGTGATTTCTTGATGGAATATGACACTTCGGAAATTGCCCGAAGCATGAGAGATGAAACTGCAAACTTTCAACGCGTCCAGGAGGATCGCCAGAATAAGCGATCCAACTCCGATCTTAATCTTAAAAACCAAAAGCTGTCCCTGGAGCAGGCGAAATCCGATCTCCAGAAACTGGAAGTAAAGATGAGCTCACAGGTTGACCTGTTGAGCGGCATCGAAGTTGAGAAGATTCGCATTCAGCGCGATGCAGCCAGGAAAAATGTGGAGTCCATGGAAAAAAAGATCGCTCTTGCGACTAAGAGCAGCCAGTTGGATCTGCAGATCACCAGCAGCAATGAAACTTACTATCGCAACCGGATAGATGATTTGATGGACGCGATGGATTCTTATACCGTCCGCGCGCCAGTCGATGGAGTAGTCATTTATAAACGCGATTGGAATAATGAGGCCAAAACGGTCGGCAGCAACATTTTCGGCATGGACGCGGTAATGGAGATTCCTGATTTATCTACAATCCGGGCGCGAATCGTAGTGGATGAAGTGGATTCCGGAAAGGTGCAGGTGGGTCAGACGGCAAATATTACAGTGGATGCCGTTCGAGGCCAGACTTTCAGAGGGAAAATAGTGAGCATCGGCACGATTCTGAAACAGGCCAACTTTGACCGGCCGCAGAAGAGCTGCGACGCCTATGTTGAATTTGAAGACGTCGACAGAAAGCAATTGCGTCCGGGAATGAGTTTGAAAGCTCAAATCCTGGTTGGCCAGTATCCCAAGATCGCGGCTATCCCATTGTCCAGCATACAGGAACGAGATGGCAGATCCTTTGTTCAGGTATGGCATCCGGAAACTAAATCTTTCTCGTGGCGTGAAATCGAGCTGAAAACAAATGATGGCGTTACTGCTGTTGTTGCGTCGGGGCTGAACGCAAACGAAAAAATTAGAATAAAACCAAAAGCCTGAGGTGATTCAGATGACACACGGCGAACAGCCTAAATCCCGTTCCTCAATGAGGATCGTAGGGCGCATTGTAATTCTGGTTGTTTTATTAATCGGCGGAGTGCTGCTCTTTCAATACCGGACGAATATCTCTGCTCAGATCTCCAAGGTATTGGCCGCTACTGAGGATGACCCCGTTCCGGTAACAAAGCTGAGCAAGCAGAAATTCAGTCTCACGGTGCCATCTAACGGAGAAATTGTTGGAATGGAAACAACTCCGGTGATGACGCCTAATACGCCCACAGGCAGCATGAAGCTTTCATGGCTTATTCCCGAGGGGAGTTTTGTGCAGGCGGGCGACCCGGTTGTTCGCTTCGACAGCACGGATGCGAAGCTCAGTCTTGAAAAACAACAGAATACCCTGGATGCGAACCAGGAAAACACGAAGATTAAAACCAACCAGCAAGGCACAGACCAGAAAACACTGAAAATAGATCGTACCGATGCGGAATTGTCTTACGACTATGCTATGACCGTCATGCCCCAGGATGAGACGATCTTTTCAAAATGGGATATCATTACAGCGCAGGCGGACGCCGTTTATGCCAAAGCGCGCATTGATTTCTTAAAGAATAAAGAAAAAACACAGCAACGTATTGCCCGTTCGGATCAGCAGATTCTGGCTATTGAAAGAAACCGCGCTCAATCGGAAATAAATGTAATTAAAAATTCTCTCGATTCGATGGAACTCCGTGCGCCTGTGTCCGGATTGGTTCTGTATCGCAGGGAACGCCGGCAGGATCCCCAGATCGGCGATGAATGCCAGCCTGGACAGGCGTTAGTGGAAATAGTGAACCTTTCCGTCTTGCAAGCACGGATTTATGTTCTTGAAAGAGATGGAGGGAGTCTGGCCAAAGGCCAACCGGTCGTGATTAAATTGGATGCCATTCCTGAGAGGGATTATCACGGTACCTTGAGCAGCGTCTCATCCGTGGCCGGCACAATCGAGATGGACTCGCCTCTCCGTTATTTTACCTGCGATGTGGCTATTTCGGATGCCAGTGGGGATTTGAAGCGTATTCGCCCAGGTATGAATTTGCGGGGAAACGTTGTTCTTGAGGAATATGCCTCCTGCTTCGTTGTTCCGTCCAGTGCGGTTAATTATCGGGAGAAAGAGCGGGACAGTCTTGTCTATGTGAAGACGGCCAAGAGTTTTGCGCCCAAAGTCGTCAAAACAGGGCTTAGTTCTCATGGAGAAGCTATCATCGTGAGTGGCGTGGAAGAGGGCGATTTAATAGCCCTGCGCAATCCGTTTGAGACTCGAAAGTTATACCTGCCCGATTTCAGCAAGGGAAGCCAAACCCAGAACGGCAGAGGCATGCCGCCGGGAATGCCTCCAGGAGGAGGCGGTATGAGAATGATGATGATGAGAGGCGGCCGCTAGGAGCCTTGGAACAAGAGTTTGAAGCAGTTTCAATTATTTCGGAACTGAGGTTTAAGAGATTATGTTATCAGCGGAGACGATGATAGGCGCCTTGGCCAACCTGGGAAGGCATAAACTACGTTCCTTTCTGACCATGTTGGGTATGATTTTCGGCGTCGGAGCCGTTATCGCTATGCTTTCCATCGGCGCGGGGGCGGAAGAAGAAAGTTTGCGGATTATTCAAAATTTCGGGATTCGCAACATTATTATCCAGGCGAAGGAATTCAAGTCGGAGGAGCTGAAACAGATTCGAACAGAATCTTTGGGCGTTTCCCTTCGCGATGTTGAAGCTCTTGAGGAAATTATTAAACCGAAACCTCTGATTTCCGCTTCCAGACTGGTTAAGAGTTATTCGATTATTTCTGAAAAAGCGAAAAGCGACAGCCGTGTTCTTGGCGTGAGCAGCACATACCCGGTTATTCAGAATCTCAAGCTCTTGCAGGGATCATTTTTCCTGCCGGAAGATGAGAAGTCCAACGCCCAGGTGTGCGTTCTCGGAATCGTCGCGAAACAGAAGCTGTTCGGCTTCGGAGATGTGCTGGGTCAGCAGATCAAGGTGAACGACATCTGGATGAAAGTTGTTGGCGTTCTGGCCGATTACGCTGCGGAAAAGCAGGAATTTGAAGGAGTGAAGGTCCAAAACCCAAATAACGACGTCTATATCCCGATTACAACTGCGATCAAAAAGTTTGATACGGAATCGGTCGAAAACGAGCTGAACGAAATTGTAGTTCAGATCAGTCCGGATGCCAACATTCGGGAACAGGCTTCGACGATTAATAATCTCATGTCCGTGATGCATCGATATGTGGATGATTATTCTATAATCGTTCCTGAGAAGCTCCTGGAACAGAATCAACGGACTCAAGGCATCTTCAATATCGTGATGGGCGCGATTGCCAGCATTTCACTTCTCGTCGGCGGCATCGGGATCATGAACATCATGCTGGCTTCTGTCCTGGAAAGAACCAACGAAATCGGTTTGAGACGCGCTATCGGCGCAAAAAAGATGGATATCAGAACCCAATTCATGGCAGAAGCCATAGCCATCAGTTTGGCTGGAGGCATAATAGGCGTCGGGCTGGGATATGGAATATCGAAAGCTGTAGCTATGTTCTCCGGATGGAGCACTTTGATAACCTATGCCTCAGTAGGGCTTTCGTTCGGTGTCAGTTCGGTTATCGGTCTTATTTTTGGAATCTATCCGGCGGTTCAAGCTTCGAACCTGGATCCAATTGAATGCCTGCGTTATGAGTAGTCATTGTGTTTTAATCTCCGCTGTTTTGGAGGGGGATTGGGAAAATCTGGGACGCGCAGGAGTTTAAAGAAGTACGAGATAACCAATCTCCTGTTTTTTCTTTGTCTTATCGCTGCTCTGGGAATCCTGGTTACTTTTGTGTTCCGTCACTATGGGACCAGGAGCCAAGAAGTTGTTGAAGAATCAGGGATGGGCGTCATATCGGATGAATTGAATCCTACATCGGATATGGGCGTATTCTATCTGGGAACAAAACTCTCCGAAACCACTCTCCAATATCGCAATCGAATCGAAATTCCGGTCACAGATGATGGATTGATACGGGATTTATTTGCGCTGCCGGGAATTAACGAAGTGACTGTGAATCAGACCATGATCATTCTTAAAAAAGATGCAGCTACACGTTGGGAAGCCATACAGCCGGGCGTGCGCCAGATTGTTAAAAATCACCTCCATCTCCATTATTAGTTCAGTTATTAAATAACGATATCATAGATCATCGGGATCGCATCCGGTCTTCTCCTTGATTTCAAATCATCTCCTGTTTAATCTTCCATCGGTTGGATTTATCGGATATAAAAAGCATGTCAGGGAAAGAATAAAGATAAATGAGATTAGCGTTGTTTGATGTGGATGGCACCTTAATTACAGCCGATGGCGCCGGAATGCGGGCTTTTAGCCGGGCGTTTCGAGTTGTATTCGGCGTTAACGTGGAAAACGAAATAATCCGTCCGGACGGGAAAACAGATCCTCTTATTGCAAAAGAGTTTATGTCCTATTTTAATATTGCGGATCCAGGCGATTGTGAAACGCAAAACAGGCTGTTTTCGTCTTATTTAAATTATCTTGAAACCGAGATGGACCGGGCAAGAGAACAGGGTTCTATCCGAATCCTTCCTGGGGTTTCCGAACTGCTTCAAACACTTTCTTCTCAGCCCGATTTTATTATTGGGCTGGCGACCGGCAACTTGGAACAAGGCGCTAGAATCAAGCTGGAGAAAGCCGGTCTGACCGGTTATTTTCACTTTGGAGGTTATGGTTCGGATTCAGAAGATCGAACAACTCTTACGAAAATCGGCATTCAGCAGGGAATAAAGAAGATTGCGCCGGCTCCTTTTGAAGGCGCCTGTGTCATCGGAGACACACCTTTGGATATCATTCACGGTCATGCAGCAGATGCCAGTGTTATCGCGGTAGCGAGCGCCAGATATAGCATAAATGATCTACGTCCCTATAATCCGGATTTGCTGATTTCCGATCTGCGTGACGTTGAATCTATCATTAATTTCATGCGAAACACCGGTTCTCATTCATTTTGAGATGATTCTGTGGCAATTCGTGTAACAATTAGCTATCTTTCCGTAATAAAAAAATGAGCATGATAGATTCGGCAGATAAGAGTCTGATCGAAAACACGCTCAAGGGTGATGAATCGGCTTTTACTGAACTGGTGCGTCGGTATCAAGCCGCTGTCTGGGGGTCCGTTCATCGGGTTCTTGGGAATTCATCAGAAAATGAAGATGCCGTTCAAGAGATATTCCTGCGGGCCTTCACAGCGCTGCCCAGATTCGACCTCAAATACCCGTTCGGGCCCTGGATTATACGCATCGCCACGAATTATTGTATTGACCAGCTTCGTCGGAGAAAAGGACGAAAGATGCAGCTTTGGTCGGAACTCAGGGAATTTGATCAACAAAGATTGCTAAAGGATCTCACCAGCGATAACGATTTTGAATCTACCCTCAAAGATAGCCGGGAAGGACATGTGAGGGTGGCGAAGGCATTGCTGGAGGGATTGGAACCTAAGCATCGTACTGCCTTTATTTTACGGGAAGTCGAGGATAAGGATTACCGGGAGATTGCCCAGCTGTTGGGCACTTCGGAAATTGCAGCCAGAGTTCGAGTTTCGAGAGCTCGGGCGGAGTTGCAAAAGAAGTTTCGCGCCTACCTTTCAGGCTTAAAGAAAAAGGAGCGAAAAAACTAAAATGCGAACCTGTAAATTATTTGATAAGTATCACGACAAAGAACTAAATCCGGTGGAACGGGAACAGTTCGAGATGCATCTGGCGGCTTGTCCTGATTGCCAGATCAAAAGAACTCTTATAAGCAACGTAGCTTTTGTACTCAAACAGGAAGTGGTGGAAGCGGCGCCCGATTTGTCCAGGCAAATAGTGTCACGCGCTTTCAGTCAAACCAGGACGTGGGATTCGATGGTTATATCATGGCTGCGCCCAGGACCTGCTTTGGCGACTTTAACGATGGCGCTCGCTTTATTCTCCTTCTTGTGGATTTTTCTTAACCGCCAGACAATCCCTGTAAATAATACAGCCTACGGGATTTTGATGGGCGAAACTTATTCTCAAAATTTGGGCGCCAGCGCTTCCCAGGTTCGGGAAGACAACGACTTATTACTTTGGCTGGAACAAGGGAGTTATTCCCAATGAATAACCGAGCGCGAGCTCTCACCGTCCTGTTATCGGTTTTTTTTGCTGGTTGCATAGTAGGGGCATCGGGATTTTTTCTTTGGACGAAAAAACATCCGGAGATGAATTATTCCCGTCAAGGCGGCCCGCAGGATTTTCGTCCTGGGGGCCGTGGCGGGGGGGCGGGAAACCGGGAATGGTTTTCCAAATGGTTTTCTCAAATGCTTCATCTTTCCACGGAACAGACCAAAAGTGTCGCATCGATTATGGAAGAACGCCGCCGTCGATTGGATGCTATAGAAAAAGAATATGCGCCAATATATGGAGACGTGCGCGCCAAGCATGAACCTAAAGTCAAAGCCATCATATCCGAAACAAATCATAAGCTTTCTGAAATTTTAAATGAAGAACAGAAGAAAATGTTTGAAGACTGGCTCAAGAAGGTCGAAGAAATGAGAGGACGAGGAGGACCCCGTCGTCAGGGAGAATTTGGTCCGCCGCCTCAGGGAAGACCGCCGCAGTAGCATTGCCTACGGCATTCGGCTTTCTGTGTTTTTCAGGGCTTTGATATACAGAGAAGAGGTAAGCATTTCAGTAGCTCGTGCGAGGTCTATCCAACAAAAATTGTTTGGCTCCAAACGAATGGAGCGACGGGTCTCGCAAGTGAAAATATGAGCGGTGATTCGTCTGTCGCCGATTGCATGAGATATTTTAGGGCCTGAGGATAGTGGGATGACGCCGCCCAGAATATCTTGACTTAGGAGGAGAACGGCGTCCTTAACGGAACCATCGTGGGTCGACAGTTGTCGGGACGGGAATCCCCATTTGCCTGGAATGAAATCCGGCTTCTGAACGACTAAGAGGATTTTATTTTTTCTTTTTAAAAGTAGCATTGCCATCGCAATTTTTTGAGCCGGTCTTCCGGGATGAGGCTGGGGCAATCTAGCTTGGAGGTTCTTTTTTTGCGCTCTACAATAGAGTTGGATTGGGCATTGAGCGCACTGCGGCCGGAGGGGTGTGCATACCAGGGCGCCCAATTCCATCATAGCCTGGTTGAAAATCGAAGCTTTCCCTTTGGGAATCCAGGCTTTCATTTGACTCCAGAAATAGCTTTCGATCCGATGATTTCTGATTCCGTTGAAGCGAGTGATGACCCTGCGAATATTTCCATCGACAATCGGCTGAGATTGGTTCAGAGCCAGAGAGCAGATGGCTCCGGCCGTGTAGCGTCCTATTCCCGGCAATGCAAGAATAGTTTTAAAATCGGTCGGGAAAACGCTTTTATGGAATTCAAGGATTTCTCGGGCGGCTTTGCTTATGTTTCTGGCGCGACGATAGTAGCCAAGCCCGGCCCAGAGAGTGAGAATTTCCTTTTCTGAAGCTTTAGCCAGAGACTCTATATTCGGGAAATGTTTAAGAAAACGGACGTAATACGAACATACGGTGGCGACTTGAGTTTGCTGAAGCATGATTTCCGAAATCCAGACTCGATAGGGCGTTGGATTGTGTCGCCATGGAAGCGCGCGGCTGCGCCTTTTATACCAGCTTATAAGCCTGTTTCGAAATCCATGTTCGTCAGGCCTGAGCTTTATTTTTACGGCTTTTGGGATTTTGATTTTCACGGTTTTACTCAAAAGGATCCCTCGATTGCAATTTCGAATAAATCGAATGAGCATAGTATCATGAGATATCCTTCCAGCCCGATTTCTTATATTGGGCATTGAAATACATTTGCAAAAAGGTTACGCTTAGATAAGCAAGTTCCTAATTGTGGGATTTTTTTTATAAGGAGCAAAGGAATTGCCGCAAAAAAATAAGAAAAAAGTTAGAATTTCCAGAGTGCGACCTCGATGGACCAAAGAAGAAGTATCTCTTCTCAAGAGGCTTTATCGCACGCACAGCAATGCTGAAATAGCACAGATATTAGGACGCAAGGTGTCCTCGGTGGTGTTCAAAGGACATCGTCTGGGCTTGTCAAAAGGCGCCAGAAGACTCAAAGAGATGGGTCGAGAAAATATAAAAAAGCGTTGGGAGCCGATCAAGCAGAGATCTTCAAAAAAAGCTCGTCCACAAGGCCGCTCAAAGTAAATCCGGCAGGAGACCGGAATGCAGGAACGTACTGTTTGGGATACTATTTGGCTTCAAGGAAATGAGCTGCTTGATTCACTTAGACGCATTATTCAAGAAGGCAATGCTCGAAGGATTGTAATCAAGCAGGGAAATAGAATTGTCGCTGAGTTTCCCTTGACCGCAGGAGTTGTGGGCGCACTAGTGGCGCCCATTCTTGCGGCTATTGGCGCTTTAATAGCTTTGCTGAAAGATTGCTCAATCGAAGTTGAAAGAGTTGTTACGGATTCCGTAAACAAGCCTACGGACGAGAAAGAGTAATATTCGGCAGGTCCTGCGCCTTCCGCATAATTATTCTTGAACGCATACTCGCCCTGTCCCTTGGTTTATAAAGAGCTGGGGGCGGAAGGGATGCGTGTCTACTGAAAGTTCCAAGCCCCCATAAAAAAAACTATACAGCATTGGGAGATACGGTCCGGCGGGATCGAAAATGCGATTCGAATATGAGAAAAAACGCTGGGATGAGTATGAGGCTGTCCCTGGCGATGGTTTTAAGCGAAATGCGGTCGTCCAAGCTGAAACATCCACAGTTTGCATCAATCCCGCGAGCGTAAGTGATAGACAGGACCACTATAAAGAACAACAGGAGTCCTGCGGTCGCGATCGCCGAGCAACGTATCTTCCAACCGCTCAATAAGAATAGTCCTAATGCAATTTCCAACCAAGGCAGGCTCCTTGCCAAAGGATAAACAATGGCTTCCGGCGCTAGTTTGTATCCTTCGATGGCCGCCGCAAATTGCAGCGTCTCTTGAGATTTGACATAGCCGCTGTAGATGAAGATTCCGGCGAGCAAAAGACGACTTAACCAATGAAGAACTTTTAACACAGTCATTTGAGTTTAGAATCAATGAATTGTTTCAGCGAAGCATAACTTATGGCGTTTGCGACCTTCTCCTGCTTTCCGGAGTAATGAATGACCGTGGTAGGAGTCGATTGGATGTTATTTTTAAAAGCTAATGCCGTTTCTTTGTTAATTGCCTGATCGATTTTTGGATCCTTGACTATTGCCTTTATTAACAGAAATTCTTTTGGCGGCAGAACCTTTGCTAAAACAGCTTCTATGTTGCCGTCTTTGCTCCATTGCACCTGATTTGCGAAAAGAGCGTCATAGACCATGAGGAGATTTTGAAGACCCAGACGGGAAGCGGCTTTGCTATATCTTGCCGCTTTTCGAGAGTATCGATGCATATCAAGAGGGGTTTCGTGATAAATGACACAAACCTTATTTTTGCTGGAATAGTTCTGTAAAACCTGCCTTATGGTTCCAAGATAAAAATCGCGACAAGCTTGGCATTGGAAATCCGAAAATACTTCAATTTTAATTGGAGAACTTGTTGAGCCGCCCAAAATCTCGCCTTCATCAGCCGAAAAAACCAAAGTCGCGCCCGGGGAAATTAGTAATATTGCTATTGCCGCTATTGTCAGTTTATGAAGCATAATTATCTCCAGTCCTATGCTAGGAGCAAGTCCGGGAATCAGGATGTGCCGCGCATATCCTGATTCCCGGACTTGCTCCTAGCATAACAATTTCTGGAAAATGGGACAAACCTTTTTGCTCACGGTGACTCCGCGCCTTTTTGCTATTGCGGAGCAACCCCTGGGCTAGGGTATCCCGGGTGACAGCGGAATCATGGATTCTTTGTTACTTTTCGCAACCGGAATTGAATTAAATGCTGGGGTTTGAACTTGCGGCGCGACCATCGATAGCCCTGTTCAAATTGAACTCCAAGAAGGAATTTAGAGTTTTCCGGATTGCAGTATATGACGCGCGCATGACATTTATCAGTGGCAAACTCGAGAGTGACCACGGTATCTTGGGGAACGGGTTGTTCAATTTCAAGACAAGCGCCGGAAGACGATATGTCTTCCAGTATTGCCAATTCATCATGTTCGAGGCCGCTCGGATTTCTCCATCGGACTTGAACAAGATCGGCGCAAAGTTCTCTATCTTCTTGTCTTTCGAGGCTCACGATTATTGTATCGGCAAATTGATACCAGGGATTAGGGTCCTGATTCGGAATAAAACTTTCCTGTTGAAATTACAGTAAACGAGGAGATTCTCTGAAGAAAGCCCTCGCTTGTTTCCCCTTAGCCTCTAACCGCTGCGAGAGCCTTTTCATAATTGGGCTCCTCGCTGATTTCCGGTGCGTTTTCTGCGAAGATGACTTTCCCTTGTTCGTCAATAACAACAATCGCCCGTGAAAACAGCCCTTCCAGTGGACCGGAGATAATTCGAATCCCATAAGCATCGCTAAAACTTGAATCCCGATATTCGGATCCGACCATGACATTTGCAATTCCCTCTGCTGCGCAAAAACGCTTCTGTGCAAAGGGGAGGTCTCTGGAGATGCATAACACTGCGGTATTGTTTAATTTGGCGGCTTCAACATTGAACCTTCTTACCGAATTGGCGCAGACCGGAGTGTCTATACTCGGGAAAATGTTAAGGATGATTTTCTTTCCTTTGAGTTCACTTAGAGTTATGGGCGAAAGATCCGCTTTTACAACTTTGAAATCGGGAGCTGGAGTCCCAACTTTCGGGAGCGAACCGGAGATGTTGACTGGATTTCCTTTGAATGTTATTTGCGCCATAAAATTTTTCCTCTCGATTGTTGATAGGTCCCGACCGCAAAGGCGCAAGGGACGCCGGGAAGCGCAAACAATACCTTGGCTTCTTAGCGCCCTTAGCGGTTTCGCGGTTAAAATGCGTCGTTCAGTTTAGGTTTTTCCTCGACAATTTCTTCTTCTTTAGAACGGCCGATAATATAATCCCCGGTTATCATTTCCTTATAGCCCATGCCCGGTCCTACCATGGGATAGACGCAAGCTTCCGGATCGACCATTATTTCCAGAAACGCGGGTCCGTTGAATTCGATAAATTTTTTCAGCGTCGATCGGACAGCCGCTTTTTCACTGATCCGGACTGCGAAGGCATAACCATCCGCCTGGGCTGTTTTAACGAAATCCTTCAGGCGCAGCGACTTGTCGGATCCGGAAAACCGATTTCCGAAATAAAGCTTCTGCCATTGCCGTACCATTCCATCTCCACAATTGTTGAGGAGCAGTACTTTAACAGGCAGGTTATAGGTAGTGGCGGTCTCAAGTTCTCCCAAATTCATACGCATGCTTCCATCCCCATCGACATCGATCACGAGGCGGTCCGGGAATGCCGCCTGGGCTCCAATGGCGGCGGGAAGGCCGAAGCCCATGGTTCCCATCGACCCTGAAGTCAGAAGCGAGCGGGGATGCTTAAAATCGAGATATTGGGCCGCCCACATCTGATGTTGACCCACTCCCGTACAAACGATAGCCTCGCCCCGGGTTAATTCATTCAGGCATTCGATTACGTGATGCGGCTGAATCTGTTCACTCTCGCGGTCGTAATTACGGACGTGGTTGGTCTTCAACTCTTTGACATGATCCAGCCATTTGGAGAAGTCCCGTTGGAATTTTTTCCCATGCTGCATTAAATCAATCAGCGCTTCGCGCGCGGCGCCTACATGAGACCATTCCACGGATTTGACTTTGCCTATTTCCGCGGCGTCGATATCGATATGTGCGACAAAGCGCGCCTTGGGCGCAAACTCCTGCACTTTGCCGGCGACCCGGTCGTCGAAGCGAGCGCCGATCATAATGAGAAAATCGCAATCCATGACTGCATAGTTTGCATAAGCCATGCCGTGCATGCCCAACATGTGCAGGGAAAGGCTGTCGGTGGTGTCGACAGCGCCAATTCCCATTAAAGTCGTAACCACGGGAATTTTAAACGTCGCCGAGAATTGCCGCAGCTGTTCTGCCGCTTGTGAGCAGATGACTCCTCCGCCTGCGCAAATCAACGGCCGATCGCTTTTTTGCAG
The DNA here is from genome assembly GCA_964441405.1 of uncultured Acidobacteriota bacterium. Lineage (GTDB taxonomy): Bacteria > Acidobacteriota > UBA6911 > UBA6911 > UBA6911 > UBA6911. The sequence goes on from CAYTYP010000006.1 coordinate 100,507, forward strand.
CAGATCGAAAAAATCCTCGCATTGTTCCGCCGATACACGCGCCTGCCCGAGCTCTTTCATCCGGTTTTCATAACCTCTGAAATGGATCATACCTTCGCCCTTGAAGACGCCTTGCCAGTTCTGGACGTCTTTCGGCACGTCTATGACGACAGGCCCGGGACGGCCGCTTCGGGCAATGTCGAACGCCGTTCGAATCGTGATTTCAAGGTCTTCCGGATCTTCCACGAGAAACACATGTTTGGCGCATGAGTTCATGATGCTGAAAACAGGCGCTTCCTGGAACGCGTCCGTGCCTATGGCATTGCGCGCCACCTGGCCGCAGATCAGCACGACGGGAACGGAGTCCGCCATACAGTCGCGTATAGGCGTAAGGCAATTAGTTGCGCCCGGCCCCGATGTGACGATAAAAACCCCAACTTTACCGCTTGCCCTGGCATATCCGGCGGCCATAAACCCGGCGCCCTGTTCGTTGGCGGGGACTATCAACTGGATTTGCTCGTTGGGGCGGGATTCATGCTCGACGTTGTAACGGAAGATTGCGTCGTAGGTGGGAAGGATCGCTCCTCCGGTATATCCAAAAACAGTGTCGACGCCCTCTTGCGCCAAAACCTGAATCATCATTTCCGCGCCTGTCATACGTTTGCCTGCAAGCGCATGGCGCTTGTTCTCAACTTGTGCTTTCATGTTCTATCCCTCTCTATATCGGTTTAGTTCGGCTGCCGTTGAGGCCTTGTCATCGCCATGGGACGCCTTAGCCAAATTGCGATGTAACGCAACTTTTCCCGTTCGCACCATTTCATCAATGCCATAAGGGCGGACGACATCGAGAAAAGCCTCAACCTTTCCAGTGTCTCCGGTCACCTCGAAAACATAATTGTCCGGGGTGGCGGTAACGACACGAGCGCGGAAAATTTCCGCTTCGGTTAGAAGAGTGGTCCTTTTTGTTTCCGGCGCGCGGACTCGGACCAGAATCAACTCGCGCTCGACGCAGTTGGCGTCAGTCAAATCGGACGCTTCAACCGTATCGGGCAGCTTTTCGACTTGTCTCAATATCTGTTGGGCCAGGAGCGGCTCGCAGCGTACCACCATCGTGATTCGTGAAAGGCTGGAGTCGGAACTGCCTGCTACCGTGAGGCTTTCGATGTTATATCCTCGCGCGCTGAATAACCCGGCAATTCGGGATAGCACTCCAAATCGGTTTTCAACAAGAATCGAAAGGGTTCGCGTGCTCTTTGAAACCTGAAACGAAGCATCTGTCATGGTATCTGTCTCCTGCGCTTGATGATATTCCAAAAAAAAAGCCGTCAGCCCGGTTCGGGTGACGGCCTGGTTTCTCCCAGTTGTCTTGCCATCATCCGAACCGATGTATTCCGGTAAGGACGCTAATATTTATAACTAGTACGATTCCTACGATGACGGGCAGAATTGCATCTTGAATGGATTGAATAGTGAACTGTAAGCCCGTTGAGCGCATGCCAAATTCGTCCTAAGCTGTTCCCGCTCTGATTCGAGCGAAAAGTATTAATTAGCCTAACAGGGGAAATCCATGGCTGTCAAATAAAATCAGCGTTAGGAAAACAAATACCTACATGTTTGTATTACGGATTTCACAGATTAAATCTTTACAACAGTGACTATAAGGATGCTGATCGATCAATGCTATAATTAGTGTTGATGTTGACGACCGACACCACGATGGAAAATGCATGGCGCAGCCATGAACGCAAATATAAAGACAATTGCTATGTCTATCCGGTCCTATCCCGAAGAAGTCGCGGCGTATCTATCGGCATCAATCTCCATCCCGGGAAAGAGTGTAATTTTAATTGCGTCTATTGCCAGGTAAACCGCAATATAGCTTCTTCTTTGCGCACAGTGGACCTGGAAATACTTGAAAGAGAACTGGAATTAATTCTGGAAGCAGAGCGCAGCGGATTGCTATACAAGGACAAGCCTTTCAATGTATTGCCTTCCGGGAAGCGCGGAGTTCGGGACATTGCCTTTTCAGGCGATGGCGAGCCGACGACATTTCCCCATTTTGAGCAAGCTGTTCAGATTGCGGCGCTCGCTCGACTGCGCTTTGAGCTCGATGCCGCGAAGTTGATTCTCCTCACCAATGCCGCCTATTTGGAGAAACCATTCGTTCGCGCCGCTCTGGCTGAACTGGATCGGAATAATGGCGAGATTTGGGCTAAGCTGGATGCGGGCACGGAGGAGCATTTTCGCTTTGTCAACCGAACGAGCGAATCGTTCGGCCGGATTCTATACAACATACTCGAAGCAGCGCGCGTCCGGCCATTGGTGATTCAATCTCTATGGTTTCGGAACAGCGGCGCAACGCCTTCAACAAAGGAGATCGAAGCCTATTGCGGACGCCTGAAGGATATTCTTGCCTCTGGGGGGAAGCTCAAGCGCATCCAATTGTACACAGTCGCCCGCAACCCTGCCGAATCGATTGTCTCTCCGCTTTCGCGCCATGAGCTGGACTTAATCGCCGATACAGTTCAAGCCCGAGTCCCTGCCTCAATAGAAATCTTTTATTGACCGCGGTGACGCAAAGAACGCCAGGGAGCGCTAAGTCCAATATAAAAAAACTTAGCGCTCCCTGGCGTTCTTTGCGTCACCGCGGTCAATTCAATGCTGTTCAGGCAATTACAATATTGACAAGCTTTTTAGGAATGACGATTGTTTTTCGGATCGTATGTCCTTCGAGGTGTTTGCCGATCCTGGGATCCGCCAGGGCCGCTTTTTCAATCTCGCTTTCGCTTGCGTCAACAGGCGTGGCTATGCGCCCGCGCACTTTCCCGTTTATCTGAATAGGAATTTCGATTGAGCTCTCCTGGATGTATTGAAGATTGAAAGTCGGCCACGCAGTATAAGCGATGGATTCCTTGTGGCCGAGCGCCTGCCACAGTTCCTCGGAGATGTGCGGCGCCATGGGAGAGAGAAGGATGGTAAAATTCTCCATAAATAGACGCGGACGTATTTCCTGAGATGTAAAATAATTCACGAATTCCATTAAGCGGCTGATCGCGGTATTAAAGCCGAGGCCTTCCATATCCTTTGTCACCGCCTGGATGGTTTTATGCATTACCCGCAATGGATCTTCTGAAGGTTCTGTTTCCGATTGGACCTTGTCGTTAAGTTTCATTTCCTCTGCCGTCTCGTCAATAATCATCCTCCAGGCGCGATTGAGAAAACGACTGATGCCTTCCACGCCCTGCATGCTCCAGGGTTTTGTGGTTTCGAGAGGTCCCATGAACATCTCGTAGAGCCGGGTGGTGTCGGCGCCGTATCGCTGTACAGGCACGTCTACGGGAATTACATTGCCGCGAGACTTGGACATTTTTTCAGTTTCGCCCGCAAGCTCCTCATTCGTTTCCGCATGAAAAGCCTTGCCTTCCTCAAACCTGATTTGTGGATAGGGCGTAATTCTTCCTTCTGAAGTCCGATAGGTGACGGAGAGGATCATGCCTTGATTCACGAGCTTCTTAAATGGCTCCATGGTGGAGACATAGCCGCGATCGAAAAGCGCTTTATGCCAGAATCGCGAGTAAAGAAGATGCAACACTGCATGCTCCGCGCCTCCTACATAAAGGTCAACAGGCATCCAATAGCGTTCTTTTGGGGAATCCCAGGCATTGCGGTTGTTGTGCGGATCACAGAACCGCAAGTAATACCAGCAGGAACCCGCCCATTGCGGCATGGTATTTGTTTCACGCAGGTATTCGCGCCCATTTTCCTGGACTTTGATCCATTCGGTGGACTTTTCAAGAGGGCCTCCCGGGCGGCCTGTGGGTTTGAAATCGTCCAGTTCAGGCAACAGGACCGGCAGATCTTCAAACCGTACGGCCTTCGTCAGTCCATTAGCTTTTCCATCCGGTCCAATCTCGTGCAAAATCGGGATCGGTTCGCCCCAATAACGCTGACGGCTGAAGAGCCAGTCTCGCAGTTTATATTTAATGGCTGCGCGTCCGACTCCCATCCGGACAAGCCATTCTGTGATTTTTTTCTTGGCCTGAGGCGTCGGCAAACCGTTAAGCGATAAACTGCCGTTTTCCGATTGCATCGCTTCGCCATCGTCAACAAATGCTTCCGGAAGTTCACCAATGCATTCAGCATAATTTTTGCTGGTGACAGGTTGGATCGAGGAACCGTCGCCAGACGGCGCTTCAACCGCCGGCGTTTTCTTGGATTTTTCGGGGCAGGCTTCCATTTTCTGAAACCATTCGACGGTTGGCTTTACGACGGCGCGCACCGGGAGATTAAAAAGACGGGCGAATTCCAGGTCTCTCTGATCATGTCCCGGAACAGCCATAATTGCTCCGGCGCCATAGCTGATCAGAACATAGTCGGCGATCCAGATTGGGATCTGCTCTCCGGTCACCGGGTTTATGGCATATCCGCCGGTGAATACGCCGCTCTTTTCTCCTCGTCCTGCTATCCTGTCTTCTTCGCTGGTTGAGGCTACGCGTTCTATGTATTCCTGAACTTCTTGTTTGTGTTCGTCCGTTGTCAGGCTCGGAACCCTAGGGTGTTCCGGAGCAATCACCATATAGGTTGCGCCGAAAAGCGTATCCGGTCGGGTGGTGTAGATCCGGATTGCATGAGCGCCCGGATCATTCAGGAACCTTGATTCCATCCGTGCAGCCATCCATGAATCAAATTCTTCTTTTTGTCCTATAAAAAAATCCACCTCCGCCCCTTCACTTCGGCCAACCCAATTTTTCTGCATTTCTTTTATGGGATCGGGCCATTGCAACAAATACAGATCTTCTATCAGCCTGTCTGCATAAGCGGTAATACGCAGCATCCACTGACGTAAAGGAATGCGTTGCACCGGATGATTCCCTCTTTCGGAACGTCCGTTGATGACCTCTTCATCCGCGAGCACTGTTCCGAGAGCCGCGCACCAATTGACGGGTGATTCCGCCTGGTAGGCAAGGCGGCATGAATCCTGATAGCGTCGTACCGCTGCTTCCCCTTGCGATTGTACATTTTCAGGGATGGGCAATTCGGAAATGGGGCGTCCCTTCCCGATGCGCCTCTGTCCTTCAGTGTCGGTCCATTCGTAATTGCGATCGTACCAGGTGTCGAAAAGAAGAAGGAAAATCCACTGCGTCCATCGCACGTATTCGGGATCCGTGGAAGCAAACTCCCGATCCCAGTCATAGCTGAATCCGAGGCGTTTGATTTGCCGGCGTATGTTGGAGATATTTTTTTCAGTAGTAAACCGTGGATGGGTTCCTGTTTCGATGGCATATTGCTCTGCGGGCAATCCGAATGCATCGTAACCCATCGGATGCAAAACATTAAATCCCTTCATGCGCTGAAAGCGGCAATACATATCAGTCGCGCTGTATCCCTCGGGGTGTCCCACATGCAATCCTTCCCCCGAGGGATAAGGAAACATGTCCAGAACATAAAGCTTGGGTTTGGGACTGACATCGGGAGCATGGAAAGTATTGTTTCGTTCCCAATATTCCTGCCATTTGGCTTCAATGGCATGGGGATCATAAGCGGGCATGGCTGGATTCTCCTTCGTAAACCAAGGAGAATAACCGTCTTTGAGTTGTATTTAAAGAGAGAAAAAATTGACGATTGACGAATTACGAATTACGAGTGACGAATTGCACGCTGCCAGAATATTTCCCGGCAGTTTTTTAATTTGTAATTCGTCGCTCGTAATTCGTAATTCTCAATTGATCCGGGCTACCGCATAGAATGACGTAGGAATTTGCGAGCCGTTGTCCGGTTCCAATGATATGGCTGCGACTGTCGCGTTTGCGGCGTCACGAGGTATCGCCCCCGCAAGGAAAAACTGCCCATTGGGTTCTTGTTTGATTGAACCTGCGGGGATCCTTAAAGTGGACGAAAGAAACCAGAACTGGAAAATTTTGCCTTGCGGCGCTGGAGGTAAAACGCCATAAGCCAGGAATTTTCCTTCCGAACCATCCCATAAAATAGCGCCTGAAGCTGTAGGAGCTGAAGGTTGACCGGATAATTGCAGGATCCGCACTCCGGGCTTGCCGATAGTTGAATAAATCTGTTCGAGTTGTGAGAGAGTTTCCCGTTGAATTTCCAACAGGTCGTCTTTATCTTTTATATCTTCTTTAATAATTGAAATCTTATCTTGCAAATCCTTGATTGTGTTCTGTCCCGATTTCCAGGTGATGAACATGGCAATCGCAAGTATTGCAAGCAATACTGTCAAGGCCCATGCGAAGGGATTCGTTTTTTTCTGAAGCGATTGAGAAAGCATGAGCGGAGCAGGTGGAGCCATTGCCGCAGGTTTTGACAATATCGATTTGGATTCAGGCGCTTGGGCGATAGGCTGATTTTCACGCTCAATCCGCGCTATAAGCAGGTCTCGGACATAGTCCGGGGCGGTCGTTTCATCCGCAGCGAAACCCATTCCAGCGACAACATGTTCAAATTTGCGGAATTCAGCTTCGCAGACAGAACAGCCTTCGCTCATATGGGTTTCAAAGCTTTGCGCTTCATGTTGAGTCAGGGAGCCCAGTGCATATAAAGCCGCCAGTTCCCTTATTTCCTCTGTCGCTCTTTCGTGTTTCAACTATTCATCCCTCAGGGTTTAATCGTTATTATCCTTAGCATCAACAGTACTGTGGAATAGTTCGTCCAACTTGCTCAACCCGAGTCGTGCGTGAGTCCTGATGGCGCCGACGGGTTTTCCTGCTTGCGCAGCTATTTCGCTGCAACTCAATCCGGAATAAAACGCCCAATCCAGAATCTCCCGTTGGACTGGAACCAGGGAAGCAATAGAGTCGCGCACAAGTTTCTGCCGCTCGGGTTCTACGCTCATTTCGGGTTCTGCGCCTCCGCTCTGCGGGAGCCGGTGATTTCTCTTGTACTGTTTGCCCCAGTGGAGGTGGATTATCGCGCGCGATCGCGCAACCATTATCAGCCATTCCAAAGGCGTCAGCATTTTAGGATTGTAGAGCGCCGCCTGCTTCCAGACGCTCGTATAAACATCCAACAACACTTCTTCGGCCGCGGCTCTATCCGGAGCCATTTGTAGGACAAGCCCAAAGAGAAGCCGGCTTGTATTGTCATAGAGGGTCCCCAGAGCGGCTTTGTCTCCCTTCCCGATACTGTGGATGAGCGCTGCCGCCTCATTGCTATACTGGAAATTATCGACAGTTGGTTGATTCAATTTTTATCCCTCGAATGCTCTTATTCTACACCAGATGCAGCAAAAAAGGAGTTTACTTATCGTCTACAATTCTGAACTGGGACCCCTGAATTCTACGAAGCCATCCGTTTATTAAGAACATCGGCCAGGTTATTCATTTGGCAGGCGGCAGGCGCCTGTGGGCTGCATTGCGCCAGCAGTTGACGGCGTTGGATCGATTTTGGGATTTCCGGATCTGATGGGATGGATCCGATCAAGTGAACATTTACAGCGCCCTTGCCCTTGGAATCGATGAACTGTGTGATTACCCGCTGAAGATGATTGGCTACTGTGGCGCCGATCCGACCGGGGCAGCCCGGGTTCGCCTGATTGACCAACAGGAGAAAATCATTTCTGCCATGAAGCTGTTTAAGGAGCTTTATTGTGGCATAGCAATCGGTTAAAGAGGTGGGTTCCGGAGTTACGATCATAAGGATTTCATGGGCCAGATTGGCAAAAAACAAGACTACATCTCCAATCCCGGCGCCGGCGTCAAATATAATTACATCATAGTTGCATTCAATGGACCTTATAAACGATTCCACCTTCTCTGCTAAGTCTAAAGTCAGGACAGCGCTTTCTGCGAATCCGGAACCGGCAGGGAGAAGATCAAAACCTTTGAATGTAGGCAGAATGACTTCTTCCAGGGTCCTGGCGCCGCAAAAAATATCCTGGATCGTGAACTTCGGGTCGAGACCCAGAATAATATCGAGGTTTGCCAAGCCCAGATCGGCGTCCACGACAAGAATCCGCTGCCCGTTTGAAGCCAGAGCGGCGGCCAGATTTGCGGTGATGACAGTCTTGCCAACCCCTCCTTTGCCGCTGATTACGGAAATTCGACGCGCTTTCTTTTTTTCATCGAGCATCATGGCGTTCCTCAAGCTGCAAATTCATTAGAGCAGAACGTTCCTGATGGGAAACCATCGTAATTTCGATAGGTGGATGACAGAGCTGCGCCCTGCCGGACCTCTTTGCTCGATACATTTCACGATCTGCTTGCTCCAACAATGCCGCGGAGCTGATCGGCGCGTTCAGATTTGTCCACACCAATCCCACGCTGGTGGTCAATTGCAAAGAATGGGAACGGACGTGTACGTTGATGGGATTGAGGCCCGAGTGAATACGAGTCGCGGCATGGATGGCGTCCTCCGGAGCGCATTCGGGAAGAATGATGGCGAATTCCTCGCCTCCGATGCGCGCTGCGGTGTCCATGCTCCTTAAATTGGCTTTCATGTGCGCGGCGACAGATTGAATCGCCGCGTCTCCTGTACTGTGGCCATAAGTGTCATTGACACTTTTAAAATAATCGATGTCGATTACCATCAATCCGCAGCTTCTTCCAGTACGCAGGCTGCGGTTTATCTCCCGGTTCAGGACCGCATGAAAGAAAGTAACATTGACCAGGCCGGTTAATCCGTCATGAACCGACAAATCGCATAAAGCATCAATGATGCTTTGGATTTGAACGTCAGGATTATCCGATGCCTGACGGGGATCGGGTTTTCCTGCATTGTTCAAAATGCGGATCGCTTCCGTCAAATCCATCTGAATTTTTTTGCCCAAATAGTCTTCACTCAAAGCGATTTACTCTCCCATAACTTATTCGGCAAAAAGTGTGATTTTGGACGCATATTTTTGCAATTTAAGAAATATTTGGGCAAAATTGTTCTGTCGTGAAAACATGTGTCGATTCGGAGGAATATTATGAAACCTGCTATAAGACTGAAAGTCATAGTTCCAATTGCACTTTTTCTGCTCTTACAGGGCATACTTCTATTCGGCCAGGCTGACCGGAATAGCGCGTCCTACAATCGTGGGAACCAAGCTTATTGGGGAAGCCTCGATAGTGCAACGCTGCTCGTCAAATTAGACCAAGATAAAGACGGCTATATTTCACGACAAGAATGGGAGTTTATTTTCGCAAGTCAGGATGGAGATGAAGATCAGCGCCTGTCTCGAGAAGAAATTCAAGGATTTTTGCGTTTGTCCGGCAATGGAGGAGAAGAAGGGCAGGATGACGGTCGGCTCGCTGCTTTTGAACGCCTGGACTCAAATAAGAACAACAGAATCGATCCACCGGAATGGCCGGGCAAGGCTAAAGATTATCGCTATCTCGATTCCGATCACGATGGATTTTTAAGCCGCGAAGAATTTTTGTCCAAAAATGGACGTTGGTGGAATGAGACATTTCAGAACCTCGATTTCAATGGAGATAAAGTCATTTCCCGGCCTGAGTGGCTCGATTCCAATACTTCCTTTAACCGTCTCGATCGCGATAACAACGGGGCCATCGATAGAGGCGAGTTCTACAATCCACGATAGCTAGGGCAAGGTCTTCGGACCAAGGCTTAGCAAAGCCGGTACAGTCAGGGCAAATAATGGTTATCAACAAAAAAGGCCACCGGACGGTGGCCTTTTTTCTAATCCTGAATCCTGAATCCTGAATCCTGATTTTCTTATTTCCCAAAATATATGAGATTTACAGTGTGTTATAAATGTCGGGAAACTTTACACTATTGGTTAAAAATGGCCAATCTGTAAACCATGAGGAGGTTTCTAAAAGTCATATCCAGCAATATCGCCGTATGTTATAGCACGGGGATCGTCACCCTTCGTTGCGAATTTCCTAGATGGAAAGTCGGTGGCGTATATTCCTGCAATCCCTGCTTGACGATACCAATAAATATTATTGTATAATAGCCTTGGTAAAACGCCCCATAAAGTGGGGATTAGGAGGTTCGTTGCCATGCAAAAAAATACCAGTGTCACTTTAGGCCCATACTACGAGAAATTCATTGCACAACAAGTCTCCCGGGGCCGTTTTGGGTCGGCAAGTGAAGCGATCCGAGCCGGGTTGCGGCTTCTGGAAGAACGGGAATCAAAACTTACCCTGTTGCGTCGTGCCCTGATTGAAGGAGAAGAAAGCGGCGCAGCCGATTATTCTCTCAAAGGATTGATCGAAGAACTTGACGCCGAAGGGCTCAATTAATGTCCGGCTTTATCCTTACCCAAAAGGCCGTTGCCGATCTGAAAGGCATTGGCCGCTCTACGCAGCAACAGTGGGGCCACAAACAACGCGTTGTCTATTTGACCATGTTGGACGCCTGTTTCCATCAGCTGTCTGAGAATCCGCTCCATGGAAAGGATTGTTTTGAAATTCGCGCCGGTTATCGGAAGCAGACAGTCGGCAGTCATGTTATTTTCTACCGGTGTCTATCGGATGACCTGATCGAGATCGTCCGTGTCCTGCATGGGCATATGGACATCGAATCGAGGCTCTCAAACCGGTAAATCCATGCTGTGAATTTGCCATGTAAAAAATCAGACGAGATCGTCGGGATTGTGTTTCCAGACGCGCCCTTATCGGCTGCCAAAAACCAAGTTGTGTTTTGTCCACATGAATCGAAGACGTCCCCGCTTCCTAGACAACGGGTGTCCGTGAGATCCTAGTTATCAACAAAAAAGGCCACCGTCCGGTGGCCTTTTTTCTAATCCTGAATCCTGAATCCTGATTTTCTTATTTCTTTTTACGAAGGACAGCAATGCCTGCGATGACTAAACCGGAGCCCAGAAGTAAAAGAGATGTTGGTTCCGGTACAGGCGTCGGACCCTCAACGACCCAACCGCCAAACGCTCCTATATTTCCTGTATTTCCTGTTCCCCCAAGGGTGTTATTCGAGTAAACATCCGATGCAAAATATGCCGGGGTGTTTCCGGTGGAGGCTGTCTTAAATGCAAGCACGGATATTCCAGCAGCTGTTACATCAAACTCAAGAGGATTATAATATGGGTTGCTTGCCCCAACGCCACAAGAGACGCAAAGAATTGAGTACATGAAGTCGCCAAATGCCGAATATTGAATGGCTCCACTGGCGGTGACGCCTCCTGCCGTATTGGCAGGACTAAATCCTACGGTCAAGTCGGAAATTTCGATTTGGTTAATTCCCAAAATATTGAAACCGAATGCATCCCCGGCCCCAGTATCGACAAACCCTATAGAATCATTCATGTCCACCTTAATATGGACGGTGTCAATGTCCTCGAGCGTAATGTAGACAGCGCCAAATGGAGCTACGCCGCAAGTGCCTGTACAAGCGTCGAGTGTAAAAGGGATAGAATCTGCAAAAGCTCCAACCGCAGAAACAATAAAGAATGCAATTAAACTGCAAACAACCTTTGTTTTCATGATAAACCACCTTTCACTTTCCATTCATTGATTAAGCATTATTTGTACCATGTCTTCATCGGCGCTGATTATTGGCTATAAATCGCTCAAAATAAAATACATAGGTCTGAAACATACGAGGGGGGGATTGCGGTGGAGTTTTCTAGTTGTAAGAAATTCCGACACCAATTACCGGTAGGGAAAATAGCATGCCGTGGGATTATCAAAATCGATTATTCAATAAATTAATTAATTATTATCACTTAGCAATAACACAGCAGACAAAAAATATGAGGTTTACGGTGTGATATAAATGTCGGGAAACTTTACACTATTGGTTAAAGATGGCCAATCTGTAAACCATGAGGAGGTTTCTAAAAGTAATGTCCAGCAAAATCGCCGTGCTTTTATATAAAAAAGGCCGCCTGTAAAAGCGGCCTTTTTTTATGGAAAATGAAGTGGTTTAAGCTGGGTTTATCTATTTACCGCAACGGCTGATGACGCCCCCACATTTCCGGCTGCATCATAGGCCTTTGTTTGAAGGGTATGCTGGCCATTAGAAGCCTTTTTTGTATTCCATTTGGTTGTAAATGGCGCAGCCGACGATGTAGCTGTCAACTTTTCGTCCACATAGAGTTCAACTTTCTTAACTCCTACGTTGTCGGCAGCCTGAACCTTGACCGAAAGAATTCCTGAAACAACACTCCCTGCTTTCGGCGAAACAATGCTAATTGTTGGTGAAACTGTATCCGGGGGTTGAGGCAAAAGGTTGGCGCTTATGGATGCGCTGGTTAGTCGGTTCAACTGAGCATTATAGGTGTAACCTGAAGCGGATACGCCGGCAACGGTGAAATTGAAAGTCCCGGAGGCGGAGGATTGCGGAGAATTCAAACTCGCAACGCCTGAACTGTTGGTAGAACCGGATGATGATCCTTGAACGACGCCGCTCCATGATCCGGTGACGGTTGCGCCGGTTATTGGATTCCCGCCCTGGTCCCGGATTGTCACTGCAGCCGATGCTGACGCCGTCGTCGCAGTGCTGCTGGAATAGAGTGAAATAGCATCAATGTATATGTCTTTCGTGACCGTGACCGTAACAGATGAGCTGCCCATCAACCCGTCATTGTCTGTAACTGTCAGGACTACTTTGTAACTGCCTGCGGAAGTAAATGAATGGCTGGGATTCGGATCGGTGGAAACCGCAGATCCATCGCCAAAATTCCATGAGTAGGAGGCTATGGATCCATCTTCATCGATCGATCCGGACGCCGAAAAAACAGCAGCCAGCGGAGCTTCTCCTGAAACGGGAGATGCTGAGATTACAGCTATCGGCGGTTTCAGAGATCCAGGATTGGTGAAAGTTCCTGAAATGAAATATTGTCCAAGACTGGCGTAATTGGAATAACCGGTTGACGCCGGATCTCCCGAGCCGATTCCGGAGACCGACAAATAGTAAAGGCCGGCGGAAACTGTTGTATTAATGCTTGCTCCAAGATTAGATAGGCTGGATGATGCAATCAAATTCCCCCCGCCATCCCGGAGTTCAGCCAGAATCTTCAAATCCGGTCCTATAGGTGAAGGAGCAATATCAAGGAGTATGGGGCCTGCTCCGGCCAGAAATGAGAATACATCCACGTCCGTATTGCGTTCAATGAACCCATAAGCGCTGATGGCGCCGCTCCCCGCAAACAATGTTGCGGAATCGGCAGCATTTCCATGATCGTCGGCGTAATAGGAAAGACCGTAGTTCTGCATAATCTGAAGCTGGTCTTCTTTGTTGTTTGCTCCCGTATATTCACCTTTAGCCCATTGGGTGACATTCTTGTAGTAGGAGTTGCCCATAATCGGAGCCCAGTCGCCCTGACCTTCGTAATAAACCGTGCCGCCGGTTGTTCCCTCATGACTCAACCCTGCCGAGTGCCCGTTTTCATGAGAACAGGCTTCGGCAATGTACTTTTCCCCATTGGCCAGCATGTTTGAAAATGCCCAGGAGGTCTTATAGTACTCGCCTACTTCATTGAATGTCCCAACGTATGAAACTCCTCCGGCATTGGGATAGAAATTTGTCGGTGTGATTACAACTCTATTGCCATATTGAGTGTCACTGCTGCTGCTCCTGATCAGAGCCTCGGGCAAAGGTTCTTCGGTTGTTACGTCAACGTCAAAGGGTGCGTAGTCCTCAGCTACTCTTTTCCAGACATTCTGGATCATCTGCAATTCCGAAGCGCTGAATGTAGTCCGATCGCCATCAAGGCTGAATGGAGCGGCGACTATTGTAGCGCCCCCATTAAAGCTCGCATTCCAGGCTGTTCCGGATACCGTTTCGCCATTGAAATCGAGATAAATGGTTCTCTGTGAACCAGTCAGACTATGCAGCTTAAATGTTTGGTCCAACGGATAGCTGACCGTTTGGGACCGGATTGAATCGGCTGCCGCTGCATCAGCGCCGGCCGCCAATGGCGTTTCGAGTTCGCAAACATTAAACAACCGCCCCGTTGGGCTCACCCATAACGTCCGGTCATGGCGTAGAAGTCTTGCCAGTTCATCGGTGGTTTTCCCGTACCACGCGGCCACTTCAGGCAGCCTGCTTCCGAGAACCCCAATTGCTTCCTCTCCACGAACATGGCGATTCAACTGAAGGGAAGGGAATGGAGGCTTGTTTTTTTCTTCTCTGTTGTTTTGAGCAAACAATGAAATTGCACAGAATAGCAGCCATAATATCGACAACAACCGCAAGCAGGCCTGATTTTTTCCCAGTCTCATGTCACCCTCCGGACGAGAATTAAGCAATTAGTATATCGGCGCCAGGGCCTTGTTTTGTGTGACTCGAGGCACACGATCAGTGTATTTTTTGGGAAAATGAGGCAGGATAACGTTTTTATTTTCTTAACAAGTTTAATTTTAACTTGCATGCTCCTAAAACGATGCTTTGATCGAGATCGGGGTCGGAATCGAGGCCGCAATCGATTTTGGAATTCGAAGGAATCGATTTGCGACTGTGATCCAGACCCCGCGAGGACTCAGTTCCAGGTCACTTTCAGAACGATGCTGCCGGCGACACACTCACCTCAATTGGTTTGCAGCCGCCGGCCGGGCTGGGTAATTCGTGGTATTTTGTGATTGTTTTCGTTTTTGAAAAAACCACCCCAACAGCATACAAAGGCTCCCGGCAGTCGTTAAAAGAATGGTCGAAGGCTCCGGGACTGGATTTGAATTGGGTGGAATTGTTGGCGATCCGGCAACTGCCAGATTGTCTATTCGGGCGTTCCCGGATGAGCTTGTGGCGCCTCCAAATACAACCCTAAAACCGGCGTTGGGATTATTGTTCAAATCCATTATTCCGCTCAGATCGAATTCCTGAAGCGCAAAACTGGTTGCAGGAATAAAATCTCCGAAATTCACCCAGTGGATTCCGGAATCGATACTGTAGAGGAATTGATTGTTGCTAAATCCTGTGCTGGTCCGGATAGCGGCGAAGCTGACGTCAATTGAATCAAATCCTGAGGTGTTCACAATCCATGTGAGTGATTTTCCGTTATTGGCGTTTCCGCTGAGGCGCAATGCTTGTCCTGCCGGATCGCCATCCTGACTATTGACTGTTGTTCCCGTATAGTTGCTGATGTTCGAAGTCGCGAAATCACTTGTCATTATCCCATTTCCACGATCGACAATGAATCCCGGATCTGCTCCGGACGCCGCATCGTTGAAATTCCAAACCGCGATTGTTTCTCCATAAACGCAGCTCGACAAGGCAATGCATAAAAAGATGCTGAGACCGATATAGCGCATATTTGTTCTCCTTTGAGTTCATCGGTCACAATGTTTCGCGAGCGGCTATCCTATTTCATGGAAAGTGCAATAAAACGCAAAATAAAATACGCCTTTACTAAACCATCAGCTTGGGGGCTTCCTGGCGAAAGTATTCAGCAACTTGGTTCCATGAAACGGGGCTTAGCATTTGCGGCATTGGTTCATTTTCTGCATCTTTGAAGTAGGTCAATGATTTGAAGGCGTGAACTAGATTGAAGTCAATTTCTGCGTATTTTATTTTAAAAAGGTTGATCAAATAAGGCAGTCCATACTCTTTTGAAATTGTGTAAAGGTCAACGAAATCTCGTTTGGCGCCTCTTCCTGCAATAGCGCTGATCTTCATGCACCCGATGTCCCTGGGATCGGCAATGGACATGCCAAGAAAAAACTCAAAGGGGAATAGAATAGGATAATGATATCCTAAAAAACTTACCTTAATGCCGGATATAATCAGATGTAAAGTTTCTTTGCTTTTGGAGACTACCGAGAGCTTGTTAATTTCTTTCAACTCATCGATTATTTTGTCTACATCAAAATTTAAATCATTGAAGAAATCAAGATCTCTTGAAATTCGATGCCCGAATTGCAGAGCCAGCGCCGTGCCTCCAGCCAGGTAAAATGAGCTGACATTTATTTTGTTTAAAGCTTTGATTACATGTCCGGCTGCTTCGGGGATTACATCTTGATGCCATCGTTTTTCATTCTCCATAATCGCCTCACTCCGTTAGCGGTTTAAACAAGCAATTTCTTCAGAGGGTATTTTATAAAATAAAGCCCAAAATGTGACCGATCTTGGAGATAGAGAACGTTCTGTTCGGATTACACTTTTAATAAGATCTTCGGAAAACTGTTGTTTCAGCCAGGAAATCGCCTTTTGATCTCCGTACTCCAATAATCTTGCAATTGTATAAACAGGATACAAATGAGGATCAAAAGTCTCGGCGTCAATATCCCAGAAGAATGCTTGTAAATCACCTGAAATCATTTACTCATAATAACATAAGCTCGGTTTGAATTCCGTATTATCGGTGGCTTTAAAGAGGGAATAGGCTGCCCATGCTCCAAGTCCGGCAATCAGAATGTCTGTCGTCCCGGCGGATCGCGTCTGTAAGAATATTTGCGCTGCTTCAATTGAGCCGGCCAGCAAGACCGCCCAAAAAATAGTTAATTTCCTGGGCCATAGGAATGTGAGCAATCCGTAGCTGAGCAGACCCGCCATTGCGTCATACAGAGCAGCTCCGGTAGTCTGGTTGTAATATTCGACCAGGGGAATCCATTCGAAACGTGATGAAGCTGAAAAATGAAATGGACTCAATCCCTGCGCGATGAGGGCAAGATTCATTAAGATGAACCCAGTTGCAGATCCAACAATAGATGGTTGTATTCGAGCTGCTGCTAAGCCTAAGACGGCCCCAGTGAAATTTAAAACAAGATCTCGTAAAGAAGGTGCATGCGATTCGAGGAGCAGTTGCATCGGTTCAAAGATAAAAGGAAGAGCCAGAGTTAATAAGACAATTCGAGGCTTTCTGCTGGATCCAGCGAGCGCTCCAAGAATCGCGAACTCGGCCATCAGAATCCATCCGTCTTGGATTGTAATTCCCAATTCCCACGGATCCAGCCATATGTTTTTCAAGCTCGATTTAAAATGAGAGATATTTAGGCCGAGATCAAAGGGAAGAAGCATGTTAACCGCTAGGATCCCAGCCAGCATCCAATAAAAAGTAAGTTTCTTTTCGGTCAATGATCCTGAAAGGAAAGTGAGTATTTTTTGACCATACAGCATGGCGATGGATGCGCCCGCTAAAGCGCCAATCCCGTTATTGAGCGCGTCTGTGATATCCGAGGTTCTGGATGGAATATTCAATTGGATAAGTTCGATAATCAGTCCCAGCATAAAACCAATGGCGAACCACTTTGTTATCCATTGTTTTTTTTCATTTCGGCCGAACCATATAAATCCGAAGAATCCCATTGGAATTGTGAGGAGGAGGTTGCCCGTCATATCGGTCAGGCTGTGAATCCGCCCGCGCTCGACATCCCAGAATGGCGTCAACCCGAATGCATGCCAGGAATTATGGAAGATATCGAATTGAAATGGGAAAAGAGTGCCGTAAAAGAATAAAAGGATGGATAGATAGAATCCATATCGGCATAAAGTAATAAGTGGGTTCACAGCTCCGTATTGTAGCAGATCGTCAGTCGTCAAGTTTACATGACTACTGACTACTGACTACTGTATAATCCCGCGCCGTAATGCGCACGCCGTTAGTTATTGTATTCATAACCGTTTTTATCGATCTTCTGGGATTCGGGATTGTGCTGCCCGTACTCCCTTACTACGCTGAAAGTTATGGCGCATCTCCCCTGATCATAGGGCTGCTTTTCTCCAGCTATTCCATTATGCAATTTCTATTTACCCCGCTTTGGGGGAGGCTCTCCGACCGCCATGGCCGTCGGCCTCTTATCTTGCTCAGCCTTGCAGGATCCGGCGTCGGATTCTTAATATTCGGCCTTGCCGACTGCCTGGCTCTGCTGTTCATGGGACGCATGATCGCCGGCATTGCCGGAGCGATTATTCCGGCTACAAACGCATATATTGCCGATATTACAACCCCCGAGACTCGCGCCCAAGGGATGGGTTTGCTGGGAGTAGCCTTCGGAATGGGCTTCGTTCTCGGACCGGCCATTGGCGGCATTCTAGCTCCGTTCGGATATGAAAAAGCTCCGTTGCTGGCATCAACTCTTGCAGTATTTAATCTGATCTTTGCGTTTTTCAGGCTTCCTGAATCACTGAATGCCGGCGTTGGGAATAGGTCGGCGCACAAAAGAACCGGCATAAAAGCTATCCGGGACGCATGGGCGAATCCTCAAATCAGGATCCTTTTGTTATTGCATTTTTTAGTGATTTTCGCGGTGGCGAATATGGAGGCGACTTTCGCTCTGTTGAACGAACATACTTATCACCTGGGAGCTCGACAGACCGGTTATCTGTTCACACTCATTGGTCTGGCAATGAGCGTAACTCAGGGATTGCTTATCGGCAGAGCGGTGAAACGATTCGGTGAGAAAATTTGCATGGTTTTCGGTATATTTACCATGATATTCGGCCTCGTTTTAATGCCCTTCGCCCCTAATCTTCCATTTTATTTTGTCATTACCGGATTGTTGGCTGTAGGCGCCGGAATCAATAATCCATCTGTTTCGGGGTTCCTGTCCCGTATCAGCTCTGCCGATGAACAGGGGGAGCTTATGGGAATCGTCCAATCCTTATCGAGTCTTGGAAGAATTTTTGGGCCCGCATGGGGCGGATTCACATGTGAAGCGCTTGGCGTTCAATGGCCTTTTATCAGTGGAGGCCTATTGATGGGACTGGCCTTTATCCTTAGCTTGAAAAACCTTGTGTGGTCCGGCAATAGTGTAATCCCTAAACACACTCGGGATGCCGCCCGATAGTATATCATATAGGGAGCGTGGCTATAGTGTTGCTGGCAATACTGCAACCATGCTCCCTAACCTATATAGTATAGGCGTATAGATAAATTTGGAGGAACAAGAATGAAACCCGATCCGTCACACATTATGGATCTTGCCAACGCATTTTATGGCTCCAGCATGCTATTTACGGCTTCCGACTTAGGAGTTTTTGCTTTTCTGGCAGGATGTGAGCAGGCTACGGGTAAAGAAATAGCAGCGGCGCTCTCATTGGACCAACACGGAGCCGGACTTTTGCTGGACGGATGCGTAGCGCTTGGATTGCTTTTAAAAGAGGGCTTCCTGTATCGCAACACTCCGGATAGCGCAATGTTCCTCGTGCCGGGTTCTCCGGGAGATTTATCACAAGCTATCCGCTACAACAGGGATGTGTATGAAGCATGGGGACGTCTTTCAGAGTTTGCGCGTACGGGCAAACCTGTTGAGCGGCCGCAAATGCATTTAGGGGAAGATCCGTCAAGAACGCGCACATTCGTTCTCTCCATGCATGGACGCGCATTAGGCATCGGCAGGGCTGTAATTCCCGGCCTTAATTTGAAAGGGAGAAAGCGGCTGCTCGATATCGGCGGCGGGCCTGGGACCTATTCAGCGCTTATAGCGCAGGCAAATCCGGAGATTTCGTGCACCGTGATGGACCTGCCTGCTGTCGCAGCCATAGCTTCTGAATTATTGGCGCAGCAGGGGATCGTCAGGGTTAAGACGATTCCGGGGGATTATCACACGGCATCGTTTCCTCAAGGAAATGACGCCGTTATAATCTTCGGCGTCCTCCATCAGGAGCCTGCCGAAACAGTACAGGACATTTTGCGGCGAGCCTACTCTGCATTAGAGCCGGGTGGCGTCATCTACATCATGGATATGATGACAGACCGGACGCGCACCCATCCTGCATTTTCGGCCCTTTTTGCAGTTAACATGGCTCTTACAGCTGAACATGGCTGGGTTTTTTCTGATGAGGACATTCGATTGTGGCTGGAGAACGCCGGCTTTACGGATTTTTCCGTAAAACCGCTCGCGCCTCCTATGCCTCACTGGCTCGCCTGTGCGTATAAGCAATGATCGCCAAAATTAGGAGGACTTGATGATTTCGAATTTACGAGAGCGTTTTCCCGACATACCCGAAAGCATTCTATGGAAAACCGATCTGTTGTTTCAGGGCGTCCGATATACCGAAGAGCTGGAACAGGCTTTTACCGAAGGCGCTGCGCCCAACTACTGGCCTTACCGAAAAATTGGATCTGACGGCCGGCAGACGCTCGTTCAGGTCCCCTATCTTTTTCTGCTTGAGGGAGGCGCGGTAGCGCGCGTTCGAGTTGATGACCGAAGCCCTATGGCTGTGCGTCGCGAGAAAAAAAGCACGCCGTTCCGCTTGTTTGAAAACGACCGTGATTTATGTGAAATAGGATTTGTCCGTTCGCACGAATGGCAGCATTTTCGCACCAGCGACGGCGCTTCGCAATACGAAGCGGGCGTGGAGCAATTAGGCGACATGCTCGTCGTTAATATTATGCCCGGATGTGAATATTTTATGGCTCGCCGTCGATGCGCTTTTTGCGGTTATGGCCGCTTCAACCAAAGATCCGAGGCTCTCGGACAACAACCGGGGCAGATTATTCCGAATGCCGTGACATTGAAACGGATGGGCGAGGTGCTCCATTGCGCCGCCGAAACCGGCCAGGCGCGTCACATTTATCTGACCGGCGGATCGACTCTTTCGGTCGAACAGGAGGCGGAACGTTATTTGCCGATCGTGAAAGCCGCACGGGAAGCCGTAGGAGACAAGTTGCGCGTTACCTGCGGATCGGGCGCGATTAATCGCTCAGGATTGCAGCGTCTGCTGGATGCCGGCGCCGATAGCTGCTGTTTCAACCTTGAAGTCTGGGATCCAGACACATTTCAGGCTGTGTGCCCGGGCAAGTCCCAACATGTCGGACGCGATAAATGGATTCAATGTTTACTGGAAGCGGTTGAAGTCTTCGGTCGAGGCAATGTTGGTTCGGCGTTTGTCGCCGGCGTTGAATTGCTTCCGCCCGCTCCCGGAATGACGAAAAAGAAAATGCTCGACAGCATTCTCGAAGGCGCGGCATTTTTGCTCGATAAAGGCGTCATGCCGCTTTATTCTCCATTATGGCCGGTGGAAGGCACCGTGTACAAAGACGAAGATGGCTTGAATCCCGAACTTTACATTGAACTCGAAAGAGAACTTTGCCGGCTGCGCGAAAAAATGAAATTCCCGGTTCCTTCCTGGCTTATCTGCCCAGGCTGTTCCTATATGCTGCTCGAGGTGGATTTCGATCGCGCCTTCGGATTATAAAAACGCCACGGAATCCACGGCGCGGCCGGCGGCCGCAACCAAATTGAGGTGAACGCATAAGCCGGCCATATCGTTCTGAAAGCAACATAGAACCGAGTCATCGAGGTCGGGGTCGAAATCGCGAATCGATTCCTTCAAAAATCGTATATCTAAATAGTCTAGGAATTCAGTTCCCAGTTCAAACCTAAATTGCGAACTTCATGATTCTTATATTCTCAAATGCTTCTTCTGACTCCTGGCTCCTGACCTCTCAAATCCCCGCGCGCAGAGAAGGTCACAAGTTATCAACTATGTTGGAGTGCGCGGGGATTTCAAGGGGCGACAAGCCCCTTGGCTAGTTTTTAAGATGGTTCATAATAAGAGAACAGACATCCGTTGCAGCGATCTCGGATTTAGGCAGAAGATTGTTTTGCCTCGTGATGAATAGGGGACCATCATCGGAAGAATCCGTGATCCGTCCATGAGAGCCTTTTACCAGCGCAGCATCCAAAGGAATGACTTCCATTAAATAACGGAATCCCAATATTTTTTTTGCCAAAGTCATCCCGACTTTCAGTTTGGGGAACGGCAATTCCGGATCAATAAACAGCTCCGCCGGGTCGTATCCGGGTTTTCTGTGTATGTCCACAGTGCGGGCATAATCCGGCGCTTTCCGGTCATCCAGCCAGTAGTAATAGGTGAACCATGCGTCCGGTTTGGCGATCGCCACAAGTTCGCCCGCGCGTATATGGTTGATGCGGCATTCTTTCTTGCCTTCGCTGTCCAGGACGCGTTCCACTCCGGGGATTTTTTCGACAAGGTTTTTTACCTTTTCGAGCTGCGCGGCCTCTTTTACATAAATATGAGCGATCTGGTGATCGGAAACTGCAAACGCGGCGCTTACGCCCGCATCGAGCTTTTCTCTGCCTAACTCTTCTCGAACTGCAATGAAACCTTTTTCTCTCAGCATCCGGTTGATATGGATTGGTTTCGAGACCGGAACAATTCCGTATTCGGAAAGCGTTATCACCTGAGCGTCGTGCGCTTCAAAATAAGAAATCAGATCGGTGCATACGGCGTCTACCTGGGTCAGGTCTTCTTTAATTGCGGGGTGATCGGGACCCAGTCGCTGCAAACCATAATCCATGTGCGGCAGATAAATCAGACTCAGGGTAGGGTTGTATTTCTCGTCAACCTTCTTGGCCGCATCGGCAATCCATTGAGTAGAGCGAATAGATGTATTGGGCCCCCAGAAATAAAAAAGCGGGAAAGTCCCAAGCGCCGACTGCAGTTCCTGCCTCAGTTCGGCCGGCTGCGTATAGCAATCCGGAAGTTTCCTTCCGTCCGCCGGATACATCGGCCTTGGGGTGACCGCGTAATCAACAGACGAATACATGTTGTACCACCAGCACAGGTTGGCGCAGGTGAATGAAGGATCCAGCGCTCGCGCCAGTTCCCATATTTTAGGCGCCTGCACCAAGTGGTTGGATTGCCGCCAGAACTTTATCTCGCATTCGTCCCTGAAATACCAGCCATTGGCGACTATCCCATGTGTTTCGGGCCATGTTCCGGTAAGGTACGTAGCTTGGGCCGAGCATGTCACCGCGGGAGTCACTGCCTGGATGGAAGCGGTCTTCCCCTGTGCAGCCCAAGAGGCTAACCCGGGAGCGCCTTTTCCCAACAGCTTTGGGGTAAGCCCCACCACATTGAGCACTACCGTCTTTCGCACTTTTCACTCCAGTTCGCAGCCAGAACCCAGCGATACTCTCTTTCAACCGAATCGGTCAGGTCAAGCTTCAACGGGTCCGGCAATACATTCCAGGTGTAGGTTTCAATTTCCAGATGCGATGTAGGACGCAGCCGTTTGATAGAACGCAAAATCCTTAGAACATGTTCCTGTGTTGAGTCCAGGGTTCCATATCCCGGGGTGAATAGAGGTACATGAAAATGTATGCGCCATTCGCGGGGCTCGGGATCACTAATTGTGGCCAGCGCGTCTCCCAGATCCCGAAAACGGCGCAACGAGCCGTCGCTTCTTTGCTCGACTACCTGGTGCAGGTAGGTGCTGTCAGCGAAAGGAAGAAGTCGATCGGCAATGTCATCCGAAGGGAGCGCGATCGCCAGCGCAGAACTCAGTTGAATCCGACCTACAATTCCCAATGCCGCCAATTCATCCAATGCCTGCTCGGGTTCTTCATATTCAATGGCGGAGTGGCAGGCGTCAAAACAAACGCAAATGTGTTGGCCAATCAGAGCGCGGGCATTTTCTCGAGAAAGTCCAAGTTCACCCGCAAGGCGGTTTGCGCCTTCGCCAAAAATCCATTTCTTGAAGAAAGCTGTTGCCTCGGCCGAAGTTTCCAGCAATCCATCAGGTTCCGGTTCGATCTCCAATCGAATCCGTTTCCCGGTTTCGCGCTCGATCCGGATCAGTCCGGTGGCGCAGCGAATGATATTGTGGATAATCCGCTGCATTGCAGCGGAATCGCCGGGATGGATCCAAGGCTTATAGGAAAGGGGCGCAGTGGAAATGCCCCCGTCGACGCCATCCGGAAGCAACGCCTCCAGGATTTTTGCCAGCCGCATTGTATAGAGAACTCTCTCTTCATGCTGCCAGTCCGGTGCGAAAACATCAGTCTTCACGGGAGTTCCATGAAACGCCCCATAGACGTAGCCATTTATTAAAGCAACGTAGAGTCCGTGGTCTTTAAGAAATGAGGAAAAATCCTGCAACTTTTCAGCATGGAGCAACTGTTGGCTCTCTTCATTAGACAGCCGGAGCCCGATTCCAAAGGGTTGATCAGGAGAGAGGCGTTTCTTTAAATCCAGTGAATGATGAGACAGGTTGCACAACACTTCTTCCCAGCCATTAGCGGGATGGATGTTGGTGCAGTAAGTCAGATCCAAATCTTTCGAAATTCGCATGGAATTGTGATTAAATCGTGAAACGACTAAAAACGCCACGGATTGCACAGATTGAATAAATTTTTATCTGTGTAATCCGTGAAATCCGTGGCGTTTTTTAGACTGCTCCAACGGTTGCAGCGCCACGCTATAATTGAAATTTCGGCGACTGGCTCATAAACCGGACGGGATTTTCATAGACTACACGATGAATCAGTGATTCCGAGTGACCGCGCCGCCTCATCTCCATCATAAACTGCGGCACTGCCAATGGCAGACTGTGTCCCCAGTCGCATGCGGAATTCACGTATATGCGTTCGGGCCCGTACATCTCAATGATGTCCGCCGCCCGTGGAATGGAAACCTTGGTTTCCGGATACAGCGTCAAGCCGGTGCAGAATCCATTCTTAAGAATCATATCGATCGTATGTTCTTCGGCATGATCCATCATCACGCGCCCGGGATCGAGCTTCTGGTATTTAAGCAAGGCGTCGATGGTGACTTTAGTTCCTTTATATTTGTCCTCGAGATGCGGCGTATGAATCAAAATCAATTGATTATGTTCGAGCGCACAACTAACGTGATCGCGGAATGTGGCGAGTTCGTTTTGGGTTACCCTGTTCAATCCGATTTCCCCGACCCCGATTACATTGGGAAACTCGAGGTATTTGGGAACGATCTTCAGGACTTCCGATGACAATTTGCGGTCTTCCCCTTCTTTGGGATTCAGACAAATCCAGGCGAAATGCCGGATGCCGAACTGTGCGGCTCTATTAGGTTCGAACTCCGTGAGCTGACGGAAATAACCTTCAAACCCGTCCGGCGAGAGCCGGTCAAAACCAGCCCAAAACGCGGGTTCGCTTATCGCTACACAGCCGGCTAAGGCCATCTGCCGATAATCATCCGTGGTGCGGGAAACCATATGGGCATGCGGTTCGATAAACATCACAGCGCCTCCAATGAAGGATTATAGGCGCCCCATGCGGCTTTGCGATCCGTCTTTTCTCGCGGCTGAGTGGTTGGATCGCTGAAGATCATGTGAATGCGGCGCAATCGGTCCGGGTTGCAATCATTCAGCAGTTCAAGCGCTTTGTGGAAAGCGGCAATGCGGAAATCTTTGGCCGGATCCTCCCCGTCGGAAGAACGGTCGAGTCTGTCGAGGAAAGCCGCGATATCAAGAATCTTATGACGGTTTTCGATAAAATATTCATCCGCGATTTTTTGCGTGGTCAAAGGGCATTTCCCGGCCATAGGCACTCCTTCTTTTTAAATTCGATTCAGGGTCTCAATGCTTTCCTTCAGGATCTGATCGTCAACGCTATGAATTTCGACGCCGACCCCTATTTTTTGAAGCAACATGATAGTTAATTCGCCGCCCAGGTGTTCGCGAAATTGGGTCAACCCGTGTTCGAGCGAGTTGGGATTGTCTCTGCCTTCAAGGCGCTGGAATCGTTTCGGCACCCTTAGTCTGAATCCCAGGTTGGCAAGCAGGCTGATGATGCGCCGCCAATCTTGTTCAGGCAACAAACCGGTCAAACGCGCATAAGTGGAATCAAGCGCGATGCCGATCGCGACAGCTTCTCCATGTCGCAGGCGAAAAGACGTAAGGAGTTCAAGCTTGTGAGCCGCCCAGTGCCCGAAATCGAGTGGACGGGAGGACCCCATCTCAAAAGGATCGTTCGCGGTGGCGATATGCTGAAGGTGCAGTTCGGCGCAGCGGCGTATTAAAAATTCCATCGATTGGGCGTCACGGGCGGCAAGCGCTGCCGCGTGACGCTCCAACCAGCGGAAGAATTTTGGATCGCGCAGCGCTGCTACTTTGACCGCTTCCGACATCCCCGCGCGCCAGTCCCGTTCCGTGAGCGTTTCGAGAAACGTTGAATCATTCACCACGGAGTAGGGCGGTACAAATGTACCCAGGAAATTCTTATTGCCGAATGCGTTAATGCCGTTTTTTACTCCCACACCGGAATCATTCTGCGATAAAACCGTCGTCGGGACGCGCACCAGCCGAATTCCCCGATGCGCGGTTGCGGCGGCGAAACCAACCATGTCGAGCACGGCGCCTCCGCCGATTGCGACTATATAGGAATGGCGGCATAAGCCGAATTTATAGATGGCTTCCTGGATCCTGGTTGCATAGGTATGGGTATTCTTTACCCGTTCACCTCCAGGCGTTACAATGGGTGGACAAACCAGTGCCAGCGCTTGCGGACGACTGGAACAGTAATCCACAATTTTTTGAAGGAGGTTCTTGTTGCAGCCCAACAATACTCCGCGATCCACGATGAATATAACTTTTGCGGGATCCATATTGCCGTTTTGCATGGATTTCTGAAGCAGGGGATTGTCGTTCGCAAAAACATCGCGGGAAAAGTGCACGGTGTAATGAAATGGAACCGATAGTGTCTGTTTTATATCATGCATAATTTTAAGTCACTGCGAAAATGCGAGCTAAAGCCGCCGCAATAATAAGTAATACCAAAACGGCGACGCCATACAAAGGGCCTGCATAACCGGTCGCCAACGCTGCATCCAAAATGATCAGAGAAAGGACTCCGGTCTTTACAGCTGCGCGAACGTTCGCCGCCAAAGGTTCCCGGAAAGCGCGCCACAGCGGCGGCATTATTCTATAACAAAGAAATGCGACAACCGGCGCCGCCCACACCCATTTAAATTTCGGGTCCAAGCCAAGAAAAAGAATCCCGCCGCATACTGAAACGACAAGGGCGGTGGCAATGAAGATGGTCGGCCGGTTTCCTCCGTTTACTTCGCCTGTACTTATCATGGTGACCGCGGCAATGTATATTAGCGGGAGTAATGCAAGCGCCCATTTTTCTCCAAGAACAACCGGAGCTGCGCTTAGTCCCAATAACAGGTTGAGACCACGGCACGTTCCCATGGAAACAGGACCCAAGATTCTGTAATGCTTGGCGACAGCATTGTAAAACAATACGCAACAGGCTATAGCCGCGGCGATAACTCCTCCGTGGATTGAGCAGATCCAGCCTGCTCCGATGCCTGCCCCCAGTAAAAAAAAACCTAAAATGGCGGCCCCGGCCGGATGGACCCGGCCGCTGGGAATCGGCCTTTCCGGTCGTTCCAAGGCATCCAGGTTGCGATCGAAATAGTCGTTCAAAACGACGCCGCCTCCATAGAGCGCCATGCTGCCAACGACCAGAAAAGCCAAAACGGGTGTAATGGCCATCGTGGTCGCGGCATAGCCGGCTAATATGTCGGCAGCTGCTGTAACCAGGTTGGGCGGTCGGAGCAATCGCAAATAGGGCGTAAATACCTCGGTTTTTCCGTTTGCCGTCAACGCATATTCCATTTCACAAAACCGCATCAGGCGCAACGCCTGAATTCTTAGTCTTAATCCATTCGATACTGCAATTCAATTAATCGACTCTTAAACCAATAAACTTTCTCAAATTCATATGCATAAATTATGCCAAAGACACAAGTTGTTGCGGTTTTGGGCATGGATATACAAGTGTTAAAGATATTGTAAAAAATTCCGACAATAAAAAGATTGTGCTTGAGGATGCCGGATTAAGTTAAATGCTTTTATCATAAAGGATTGCAATAAAATTGTGCATGGTTTTTCATGGCGATCAAGTGTCGGGTTGCTTTACATACTAAGAGTTTGGTTCAGCTTGAATAAAATCACCATCACACAAAGACAACAACTTATTCCCTTGGCACGACAATTGCTAAAGAAATAAGCGGTTAAGAGGTTTGCATTTATTCATTCATTAAAGAAAGGCGGGAGATCATCTCCTATGCGCAGACGACTAAACGATTCTTGTGGACTTGTCATTGCGTTTTTATTGTTGACCGCGATCTATGCCATTGCAGCTCCGGCGCACTTCAGCGGCACAATCGTTGATCCCAAAGATGCGGCAATGACTGGCGCAGACGTAACTCTCATTACTGCTCAGGGAACAGCCCTGCAGCATACTGTTACGGATTCGCAAGGCAAATTTGAATTGAAAAATTTAGTTCCGGGCTCCTATGCTTTAAAGATCGCCGCTCCGCACTTTAAAACGATACATTATCCCATCGCCTCCGAAACAAAATCGGCAGGTCCGGTCAAGATAAAGATGGAAATTGCCGGCGTTTCGTCTGAAATCACTGTGACTGCCGCGCGCGGCAATGTACAGGACACCATTTCCGCCAACCAGGTAGTGACTGTTCGGGAGCGTGATTATCTTTCCAGTCTTCCTTTCGCCACAGTTGGAAATGCTCTCGAAAACAGCCCGGGAATATTGGTTCAGCAGACCACTTATGGCCAATCTTCCCCATATTTGCGTGGTCTGACAGGATATCAGACGCTGCTGCTTCTGGACGGATTGCGATTCAACACGAGCATATTCCGTTCCGGTCCGAACCAATATATTTCTTATGTCAATCCCAGCCAGGTTGAAAGGGTGGAGGCAGTCCTGGGTCCTACCAGCGCCACCTATGGAAGCGATTCCTTGGGCGGAACAATCAATATGTTGACAGCGGCGCCGACTTTTGTATCCAGCGACGCCAAATCGAATTTTCATGGCGAATTCAACGTTATGGGGGCCGGCGCCGATGCATCGGGAATTGCCGACGCTCGCATATCATTGGGCACGCCGAAAGTGTCATGGCTGGTCGGAGGCGTGGTGCGCCGCCTGAACAATATCAGGACTGGGGAAGGGGTGGATTCGCACAATGCTTTCCATCGGTACCTGGGCATGTCTTTTGAAGATGTCAAAGGACTGCTGGGAAGCCGTATGCAAGATACTGGGTTCAGCCAGTACGGCGCCGACACGAAATTTTTATTCCATCCGGGCGAGAGCCACAGCATCACTGTTAATTACTTATATAGCGGCATCCGGAATGAACGATCCTACCGGGATATGTTGGGAGGGACAGGGAAGCTGCAATCGCTTTACTACCCTCAGGACTTGAATTTCGGTTATGTGCGTTATGATAAACAACGCTTGAGTTTTCTCGATTCTCTGACCGCTGCGTTTTCGGTCAATTCCCAGGGAGACGGGACAATCAAACAGAATCAGAAAATCACCGACATTATTACAACCGACAATAATAGGGTTACTGCGTATGGTTATTCCTTGCAGGGAACCGCGCATGTCGGTCGCCGGAACACGCTTGTGTTCGGCGGCGATGCTTATGATGAGCGCATAGCTTCGACACGGTTTGTGTTTGATCCCGTCAAAACGACTACAGTGCAGCAGAGAGCTCAGTATCCCAACGACACGCGCTACATGATTTCCGGACTTTTCGCTCAGGATACAAGCGACATCATTCGAGGTAAATTGAGAGCGACCCTGGGCGTCCGGATTACAGATGTCCGGATGTGGACATATGCCAATTCCAATAAAAATGCCACAGGCCAGTCCCTGGGCGTTTCCGATACATCCCAGGATTTCAGCGATGTCACTTTCAATACCGGATTGAATTGGCAGATGAATTCGTTTGCCAGCCTGAATTTTGTCGCCGGCAGAGGTTTCCGGGCTCCAAACGTTACCGATATGTCCTCCCTGGGCTTAATTTCTCAAGGGGCTTATGATGTTCCTTCTTCGGAAGCGGTTGCGGTGGGAGCGCTCGTAGGCGCCGACTCAGGAGATGGAGCGCTGTCGACCGGCAATCCTATCCGGAAGCTCGGAGCTGAAAGCCTTTACAGCTATGAACTCGGATTGACGATCTCAACCCGGAAAATTTACGTTCGTACGCAGTTGTTCGATTCGGAGTTGTTGAATCCGATTGTCAGCCGCACTCTCCTTTTCCCTGCGAACCAGGTTCCGGCTTCAATCGCAGGAGTTATGGTGACTCCGATGGCTCAGACAGCGGGGCAGTTGCAGCAGGGAGTGGTCGCCGTCCAGACGGCTCTCAGTCCCCGCGCTGTGCGGTCAACTGCCAATGACGGTCATTCCAAATATTACGGAACCGAATCTCTGATTCGGGTCAAGCTGAATTCAACATGGAATTTCGACTGGAACTATACATTCATGGTCGGACGGGATCTTTATCCCAACCGGGTCAGATCCAGGCTGCCTCCGCAACAGGGCTCCGCATCCGTCCGATTCTCCCCCTCCGGAAGGTATTGGCTCGAATTGCGCGGTCGTTTCGCAGGTTCGCAATACATGATGAGCGGCGGCGATATCGACGATGACAGACTTGGCGCGTCGCGCAAGAGAAGCGACATCTCGACTTTCTTCAAAGGCGGATATGTCAGTCCCTACCTGCTTTCTGGAACCGATGGAAAATTCGGGACGGCGGACGACATTTTCTCGCCCACTGGCGAAACATTGAAGCAGATCCAGGATCGGACGCTCCCGATCGGCGCTACCATCAACGGAGTAACGATAGTGAACGACAGTACTAAAGTTCCGCTATACCTGGGTACGGACGGTTGGTGGACGCTGGACGTGACCGGCGCATGGAATATAGGAGAGAGTTCGCGTCTGAATTTCGGATTGACCAACCTTCTCGATAAAAACTATCGCTCGCACGGATCGGGCATCGACGCTCCCGGCATCAATGGATTCGTCGGCCTGCGCTATTCCTTTTAAAAACTACAAACGCCACGGATTGCACGGATTTAAAGCATATTTAAAATCCGTGCAATCCGTGTTACTCGACTGAAATCCGTGGCGTTTTTAGTTTTAGATGACTATAATGGTCATATTAATAGGGTCTAGGAGGTCACATAAATGAAGAGCGCCTCGGTTTCGGAATTGAAGGCTTTGTTGAGTAAATATTTATCCCAGGTGGAAGCCGGCGAAGAGGTAGTTGTTACCGATCGCGGAAAACCTATAGCTAAGATAATACCGATTCGAAGGGCTGAGATGGCGATTCCTGCATATCTGCTGTCGCTGGAACGGGCGGGATTGGCTCGCATCGGCAAGGTTTCCATACCGGCTGCTTTCTGGACGCTGCCTCGGCCAACAGACGTGAAAGGAAGCGCATTACAAAGCCTGCTCAATGAACGTGAGGAGGGGCGATGAAATTCTGGGACTCCTCGGCGATTATTCCCCTATGCATTGAGGAGCCGCAGACCCGGATAGTTCAGGATATTGCAAAAAAGGATGGCGCGCTTGTCGTTTGGTGGGGGACTCTCGTGGAATGTTATTCCGCTTTTTCCCGGCTTCGTCGGGATGGAGCGCTCACTGCTGAGGAGGATGGGCAGATCCGAGTCCTTCTTGCCTCTCTGGCAGAGGCATGGACAGAAATTGAACCGAGCGATGACATTCGGGAAATCTCCCGCAGGCTTCTTCAAAATTATCCTTTAAGAGCGGCCGATGCGCTTCAGTTGTCTGCAGCGATCCTATGGGCTGAAAAAACGCCCAGAGGACACCAGGTTGTCTGCCTCGATGCAAAACTGAGAGATGCGCTCTCGAAGGAAGGGTTCGCAGTCCTGCCGCTTTGAAATAACAACGCCGCGGATTTCACGGATTTAAAGCATATTTAAAATCCGTAATACAATACGTGGCGTTATTATTTTGACGGTTTCTTGGATGCTGGAGCTGGTTTGTAGGTCAGCTCTTCTTTGATAATCGAAACAAGTTCTTCATAGGGCCAGGCGCCGGAGAAGAGCCTGCCGTTGATAAATAATGCCGGCGTGCCGGAGACTCCGGAACGCGTCGCTTCGATATAATCCTTTTTTATCCTTGCCTTATAGCGATTGGCCTCAAGGCATGAATGGAAAGCGTCTTTGGGAAGGCCGATTTTTTCAGCCTTAGCTTTCAGGTCATCCGTCGCCAGGTCATTGATATCTTCAAACAACAGATCGTGCATTTCCCAGAATTTCCCTTGTTCGTTTGCGCATAAGGAAGCTTCCGCCGCCTTCATAGCCAAAGGATGATTATTTTCATTGGGGTATTGACGATAAATGATTCGAACTTTATTGCCGAATTCTTTTAGCAGACGGTCTAATGTAGCGGCCATTTCCTTGCAATAAGTGCATTGAAAATCCGAGAACTCGACGATGGTTACAGGAGCGTTCAGTGGACCCCTCGCCGGGTGTCCCTTTGTTTCGATACGGTATCGGATTGGTTTCAGATTCGATATCACCGGATATGTTTTCTTGAGCGATTCCACAAATGCTTGTGTTATTCGCACCCGGTTCTGCTGGCCAAGATAGGCTTTTATCCTATCGCTCATTACTTCTTTGCTCTCTTTGAATCGGCCTTTATTGGCCTCCCAAAACTCATCTATTTCCTGGGGAGTGGGCTCTTTCAATTTAGACGTGATTTCGAGCGCTACCAGCGCTTCCTTCTTTATCCCGCGTTTGGCCGCTTCTGCGCTGAAGAGTTTGTCTTGAATGATGCGCCGCAGATTGGTTTCGAGCGCATCGTGTTTGTTCTGAGCGATTTGAGCTTCAAACTGCGCTTTCTGCAAATCCAGATTTTCCAAATCCTCAGCCGCCGCCTTGTTCAATTCATTCGCGGTTATTGCCACGCCCTGGACGGTTGCTACCACTTTGGCTCCGGGGCTTTCCTTTCCCTGCGCGATAACAGTCTGCGGGAGGCAAGCAATGATTAATGCGAGAAGGCAAACATGAACGCTATCGGGCCACGAATGCAATTTAGTCATTATAATCTTCCATTCAATAAGGACGTTGTTCCTGAACTCTCTTTGAAAAGATATTCTATAATTTTTGGCGCTCTTCCGGTCAATTTTAAATCTTTTTTTACGAAGGCTTAAGTTCTTTAGCATACATGCTCGTTTAATAATTATTCGATTAATTGAAGCCTGGTGCAAGCGATTGACCGGATTCGATATTTGCTTGACAGTTGTTTGAATCTGTCTTTACATTGCCTTGCCTTTTTCCCGTTGCAGTAGATGAATTAGGTTACGAAGGAATTTCATGATGAAGTTGATTCAGAGAAGGATGGTCTTGTTCGGTGGATTGCTTATTGGAACGGCAATCATAATCGCCTGCCTTTTTAGGGGTTACAACCCTGTCAGGAGCTTATTTCTTAATAAAAATAACGCATCACAGCAAAAAGGCGATCCCACTGGAGTTAAGGGCGAAGCGTCAGAAGGCGGAATAGCAGGCGCTTCCGGTAGTCTAGTGAGAAACATGCCCGGCGCTGGAACTGATAATACGATAGCGACGCTCGAAAAATTTTTAAAAGCGCTTTCCAGGGGTGATGAAGAAAGCGCTAGCATCCTTTCAGAGGTAATGATTCAGAGCCTGCACAAAAATCCGGATGGGGATTGGCTATTTTACCAACGTGCGAAGCAGGTTCTTGAGGATGCCTCAATCGGCGCCCGCTCAAAAGAAAGACTCATCTTTATAATTGATCGCGCCGCCACGCCCGAAGCTATCAAGCTGTTGGCCGAATTGTGTCAACGTGGAGTTCCCTCAGAACTTAAAACTTCTGCATATTCGGCGATAGCAAATACAGGACAATACTTTTGGGATAAAGAATCGCTTCCAAAAGCGATTCCCATCCTGCAGCAAATGTGGAATCAGTCGGATGATCCGGATTTGTTAAATGCTGTAGCTAAAGCTTTAGCTACGATTGGGAATCCGGACAGCATCGAATACCTGGTTGACGAGGCTTTGAGCAACAACAAGGCTATGGCTGATATTGAGAACAGTCGCGATCCCAGTGTCAAAGCCGCATGGCAATCTTTAAAGAACATGCAGAAGATAGACATAATCCCGTTTTTTGAGGAGAAACTCCAATCAAGCACAAGCAAATTGGAGCTATCGGTTTATGCAGAGCTACTGGCCGAATCGGGGCAAATCAGTGCATCAGAAGCTTTGCTGTCATGGGCTCAATCGGCGGGAGACCAATATGCCGCTATCGCACAGAACGCCTTTGGGTCTATCGTATCCTACGAATGCCTTCAGCACATCAATTCAATGTTGGCGCAGAATGCGGCATTCAAAAGTAGCCATGTCAAAAAAGCTGTCCTGTCAGCATTGAAGAAATAGTTACTTCATTTAATTTGTCGCTATCCAATCCCGATAAATGGCTATCCGAGAAAGAAATATGTAAAATAATTTTACATATTTCCGATTTGGGTATCGCGGCCATAAGTTATTGATAAATTAACAACATAAGAGATCTGACTGTCGGTTTTCTTTTCAGTATTATTCCTGATTGCTGGACTCCCCAAGGATTTGCTGCAGAGGTGCTGAATTATAAGTTCTATGGAATCTAATCTTTAGGCCATTGTTGCTTCTTGAAATCACTATCCGGTTCGTCTTCGGCATGATAATTGCTTAACATAAATGAACTTAAAACAAAAGATGAGTGTCCGTATTCGGAGCTTTTCCGTATTCGGAGCTTTGTAGCGTTAAAACGCCGTAATTTAGTCCTTATATGAGAGGGATTATTGCGTTGCTCTGGGAATAATTGATGTGTCGACTAAATTTCATGAAGCAACTTCTTTGCAAAAAGCAAAGAAGTCACGGATAGGAAATCTATCCTAAGGATTATATTGGAGGGGAAACCATGAAAAAAACGGTATGCAATATGTTCAAGATCCTCTGTGTGTTCGCCATGGCCACTTTTGCAATCGGCGCTTATGCCGGCGGCGAGGATAACTTCAAAGCCGATGTCAACGCGGCTATAGACGACGGCTTGGCGTATTCGAGGGCTAATAACCATTTCACTGTCTACACAGCGGCTAATGGTCTATCACTGTTGACCTTGTTAGAGAAGGAGAGCATCCCGGCAGGCTACAATGGATTGTCCGCGTCGGATAAACTGCTGGCGCAGAACGCCGCTTGTATCCTGATCGACAACAATAATTTCGGTGATCGGGGCGGCTTTTACTCATATTATGATGGTCAAGTACTGATGGGATTGTCGGTCTACCTGACAACCGGTGGGCCCGATACGCCGGCCGCTGCAGCGGGTTCTAACTGCACAGGAAGATCAGCGCGGCAAACTATCGACAAGGTTGTGGATCGTTCCATCGCGGCGCAGACAGCATCCGGGGTTAATGCCGGATACTGGGATTATCAGGGCCCCGGTGCGGACTCCTCTACCACGCAATTCACCCTGGCAGGTTTATCTGCAGCCAAAGGCTTTTACACGAAGGAGGGCGAATCGCTTGATAAGAATCGAATCCTTTTAATTACAACTGCCCTCAATAAGACTGCCGATGGCTACGCGGCCAATGGAAAGCAGGAGACCGGAGGGGTGTTTACCAATTGCCAGGAAGGCAGCGGCATAGGCTGCTACGGTCACGGCTATCAGAGGACTTACGGCGCCGGCAACAACTCCTCGCAACAGACGGCTTCGGGTACTTGGGGACAGCTGGCTGGAAATAAAACTATCAACGACATTTCCGTCCAGCGCTATTTGCGTTGGCTCCAAAATACCTATAATCCGGATACTAATTCTCGGCGTGATTCCTGGAGCGAAGCATATTTTTATTTCCTATGGTCATCTTCCAAGGCCTACAACCTGATTGAGGAAGCGGGCATCCTGTCTGCAGCCGGTAATATTGGCCCAAAAGATATGGGCACGCTGCCGGCAACTGGGATTAGAAAGGCAAATCGCAATCCCCTAACCGACGTTCGGCCTGCCCCGCGCGGTGCGGGTGGTGCGGGATATTATGGCAGCAGTCCAGCCGCCCCCGTTGGCTGGTATTACGATTATGCTTACCGACTGATGTCGATACAGACAGCAGCGGGCAATTTCCCTAACCCTAATGGTTCTTGGGACGCTGAAGTTGATCACGCCTATGCCATTCTGGTATTGCAGCGTTCACTGGGCGGCGCCTGCGCCGATAGCGACGGAGATGGCGTCTGTGACGACGTGGACAATTGCCCGGCTACACCCAATCCCGGTCAGGCCGACAGTAATAAAAACGGGG
>CAYTYP010000007.1:0-41496 GCA_964441405.1 uncultured Acidobacteriota bacterium
TGAAACGGAAGTAGGCCGTCGCCTTCGTCACCGCGTCACCTTTCGACTCTACTCTTTCATTCTCTGATCGAGTACCAGGGGTTCGCGGAGCTGCCCTGTAACTACCAGTCACAGATTGTTCAATCCGGCATAGCTGGCGGCGCGGCTGCCCTGAAGCCCACGATCTCTTCACGAAAATGTGAAATCATGAATATCGGTGGCGTTGTTATTTCTCGAATGTTACTGTGAAAAAGAAATGAATGTAATGGATGTTGAAGATGCGCCTATAGCCGGCAGTCCTCGGCTGTTTTTTGCAGCGGAAGCGGTCAACTCTTTTGCGGCGACGCTCCTTACGGTAGGGCTTCCCTTTTACATGAACCATCGGTTCGGCTGGGGAGCCAGGGAGAACTTTGCGATGGCCGCGTGCCAGGGCGTACTCTATGTCTCCGGGGCGCTTTTGGCCAAAAAACTTTCAGGACGCTGGGGTCGTGAGCGTTCGCTTCTGGCCTTGTACGCGAGCATGACGGTTTTCGCACTTGCCGTAGGGATCAGCGCGTCGATGTTTTGGCCGGTCCTGATGGCGCTGCTGGTTGCGATTGAGACAGGGTTGATGGCGGCTTCATGGCCGATGCTGGAAAGCCTCGTATCCGCTGCCGGCGACCCGTCACGACTCTCACGGCGGCTTGGCTGCTACAACATTGTGTGGGCGTCCACGGGCTCCATTGCGCTTGCGGCGACAGGCGCCATTATTCAGCACACTCCTGCCTGGGCTTTCTTTGGCGCCGTAGGTGCAGGCCATATCATTGCGGGCGTCCTGGTTTGGCTCCGCACCCGCTCGATGACGCCGTGTATCGAGGATGTCGGCCTTGCCTATCCGCCCGCTCATGACGCCCCCCGACCGATGCCGGACGAAGTTGTTATACGGCAGCACCGGCTGGCCCTTTGGCTTTCGCGTATCGCGCTCCCTTCGACGTACGTGATCGTCTACAGTCTTGCGCCCGCCCTTCCATCGCTTCATGCAATTAAGCAACTTTCGCCGACCATCGCAACCATGGTTGCAAGCATCTGGTTCATTGCGCGGGCGGCTGCATTCGTTATTACAGGCAACACGACCTTTTGGCATAAGAAGCCCTGGTTGATGTTCCTGGCAAGCGTCACGATGCTGTTGGCATTTCTCGGAACCATCATTCCGGGAGCAATGACCGGAATAGACCTGCCCCAGGCGCTCTTGGCTATGGCTTTTGCCCAGATTGTGCTTGGTTTGTCCCTGGGAACTATCTATTCCGCGAGTTTGTATTTCGGGATGGCGGTAAGTGAAGGAAGCACCGAGCACGGCGGCTATCATGAAGCGCTCATAGGGCTCGGCCAAATTCTCGGTCCCACGGTGGGCGCCGTTTTGCAGTGGATTCATCCAGGCGCGCTCTGGCCGGCTGTCTTTAGCATCGCCGGAGTGGTGGCTGTCACGGTAGTGGTCGAAGCGGTCGTCGGTGTGCGTTTGGCCGGCCGCGCCGAAACAAAAACATAAGGCGAGGAAGGGACACGGAGAACACGGGAAAGAAGCTGTTTTATTCTGTGTTCTCCGTGTTATTCTTTCTGTGGCAATAGCTATAATTGCCGACCAACAAAAACAGCTAAACAGTTTCTTTTGGTTTTATTCCGGCTCCCGGCTTCTTTTTCTCCAACCCGTACTTTTGCATTTTCTCGCGCAGAGTTTTACGGTTGACGCCAAGGTAATCCGCTGCTTTGCTCTTATTGCCCCGGAAGCGTTCCAGCGCATGAACAATCTCCTTGTGTTCAGCGCGGGCAAGACTCCCGCCTGATATTTTCCCCGGGCCGGATAAGTCCGCTGCTTCATAGGGGAGATCCCGCAGAGAGATTGTTTTTCCATCGCAGGTTACAACGCCATACTCCAATGCATTGATCAGTTCTCGTACGTTGCCCGGCCAATCGCGATTTTTCAAAGAACGCATGGCTTCATCCGAGAGGTTGAGCGTTGAGCGGCCTTTTTCAAATGCCAGTTTCTTAAGGTAGTAATCCGCCAGCGCCGGTATGTCCTCAAGCCTCTCGCGCAAAGGCGGCACGGGTATAGGAATCACATTTAACCTGTAATAGAGGTCTTGCCGGAACTTTCCTTCATGGACGCTTTGCTGCAGATTGCGGTTGGTTGCGGAGATAATTCGTACGTTAACCTTTTTCTTTTGGATGCTTCCTACTCGGGAAATCTCACGTTCTTGAACGGCCCGGAGCAATCTCGCCTGCATAGGGATGGTGATATTCGCGATTTCATCCAGAAACAGGGTGCCGCCGTCTGCCAGCTCAATTTTGCCGATCGTACTCTCAACAGCGCCGGAAAAAGATCCTTTGACATGCCCGAACAGTTCGCTCTCAAATAAACTTTCAACCAGCGATCCGCAATCGACCGTAACAAAACTTCTATTGGCCCTGTGGCTCAGGCGATGAATGGATCGGGCGACGACTTCTTTCCCGACGCCTGTTTCTCCGGTGATGAGTACGGTGGAATCGACGGGTGCGGCTTTATGAATGAGCCTCAGGACATTGCTCATCGCCTCCGATCGGCCGATCAACGATTGGGACAGCATTTTGCGATCGAGTTCCTGACCGATGCAGGCGTTCTCCAACGCTCTTATGGAGGACTGTGCGGCTCGCGATACAACCGATACCAGCGCTTCCGGAGTAAAGGGCTTTTGCAGGCAATCATAAGCGCCCAATTTCGTCGCATGTACAGCGGATTCAATTGTGGCGTGTCCTGTCATGACAACAACGGCGGTGTTGGGCGATTCCTGTAGTAACCGCTTCAACACTTCCATCCCCGGCATGCCCTGCATTCTCAAATCGAGCAGGGCGACATCAAACGATTCTTGCCGTGCTTTCTCGAGAGCTCGATCTCCATTTTCGGCCCCTGCGGAACTGTAGCCATTCCGCTCGAGCGTCTGGATGCACCCGATGCGCAGGGATTCCTCATCATCGATGACGAGCACTTTCAAGTATGGTTCCAATCGTCAATTAGATGCTTGCTACATAAATTGCGGACTTCATGATTCTTTTATTCTCAAATGCTTCTTCAGACTCCTGGCTCCTGAATCCTAGATTTGTTGGAACTTATCTCCTTTGACGCCGCAGATTGGGCAGACTGCAGGAGGATTGCCCAATTCGATGTGGCCGCAAACAGGGCAAAGGTAAAATTTGGTCTCGGCAAGGTCCTTGCCTTGCGATACGGCTTCGAGCGCTAATTTATAAAGCTGCGCATGGACCGCTTCGGACTTCAGGGCAAATTCGAACATCCGCTTCGCTTTGTGGTGTCCCTTTTCGGCCTCTTCAAGCATCGGCGGATACATTTCAGTAAACTCGTGGGTTTCTCCTTCGATTGCTTCGCGAAGATTGTCGGCTGTGGATTGAACGCCATTGAGAGCGTTCAAGTGGCCTAAGGCATGGATAGTTTCAGCTTCCGCCGCTGTTCGGAACAGGCGGGCGACATTATTGAATCCTTCCTGCTCTGCTTTTTTTGCAAACGCCAGATATTTCCGGTTCGCCTGACTTTCACCTGCAAACGCTTCCTTTAAATTGCTTTCAGTATTTGCCATATTCTCAACTCCATTCGTATTTTATTATTTCACTAATCTAGCCGGCGCCATGATGGACGCTGCGGGGTGATTGCTTTTCCCATCCACGATACAATCGGCTGCGATGCTGCCGAAAACCGGCGCGCAGGTAATTCCGTGACCGCCCAAGCCCGCAACCCAGTATAACCCCTGGAGGCGTGGATCCGCTCCCAGGACAAACATTTCGTCAGGAGCGAAGGTGCGCATTCCGGACCAGGCGCGGGCGATTCCTGCATTGGAGAATGTCGGGAGCCAATGCGCTGCTTTGGCGGCAATGCGCTCCAATTCAGCATGGTCTGTAATTTCTCCCTGTTCGGGAGTCACTTTCACGGTATCGCAGCCGCTCATGAGCAATCCGCCGCTTTCCGGTCGGAAATAAAACTCCTCTCCGACTATCCAAACCACAGGCCAGCGGGGGCTCACCTGCTGCAAAGGCTCTGTAACCAGCAGGTGCCTGCGGTAGGGAGTGAAGGGGAGCGCATAGCCGCTGAAGGTATTGGAAAGCGACGCCCAGGCCCCGTTGGCAACGACAACCTTCGATGCTTCGATGATTCCTTCGGAGGTTTCAATCCCGGTCAGTTGACCGTTGCGGATTTGAAGGTTATGGAATTCGATTCCCAGCCGCAGCTCAACGCCCTCATGGCAAGCGCCGTGGATGAAGGCCTGCAGAATCGAATGCACATCCAGTATGCCGTCCTCGGCTGTATAGGCTGCTGTTTGAAGACCTGGCGCAAGCACTGGGATCTGTTCATAAATTTCAGAAGCGTCCACTCTCCGGATGTTTGCTTCCGGATTTTTTTCGCACCAGGCGTTCAGCGTCGCCGCATGTTCCGGCCGAGCGGCAAGATAAACCCCGACACTGTTTACCAGTGGTTCCGAGGTAAAACCCTCGGGGGGATGGAAATAGAACTCCGCGGATTCGCGCGCAAGTCGATTCAATAGCGGATCGGGAATCATGGTGCGCAAAATCGCCGCATTGCGACCAGTGGATTGCGTCCCGGCAATTTTTTCTCTTTCAATGATTACAATGTTTTTGACGCCTTTACGGGTAAGAAAATAGGCGGTCGCCACCCCGGCCATGCCTGCCCCAATGATGACGGTTCGATCTTTGCTCATGAAGTATCTCCATAACAACAACAGAATTCGGCATGATATCACGAATGAAAAGAAGTCCGGAGCCGGGAGCGGCAGTTATTCCAGCTCCTTATATTTCATAAAACCAATTTTCTTCCTCCGATTGAGATTCTTCCCCTGAAACGCCGAGACGGGTTTCAAGCTTTTGAATCCTTTCCGCCAGATGTCGCAGTGCGCGGCCGGTCATATCCGGCAAAGCTCCATGATCCAAATCAACGGCGCCGGGCATTTGCCCCGATGCTTCGGAGCCCACCCGGGCCCCGAGGCGATGCGTCACGCGACCGGGGATGCCGACTACTACGCAATCCGGGGGAACATCTTTGACCACCACAGCGTTGGCGCCCACGCGGGTGCGAGCTCCTATCGTTATGGGTCCGAGAATTTTCGCGCCTGCCCCTATAACCACGCCTTCTTCAAGCGTGGGATGCCGTTTGCCCTTTTTCCAACTGGTTCCGCCAAGAGTGACTCCGTGGTAAAGCGTGACGTTAGGACCAATCTCGGTGGTTTCTCCAATCACGACTCCCATGCCATGATCGATAAAAAAGCCTCGCCCGATTTTAGCTCCCGGGTGTATTTCTATCCCCGAGCACCCTCTTCCGATGTGGGCCAAAAATCTTCCGGCCCAGAATAGTTTGTGGGTCCAGAACCAATGGGATATTCGATAAAACCAGATTGCATGCACTCCAGGATAAGCGGTCAGGATTTCCATCCAGGATCGTGCCGCTGGATCACGGTCGAAAACCGCCCGTACATCTTGGCGTAATTTATCAAACATAAAAATTCCCAATACTTAATGAATCAAGGATTTTCAAAGATTAGCACGGATCTCAACAATAACGGCGCCTGATTATGCTGTCTTTCGGGAACACTGGAACCAGGCGCCGTTAGGACAGCTGAAAATTAACAGAGAGCCGGGAACGGGTTATAATACGGCATGACTGTTCTGAGCGAGTACATGGCGCATTTCGGCATACATCCGGATCGATCGCCGCGCGAGTTGCTGGAAAAAGTGACGGCCGCCTACGCCGCGCTCCCCTATGAGAATATCACCAAGATAATCAGGAAAGCCCGACGCAGCCCGGATGAAGTTATTCACAACCATATCGCCTGGGGAACGGGGGGGACTTGTTTTTCTTTGACGGCGGCTCTAATGCACCTGGTGCGCAGTTTGGGTTGGGAAGCCCAGTATGTTCTGGCGGACAGGCGCTATGGCCAAAACACTCATTGCGCTTTGATCGTTTGGATTGAAGGGACGCCTCACCTTGTAGATCCGGGCTTTCTCATCGTTAAACCTGCGCCCTTGTCCTTCGATCGCGAGCGGGAAATCGACACGGGATTCAATCGCTTGATCCTTTCACCGACAGGCGTTGAAAACAAAATCGCTCTCTCGACTGTCCGCCAAGGCGCCGCCGTCTATCGCCTGACTTATAAAACATCCCCTGCCGATACGGGAGAATTTCTCAAAGCGTGGGATGATTCTTTCGGCTGGGATATGATGAGGTATTTATTATTGACCCGCACCTTGGAAACCAGGCAAATCTATTTGAGAGGATCTCATCTTCGGATCAGCGATCCTGATAAAACAGAGCGTTGCGATATCTTTGAAGAAGATTTGATCTCGAAGGTCGCCGCCGAATTTCGAATCCATCCATCCGTTGTTCGCCAGGCGGTTTTGATTTTGAAAGAGGGAGGTGAAAATCTTGGCGCGGCCTCGAACCGTTGATCCCGTTAAACTGTTGGTCGCCGTCCTCTGGGCTGAACAAGGAGCGCTGCAAAATGCGGTCGCAGAACTTTCTGCTCATTGGGGCGCAATAGATTTTGTCGGTTCCGATCATGCTTTTGACATGACCGATTATTATGAGCCGGAGATGGGGCTGCGGCTTAATCGCCGTCTCGTTTCTTTTGCCGCTCTTGCGCCGCCGGACTGTATTGGCGCGGCCAAATATTTTTCCAACGATATTGAAGACCGGCTGGCGGGAGAAAAAGGTCGGTTGGTTAATCTGGATATCGGCTATTTGGATCACAATAAAATCGTTCTGGCCAGTTTTAAAGGAGCCGGCCAGAAAATATATTTAAAAGACGGCGTATGGGCGGACCTGGTTGCTCGTTATCGCGATGGCCGCTATTGTCCTTTTGAATGGACGTTCCCGGATTTTCGCGACGGTCGTTATGACGAGGAACTTGTCCTAATCAGGCGAATATATATGGAACAGCTTCGTAGTAAAAATCGGCCATAATGCGTAATACAAACATGCAAGATTTTGATTGATCAGGATGAGAAGATCAGAGGCCGAATGAGCGGTTGAGAATAATGGGGCGTTTCCTTTTACCGCTCGTGTTAGAATCCATACATCCAAAGTATTTCAAGGAAACCGGCTTGGCTGTCACGGGCAGAGGAGCTTATAAATGGAAGCAAATCCGTATTCCACCTATGAAGATGCTGCTCGCAAATATCTGGATAGGCTGATTGCCGTGATGCAACAGCTTCAGGATGAGACTCCAATGGATTCTCGAAGCGCAGACGATTTGAATCCCAATCTTTTTATCAAACTTGCCGGGGAAATTGCGGATCTTTCCGCTTCAATGATTTTGTTGGCTAAAAAATATCAAAGCGATCCCGATCCGCTGGTGCAGGAAGGAATTTTCTGCCATTTTATCGATCAAGCCACAACCGAATTACTGCTCGAAACAAAACTGTTGCAGATAGTGCAGGAAGAACAAACAGGAGCGCCTTCAGCCGCTGCAATTCAGGCGACCCATAGCGCAGCCCTTAGAGAGGCCATCAACGCGACTGAAAAATCAATAGGAATGCCGGTCGCTCATGGGCTTGCCATTGGCGCTTCCTATCGAATTACGGAAGCTTCCAACATCGAGGAAGCCGCTTCCTCTTTCAATGTCGCTTTTGGCTGCACGGCCAACAACATTTCTTGCCGGGTCCAGGAGCTTGGGAGCGATATTACCATGGATCTGATCGCGGGGACGGAATGGACCTCGGTCATTCCCGGCGTTTCCTCGTCGCGATCCCCGGCGGAAAACTTTCTGATAGAAATGGATAAAAGCGATGGCAGCATCGCCTCCGGAGCGGCTTTTACAGCCGGGAAAATGTTGCTGAATGTGTATGAGAAGATTATAGCTTTAGCGAATCGAAACGTTGCGATTGAAATACGAGAGAAGATCGGAGAATGGCTGAAAAAAATTAAACAAACAGGAAAGATTGAATTATTCAGCGATTTAGTTGCAAACCTGTATGGTTTGGATGCGCGGATCCGGTCCATGGAAAGAAGTCTTCAAGACTCTTCGATAGCTCTCGAATCGATCAATCGCGCTTCAGACCTTGTTAAAACATATTCCGATAAGTTTATTGTTTTGACTGGAAGAATGAGGAAATTGGAGGACGCGATACGGCTCGGCAAGCTGATTCAATTGCCGCAATTCCTCCCGACAATCATGGACTTGCAGATAGAGCTGCTGTCCTCGCTGGTTTATGCAGGACTCGACTATATTGAAAAGTGTGAACAACGCGGCCGGATCTGTAAAACATAATTATGGGTCCGTCCGGCAAAAGATTATTTCATAAATTCCTGCGTAACGGCCCCCTTTCTTTGATATATTATAATCTTGAAAGGAAGAGCGACTTTGAGAACCGGATTTATTTTTAACTGCTATTACAGCTCATATAAGACCGACCCCTGAGGGCCTGCGTCTTTCCTTTCTTCGATAGAATCAGAAAGAAAAATGCGGCCCGCCAGGCGAAACCGGCGGGCCGTTCGCGTTTTAGGAGAGATCTCATGATCATCATATGTGAAGCCAAAGCGACGGAAGCGCAGATCCATGCCATCCAATCGAAAATCCGTGAAGCGGGCCTGGATGTACATCGTTCCGACGGAGTGGAGCACACCATCATTGGAGTGGTGGGGGATCGAAACCGGTTGGATACCGGAATGGTGTCCCTGATGCCCGGCGTACGCGACGTGGTGATGGTGTCCACGCCATATAAGCTTGCAAGCCATGAATTCCATCCGGAGAACACAATTGTGCGGGTAGGGGAGGAATGTCTCGTAGGCGGAATGGATGTGGCCGTGATGGCCGGACCCTGCGCCGTGGAGAACGAAGAACAGATCGAAGCCAGCGCGGAATTCGCCGCCGCAAGCGGAGCGCAAATACTAAGGGGAGGCGCGTACAAACCGCGTTCCTCACCCTACGCTTTCCAGGGATCCGGCCTCGAGGGTTTGAAAATGCTGCGCAAGGCTGCGGACAACCATGGGCTTGCGGTCGTAA
This sequence comes from uncultured Acidobacteriota bacterium, assembly GCA_964441405.1. GTDB lineage: Bacteria > Acidobacteriota > UBA6911 > UBA6911 > UBA6911 > UBA6911. The sequence continues at coordinate 9,012 of CAYTYP010000007.1, forward strand.
CGGAAGTTATGACCATTGAACAAATTGATACGGTTTCGGAATACGCGGACTTGTTGCAGGTGGGCGCCCGAAACATGCAGAATTTTCCCCTCCTGACCGCACTTGGGCACGCCGGCAAACCCGTCCTTTTAAAACGAGGCATGTCTGCAACCATTCAGGAGTGGTTGATGAGCGCTGAATATATCCTGGCAGAAGGGAATTCGGATGTCATCCTGTGCGAACGCGGCATTAGAACTTTTGAAACGGCGACGCGGAATACGCTGGATCTTTCCGCCGTTCCTGTGATCAAACATTTATCCCATTTGCCGATCATTGTGGATCCAAGTCACGGAGTCGGAAACCGCCGATTTGTCTCTGCGATGGCTAGAGCTGCAGTGGCGGCCGGAGCAGACGGCATCATAGTCGAGATCCATCCGGATCCCGATAAAGCCCTTTCCGATGGTCCGCAATCCCTGACTTTTGAAGAGTTCGGCTTATTGATGAATCGCTGCCGCATCATTGCAACTACCATCGGCCGTCGTCTCGGAAAGGCAAAGTGAAATGAAAGCTATGAAAATAACCATCGTTGGATGCGGGCTCATCGGGGGATCCATGGCTTTGGCTCTCAAGAGAAGACGTCCTGATTTTTCCATAGCCTGCCTTGATTTACCCGAACGGCTCTCCGCAATTCGGGAGGCGGGGATTTCCGATCAAATTGGAAGCATGGACGAGATCGCATCCTATGCGCCGGAGAGCTCGATTGTGATTGTAGCTACGCCGGTTGACGCCGTACTGTCCATAATAGACAAACTGCGTCCCTTCTTGCGGAAGAACACTATTGTTACGGATGTGGGAAGCACAAAAAAGCAGATTATGTCTGAAGCGCAGAAGCTGCTTCCTGATGGAACGTACTTCATCGGCGGCCATCCAATGGCAGGTTCTGAACGTTCCGGCGTCGAGGCTGCAGATCCGCTCTTATTCAGCGAGCGATTGTATGCTCTCTGCCCGTATCCGGACACTCCCACGGACGCGTTGCTTGCCATGATAGATTTCGTGGAAAGCCTTTCCGCTCTTCCTATATCCATCGATCCGGACGAACATGATCGGATCATGGCGCTGGCGAGCCATCTGCCGCAGATTATTTCCATTGCGCTCATGCATGCCGCCTTGGCCGGAGACGCCGAACATGCAATGCTCGATAAACTGGCCGGCCGTGGATTCCTGGATATGACGCGCCTGGCGGCGTCCGATTATGGAATATGGAAAGGCATTCTGGAGACCAATAAGGAAGCGATCGATCAAGCGATCAAGAGCTTTAACAAGAGTCTTTCTCTTTTGAGCGGCGCTGAGTCCAAAGATGATATTGCAGTCGTTTGGGATCAAGCGGCCAGGCATCGGCGGAAAATGGGCCCGGAAAGCCTGCCCAGACCGAGAAAACCCGATCTGCGAATCATGATAGACCGGTGGGATAAACAGATCCTGACGCTTCTCGGCCGCAGGATTGAAATTGTGCGCAAAATCGGCAAATTGAAAACCAATCAGGCTGCGCCGATTCTTGATCCTGATCGAGAAAAGCGATTGATGCTTCAGCGCAAAGAATGGGGCAAACTGCTGAACCTGCCGGAGGAACTGGTGGAAGAGCTTTTTGGCGTCATTTTGAAGCAAAGCACCCGCATTCAAACTGAGAAGCTCTAGTCGTCAGTAATCAGCCCTGCTGACGACTGACCGCTGCTCCTTACTGGTTGGGCATGTTCATGCGGGTGAATCCTGTAATATTCACGTCGCGGAACATTGGGGTGCGCGGCGGCAAAAGCGATGGAGTCAGGAAATCCACGTCGAAATTGTAGCCTCGGGAAGGAGGAGAGTAGACGTTGGTACAGCATTTGTATACGCCGGTGGCCTGGCGATTAAAGAACAGGCTCACAATGGATCCGCGATAATTCAGAGTCTGGTTGCTCCAGTTTTCGATATAGCGGAGAAAATTATGGGCGCCTCCATCCGTTCCGAAATCCTGGCCTAAGGTTTCGGGATGAGGAAACGGTTTTCCTTTTCCTGCAATGATCGCCATTCGATACCATGTAGTGGACGCGGTGCGTCCCTGTTTCCATCCGCCATTGTTACAAGAATTGCTGAGCGTGTGAGGGCAATTGAATGAATATAGATCGTTCCAGTTATTGGATAGGAGTGTAACGGCGTCCGCAATTACCGAGGCGGCTGTATGCGCTGCGTCAAAGGTTCCATTTGCATTATAGTCGCCTTGAACATATACGGGATTTTCAGAAACGACTGCCAGCCCTATAGGCGTGCCCCCGACAGCGCCCAGGCTGATGGAGGCGCCGTTGATCAGTTTCAGCGCGCGCCGGAAGAAGATCGGTTTGTTTTTTCGGGCGATTCCGGCGGTTACGCCTGCATAGAACCAGGGACGAGAAGCGTTTGTCAAAGGATTGATCCCTGGTGCAGAGATTGGAGTTGCTCCGTAGGTTTCCGGGGCGCCTCCTCCACTTCCATTGACATCTTCCCCGTCGTCCCATATGCCATTCGGCAGGCCATTGGGAATGTCGGTTTTATAATTGATGTTGTCTTCAAATCCGTATTCGCCTGTTTCCTTGTTGTTTTTACGGCCGTTCGTCCGTCGATCAGAGAAGTAAACCACATACCCGGTTTCATCCAGGGCGTTGGTCCCGCTTGCCCCGATGGTCCCGGTGAACCAGCGGCAAAGATTATTCACATCGAGCTCGATATAGTGCATGATCCCGCCTAAGTACAGCTCGTAGCGACCGGCGGGTATGTTGTCGCGCAGAATCCCTTCGCGAGTGTCATAGAGCACATTGGGCCAGTATTTATCTGCTGTGCCTGAACAAGCGGCTGGGCTGTCATTCAGACGCTGAACGCGAATGATGGAATTAGGCTGATTGGTGCAGACTCCTGTCAGGTCGCGTCCGGCGACGCCCAATCCCAGGATTTCGTTGGTAACGTCGGACCAGTCTTTGGCTTTACTCTGCATTTCAATCTTAATATAACCGCCGACGAGAGGAGCGCCGGGGCTTTTGAAATCTGCGCCCGCGCCGGCAATGGCATAAGGGGTTCCATCCGGCGCATTCCCGGTCAACTGTACGGGCGCCCCGGCAGTCACTCCCGGCAATCCGGTGATGTCCGACTCCTGATCGGAAATCAGGATGCGCAGGCTGGCCATTGAAAAGAAACGTTGATCGGTGATGGCCTGATCCTCGGGAGTTTCGATCGTCGGAGGCCGCCGGATCAGGTCTATGGGGGCGGCGCCCAGGGTCGCCAGCGGAAGGTCCATTCGCTTGGCTCCCGTACGTCCGCTGCGAATATTGAAGTGGTAATCGCCGGTTGAAAGATTTGTCCAGGTCGGTTCATTGGGATCCGATCCCAGGGTTCCTTCAAGGCTTCCTTCCGTGCGAGCCAAATTTCGAAAAGCTCCCGGCGTTGTGACTATCCTAACATTGCCGGTGTAGTTTGTATTTGTATCCCAACCGTTGCTCAGGTTCGTCCGGATAACCTCTCCCACGGCGGTTACTCGATCTCTCATCGTTGCGGTTTTGCCGTCGCCTTCGGCTAAGAACAGATTTCCGTTTGTGTGCACCCGGCCGCCAAAATCGAAATTAGGACCGGCGAAAAAGCTCAGGTCGGTTTCAGAGAAAATTCCGAATTGAAAAACCGGCACGGCTACCGTCTGCAGAGTTCGCTGCATTCGGACTTCGGCCCCGGTAAGAGTGCGGGCCGTAACCGTCATAGTATAGGGCGTTAACAACCCGACAAGCCCTTCATAGGGGCCGGAGGGCACTGTGCGGGTCGTTGCTGTCGGTTTTCCGAAGCCGTCCTGGGGAAAAGTAATTGTGTAGCCGGAAGAGCCATCCGGTGAAACGAACGAGAGATTGGCGACATCCGGCGGAACCGCCGCCAGCGCATTGATCTGGGCTGTGGTGGGGGCGTAATTGGCGTCGAATAGATCGCCAAGATCAGCGGTCAGCTGCTCCAAACCTGCGAGCGCGCCGTAAAAAGCGCGATTCTGGGCCCGATCGGAGCCAATGAGTCCCTGATCGGAATTGATGGAAATGATAAAGCCTTCAAGAAGAACGCCAAGCAATACCAGGATCAATAAGGTGCTTATTAATGCAATGCCGGATTCATTTTTCTTTTTCATAGCAGCTTCCCGTTAGCGATAGCGGTCTACAAATGAAAGACTGCGAAGGCTGACTTGAGTTGTCAGCGTTCGATGCAGATATTCATCCGAGTTTTCGTTTTTTGCACTGGACCGTCCCGAGATTTGAATATTTGCCTTGCGAATCTGGTTGGGCGAGTTGGGATTTTCCGGTGAATCAATATTCGTTGGATTCGTGTTGCCGTCCACAAGATCGTAGGTCAATTGAAAGTTGTCAAGAACGAGAGCGACCGGAGCCCCTTCTCCGAAATTGACACGGCGGATAAGCCTTGGCGTATCGGGATCGGTGGTGAAGTCCAAATAGAAAGTCGCCAAATAGACGCGCGTTGCCGTGGTCGGCGGAAACACTCCGCCGTTGCTCAGCTGCAGGATCGATCCTTCACTGGCAGCGGGTTGGTTCAGGTGGAAAGGATCGTTCGGGTTGAAAAACATTGTTTGCCCGGCAACACTGGTGACGCACAACATTGTTTTTCCTAATGCATTGTTGAATACAATCAGGTCGCCGGGCCGAATGCCATTGCCGGCTCCTAAAATGGGAGTGCCTGCAGCCACTGTTGCGCTGGATCCATTGGCCGCTACTGCCGCCAGCGGAGACTGATTCAGCGGCAAGGAGCTGTCGGCAAAAAGAATGGAGACAATATCGGTAGCCCCGTTGCCGGCGGATGCGCCCAGATCCGCTCCCGGATTGACTGCATTGATGGTTGTTGAATCGAAAACAAGGTTTGTGTCTGGAGGGCCGGGTCGCAAAACCGGGATGGATCCATTTCCGGAGGGAATGGGGATGCCTCCGACCGGGATTCCCCAGCCGGCGCTGATAAAATCTCGAACGATCAGGTTCATCCCGGTCCGCAGATTTTGTTCGAGATCCGATTCCATAGAGACTTTTTTGTTATGGCCCAGGCTTGTGTTGAGGGCGCTCATCGTTCCCGACAGCAAAAGGAGCGTGATAGTCGTCGATATAAGCATTTCAACCGAACTGAATCCTTTTTCTTTTATCATGGGGCCCTCGGCTCTAGGCAAACGAAGAAATATAGGCGACCAGTTCATATTGGCGCACCAGACTGCCGACATGATAGGTGACGATCACGGTAATCTGGCGCAGATTTAAGGACAGATCGGCAATACGGATTTCGCGTGTGAACCCGTCTAAAGGAACGGTTGCATCATCGGCGGTGCCGATATTCCCATCAGGGCCCGGTGTGATTTCCCCCTCGCAGGGCTGATTTTTATCATCATTCGTATTTACCAATCCATCCGGTCCATGCCCCCGCAACGGTTGCGGTCCATCCAAAAAAACTCCGTTGTTGCCCTGGTTTCGAATTTGAGTCCAGCTGATGGTCCGGGTGTCGCGCGAGGTAAATACGCTCTCGATGGCTTCAGACGCCTTTTCTTTGGCAATCTGGTGATAATGGGAGCTGGACATGATAATCATGCCCTGCGCGAAAGCTGTGGCCAGCGCGAGCAGCCCGCCGCTCAGGATGCACATGGAGATCATTGTTTCGACCAGCGTTAATCCTAAATCGTTTCTCTGTTTTTTCTTTTTCAGCATGGGCAGCCTCTCTACTGAATCCACGATGCGCCTGTCCAGCGGTAGCTTCGAACGCGTCCGGTGGCGCCTAAAATAGTGATGGCGCGAGCTGTTTCAGGATGGTCGGGCACGCCGATAAAAACTGTGCCGCTGACAGGGTTGTTCTGATCGTCAACCAGGGATCCGTCGCTCAAAAATTTTAAGGTATTCTTTCCTGCGAAATAGACGGCGGACTCATTCCCAAACATGTCGGGAGTATCTGGAACGTTGCCAAATAACACGAACTCACAACCATTGGCGAAACGGATATCGCTCAGTGTAGTCGTTCCGTTCGGCAGGTTGTATTGCACGAGTTGGATCCGGTTGTCGTCCAGGAATTTTATTTCAACGGTCCTCCGATGACCGATGGCTGTCTCTCGCGCGTTGCGCAATTGCCCCACTGTCTGGTACATGGCTTCATTCGCCTTCATCCCGGGCATAATTCCATTCATGCTTAATACTGCGAAACTTCCGATGACGCACATGAACATTAAAATGAGACAGATTTCGATCAGACTGAAACCGGCGACTGGAGATCGGGCGATGAAAAACAATTTTCCTTTTTCCATACAGTAATAGGACGACGGAATGGACGGGGATTGTGTGATGGAAATCACTAATAAGACGGTTTTCGGAATTTTTTAGGAGAATAAAGGATGGATTAGTGAGTAAAACGACGAAGCCGCGCAGTTGAAAGATCGTTTACCAGCCCAACCTCAAGCCGACTTGCACGGTTCGCGGGCTGCCTGTTGTTGTGGTCACATGCCCAAATGCCGCATTCGCCATATTGGTGTCAGGATTGGCAAAGTAACGGCGATTGAACGCATTAAGAAGTTCTATGCGCAGCTGAACGCCGGTTTGCTCGCTGAATGAGAAGTATTTGATCAGCCCGAGATCCTCGCCTGCGTATCCGAAACCCCGAAGTTCGGAATAACACCGTTTGCCGTTCCCAAGTTTCTGGCCTGCTGGATTAGAGAACGCCGCTGTATTGAAGTAAAGATTGCCGGCTGCGGCCTGGTTTGCAGGATTGAATTGGGAGCTGTTGAATTTTCTGCCTAAATCTACCGAGGGATCAAAATCGGCGTAAATCGCGCCCTCCCATCCCGGACGCCAGGCGTTTGGATAAACGCTCAACGGATTGCCGGTATTGTAACGTACGATGCCGGTGACTTTCCATCCGCTTATCAATGCGTTCAATGCGGGAGAGACTTTAGTCAGAAGCTTGCCCTTGCGGCCCAAAGGCAATTGATAGGAAATATATCCTTTCACCACATGCGTCTGATCGTAACTGAGCACTGTGTCGGCGGATTCGGCAAGGTTGTAGCTGTCCTGGATGCCTCCGTATTGGTCCCAGGTTTCATCGAATCCTGTTTCAGAGTTCCCGACCGCGCGGGATAAAGTGTAGGACAATTGAATGCCCAAATCGCCGGACATCCTTTTCCTGAGAGACAGCTGGAACGACTTGTACCCGGAAGATCCCTTGGGCGAGCCGACAAAATAAAGCGGGCCTCCGGTCTCTGAAGTTACTTGAGGGAAAGGCTGAAGCGCCACTCCGGCGTAATTGGAGAATCCTGCATAGGGCAAAGCGACGCCTGCAGCGGCGGCGCTGGATTCATCCCAAATCCATGCATACGGGTCTACCTTGGGATTTTCGTAAGCCGCTCTGGAAGGCTGGTTGCGTCGAAATGCGCCGTTGTGAAGCCTGCGCCCGTCATTCCCGATAAACGTCGCTTCAAGAATTGTCTCCATGTTCAATAAATATTGCAGACTCACATTGTATTGATGCGTGTATCCGGCAAAGAGGCTGCGTTCATCGACTGAAACCATGCCGTATATCAGTGCGTTCGGGTCGGTAGAAGGCGCTTGGTAATTATCCGGATAGCCGTTATCCCAATTGAATTTGGGTAAAATGCCTGGAGTCGTTTGGTCGTTTGTGCCGCGATAGCCCGGTGCAAAACCATAGGGGATGCCGCTCCAATAGTTCATTCCCAGCGGAATGTATTGAAGACTATAGCCGGCGCGCAGGACGAATCTATTGCTTAAGCTATAAGCGATGCCTGCATGGGGGCCGAATTCTTTCCAATCCCGTTGTTTTTCAAAACTGCTGCCGGGACTGGCGGGAAATTCCAGCGCTCCTTTGACATCAAGGTTTGTATTTGTCAGTGCGGGAATAAAGTTTGCCCAGCGCCCGTATTTTTCCCGCAATGGCTGGCTTTGTTCCCAGCGCAAACCGAAGGTTGCCGTAATGGAATGTTTGATCCGATAGTTGTCCTGAACGAAAAGTGCAACGTATTTCCTGCGCCCGTACAGGTCAAAAGGAACGTTCTTGCCGGCGCTTGCCGCTTCTCCTAAAAGGAAACTGGCGAATCCAAAACCGATGCGATTGGACCATGAATGCCCGGGGATGCCGGTTTGGATGGGCGAAAAGTTGAAATTCAATACATCCTGGCCGGCATGGCTGTTCAATTGTTGATTCCAGAATTCGCCGCCGAATTTCAAGTCATGGCGTCCGATCTGCCACAATAAGGTGTCGGATGCTATATAGTTGTTGGCGACGGAATAGTCGGAGCTGCCGTATCCGATGCCGGTTGTGTTTACCCCATTTACCGCTGAGCCGAAACTGATTTCCGGAAATAATCCGGATCCGGTCGATCGTTGCAGCCCGAGGTGGTTATTCCAATCGCCATCGGCTTGGGATGAAAGGCTGGGATTGCGATAACGGTTGTATCCGAACGATGCTGTGTTCAAAAGGCTAGGGCTTATTGTCCGGGAAATAGATAGGCGGATAGCACGGCTGGATACATTCTGATTCCGCGAGCGCGCGAGCGGCCCTCCCGTTCCTCCCTCTGCCAGCGGATCCCAGATGCCGCCCTGATCCACGAGGATGCGCGGCCGCTCGGTCCAAATCAAAGAGCTGGACAGCCTCGTTTTAGAATTGAAGTTATGATCTCCCTTAAGCGTAAGCTGTGTCTGGTGAAACCAGGGATTTGTAGTTATTGGCCCGGCTGAGTTGTTGGTCAGATTCGAAGTCATTGGCTGATAACTGTTTTTGAAGATGTCGATAATTTTTTTTGATACCGAACTCATTCTTTCTTTAGGGATGATATTGCCTGGAAAAGGATCGGATACCCACAAGCCGTTGACCTGACGCATTTTGGCAGGATCATATATTTGTCCTGCATATACCGGCCGTCCAAGTGCATCTTTAGCGATCTCGGTAGAGGTCAGCAGTTGACTGAAATCTCCCTCCAGGAAATCTGCTATTGGAACAGTTCGATCCATGCTGCCAAGCCTCAGATCTTGTTGCCTGTACTGTTCGAATGAGCCAAATAGAAAGCTCTTATTCTTTACAACGGGGCCGCCGCTGCTGAAGCCGAAGAGCGATTGCCGGTCTCGCGACCTTTTGTATCTCGGATCGTTCGGGTTTTGGCTTAGAAGGAAGTTGTTCATCCAGTTGTTGGCATTAAGCGCTTCGTTACGTGCATAGTAATAAGCGCTGCCATGTAAAGAATTGTGTCCCGACTTGAGGGTATAATTGAATACGCCGCCGCCGGCATGTCCGTATTCCGCTGATGAGCTGCTCGTCTGAACGCTGAACTCCTCGATCGATTCCATTGACGGGCTTGATTCCATCACATTCCCTTGAATTTGGGATGTAGCTGAAAGACCGTTAATCAATACCTCCTTGGTGAAAGCCGGCGTTCCTGCAACATGGGAGGTCCAACTGTCCCCTTCCACAGAAGGCGCCAGTGCGTAGGCGAAGCTCTCGATTTGCCGGCCTCCGGAAAATGAAAGCGGCAAGTCTTTAATCTCATCACCCTGAATAGTGGTCGAAAGTAAAGGATTCCCCAGTAGCAGGGGAGGATCGATGAGGTTTACCTCAACAACCCGAGCGTTTTCTCCTACTTTTAAATAAATATCAACATGAACTGTTTTGGCTGTTTCAATAGCAAATTCTTTTGTTGTTTGAGTAAGGAAGCCTTTCTTTGAGCAGGCTAATTCGTAAGGCCCTGCGGGAAGATTGGTGATGCTATAAATCCCGGATGCGTTGGAGGCCGAGTTAATTTCTATGTTGGTTTCTACGTTTCTGATCCTTATTTGCGCCCCCGGGACAACGGCGCCGCTGGGATCAAGCACTCTGCCTTCAATGCCGCCTGGATCGGATTGACAGATAGCCGTTGATGATAATGCAGATAATATTAAAAAAAAGATGGAAGCAATCTGAAAGCAACATCGCATCATTGAATTTCCCCCGCCCATAGGTTCCAGGGCTTACTTCCTCAAGTATTTTTTAAGGCGTTTTGTTGCGATTCGCCTATTCGGGCAAAGAAGAAGAGGGAACTCCCATGGAAATAATGCGGGCTTCCCGTACAGCGCGCCGGTAGGCTTCCACCTGGTATGCCGGGCCGAGCGCATAAGCGGCGCTCGCGAGAAACCATACATACCAGGCGATAGAGCTGTAGGGCCACTGGATATAATTGTGATTGGTCGTGGCCCAGATCCCAATGTCTCCCAGCGACGTCAGGAAAATCGCTATCGAAAAAGCTCCCCATGATTTTGCCAGCAGCCCATATCCGGTTTCGATGGCGGAGCGCCGGATGAGGATGGCTTCGAGTATTAAAATGCTGAGAAGAGGATCACTGGCCCAGCCCAGCGCTTTGAAAAGATCATAGGAGGCCTGCGGTGTGCGCAACCAGACTGCAATTTCATAGATCTGGCGCATAGTGAACGCCGCCACCGCCGTGATGAGCAAGTAATCAAAAGCGCGCAGCCGGTAAAGCAGGCCAAGCCGCCGCAAGGTGCGCAGCATCAAATAAAGTCCCCAAGCCAATACTGCCATGCTCAGAGGACCGGAAACGAAAAGGCCGAAATTCTTTAATCCCGAATAGAAAGACTCATTATGGGAACCAAAAAACAGAAAGAGCGGATTCAAATACGTCTCTGAATTTAAAATCTGGCTGAAGATATATCCGGAGAAGCGATAGAACGAAGCCAGGGCAATTAAAAGCCATGCAGTCCTTAAAGGCTCGCCTTTCGAGAACTGCCGGAATGCATTCCATGCCAGCCACATTTCAGCTGCGGCGCAGACCACAAGGAAAGCGCTCCCCTGGTATTTAAAAAAAAGGTCAATCAGGACATCATCGCCGGAGATGCGCCAGATTATAAAAATAACGGCCGAAACTGCCATGTGAACAGCCGTCAACCACAAAATGCTGTGGACTATGGGAGCGCTCGTAGTTTTAAAATTACTAATACGCATAAATATTATGATGGAAAGGATCCGCCGGCAGATTTGGGATTCATTATATTGAGAAGCCTTGTTTCCACTGCGGCAAATCCTTTGCGTCCCAATAAGGTTGAAAGAGCCGCCTCGGCCCCGGCGAGCCTTTCCCGGCGTGAGGATGAAGAGGGCTCCTCTGAAAGAATGGCTGCCGTAGCGCGCCGCCCGAGATAAATGCCCAATACTGCCGCAAGCCGGCGATCTGTTTCGGCTGTTCCCGGGCTTGCAGGCAATCGAGGGGCTTCAGGCCCGGCAGAGATGGCCGACCGGATTTTCAGGATCAGATCCTTTTTCGAAAATAAAGGTTCGGCGCTCGAAGCCGCGTTCAATTCGCCAAAATAGTTCCATTCCTTTTCTATTTGCGCCAGCCTGGCATGGCAAGAGTCGCAATTTTTGAGATGCTTCATTGCGGATGCACGGCGTTTTTTTGAAAGTTCTCCGTCGAGGAATGAAAGCAGTTGGGCGTCGCCGGGGTGTCGGTGAAACCAGTGCAGAATCTGCAATGCGAATTCTCTAAACATCACTATCTTCCCGAAAAGATCCCGGTCTTCCGGATCTTGTTTAACGATCGAGTCAGCAAAGCGCCGACGCTGCGGGCTCGTATCTGAAGAATTTGCGCAATCTCATCATAGCCAAAGCCTTCGAGCCGCAGTTGAATACATTCACGTTCACGGGGAGAAAGAACAGAGACTGCAAGTCGGAATACTTCGTTTTGCGCGTACTTCGCTTCGATATCCTGTTTAACATCCGCTATATTGTCCAACGCATCCAGTTCAACGGGCCGGATGGATCTATTTTTCCGAATCTGATCCAGTATGTGATTTCTGAGTACGCGAAAGAGCCACGCGTGCGGATTCTCCACAGGGCTTCCTTCGGTTCTCGTTTTGAAATAACGCAGGAACGCCTCCTGAATTGCATCCTGCGCCATGTCCCCATCTTTTATCAGAGACTCGGCGTAGCGGCCAAGAGCCGATGCATGCTTATCAAACAGATCTATTATTTCGGCTTCAATCTGTGCGGATAAAGCTGCAGGGCAATCCGCAAGTTCTTGAAGCCGCGGCGGCGATAAATGCCTTTTTTCTTGAGAGGCTGGTTTTGAAGCATCCAAGTCGTCACATGCAAGGAGTTGATCCAAAACATTTTTATCCATTGAGTTCATCGTACTGACCGCAGGCCTCTCCGTATGGGATAAATTCGAAGGTATCATAATACAAAGAAGCATGGGCGTATATGGGCAATGGACTTAGGGCGCTACTGCGGAAGGTCTCTTGCCAGCGCGAGTTCCCATTTCCAGGCTGATTGCATCATTTCATCGATGCTTTTCTCGGCTTTCCACCCCAGTTCCTCATTGGCCAGCGAAGTGTCCGCCCAAACTTTTTCGATATCGCCCGGCCTGCGTTCCACTATTTTATATTTCAGCTTTTGACCCGTCACTTTCTCAAAGGATCGAATCACTTCGAGTACGCTGAATCCATTGCCGGTTCCAAGGTTGAAAATTTCGAAATCCGCTTTGGTCCGGCAGTGGATCATCCTATTCACTGCGGCGATATGGGCTTTAGCCAGATCGACCACATGAATATAATCGCGAATTGCAGTGCCGTCGGGAGTGTCGTAATCGGAGCCGAAAACTCTCAAGAATTCCCTCTTGCCGCCTGCCGTTTGGGTTATAAAGGGCACCAGATTGTTGGGAATTCCCAGCGGCAGTTCTCCAATAAGCGCCGATTCATGGGCTCCGGCCGGATTAAAATATCGCAGCGCAATCGTTTTCAAGCCATAAGCGGGGACGGCAAAACGGAGGATCTGCTCCGACATTTGCTTGGTATTTCCATAAGGCGACCAGGCTTCTTGGATTGGAGAAGTTTCTTTTACCGGCAGCGAATCCGGTTGTCCATAGACGGTGCACGAAGAAGAAAACACCAGGTTTTCGACTTTATATTCCTTCATTCCCTGCAGGATATTGATCAGCGAATCCAGATTGTTCCGATAATACGTCAACGGGTCGTTTACGGATTCCCCTACCGCCTTGAATGCGGCAAAATGGATGATTCCCGATAGATCCTGATGCGAGCTGAAAAAAGAGTCCGTCAATTTCCAATCGGTCAGGTCGAAGCGATGGAACTCAGGTTTGATTCCGGTGATTTCAGCAATCCGGTCTAAGACACGGGCATGAGAATTGGAGAGATTGTCGATTATGACGACTTCAAATCCTTGCAGCTGAAGTTCGACAACTGTATGGGAACCGATATACCCGGCTCCGCCGGTGACCAGGATTTTTCTATTTTTCGTCATCTATGTTCCCTCTATTCATAACTGAGGGCTTTTACGGGATCCATTTGAGCGGCTTTATATGCAGGATAGGTCGCTCCCAGCAATCCTGCGATTATTCCCAGAAGGCAGCAAAGTGCGATCTGGTGAAGATCCATTTTTACCTGAAGGATCGGGAATGCGGTGGTGATCGCCTTGCGAATCACCTGGCTGGCTAACGTTCCCAGGAGCACGCCCAGAAGGCAGATGATAATGGATTCGCGCAATACCATGCTGACAACAAACAAACGAGATGCGCCTAAAGATTTTAAGATTCCTATTTCCCGCGTACGTTCAAAGATAGTGGTATACATCGCCAGCAGGATCACCATAAAACTGATCAGCATGGATATGAGAATAACGGCGCGGGTAAATTGCTTCAACATTGGTATTTTAATGCCTTCCAGCAGTTGCTGGGCGTCAGAAGCCTTGTACAGATGATATCCGACAAAAACCTTCTTTATGTTGGCCGATACCGTTTCGAAATCTGCTCCGGGGGCTGCCTTGACAAACATCATGCTGACTTTGTCCGGCGTTCCCATAATTTGCTGAAATGTTTTCAAGGGGACGAACTTGCGAACAGCTGCTCCCTCTCGACAGATGCCGACAATTGTGAATTGATGATCGTGCACCTTGACTTGCATTCCCGGTTTCAGCTTATTGTTTCTTGCGTACAGCTTGTCCACAATAATCTCATTGCCTGTGAGAGATCGTTTTCCTTCTATGATCTGGAGTGATCCCGGGAACTGGTCGTAACTGTTTAAGTCAATTCCGAAAGTGACGCTTAAGTCCGACATGCTCGTGTTGGTCAACACCGGGGCTACGGCTCCTACCCCTGGTATTGTGCGAAGTTTGTCGGCAATTTTAGTAGGCAAATTCGGAGATCCGAACGCCCACACCATTCCGGCGTCGCTCGGCTGCAGTATAAAATCGGCTCCCACCGAAATGGTCCTGTTGACCGCGTCGTCCAGGGTGCCTGAAGAGATTCCGTTGATGACCAGCATAAGAATTACGCCCATCGCAACTGCAAAAATGCTGATGGCGGTTCGTGTTGGGCGGGACCATAAATTAGCAGTTATTAAACCATCCATTTGAAAACGCTGCTCCTTTGAAATTGCCGAGCTTATTAGGCCATGCGCCGGAATTTCCCTTATTTGCGCAAAAACATTACATCTTATACCTAGTAGAGGATAGAAGGGGGCTTTTTTTTAGTTCGATTGCTTTTTTCTGACAGCTTGGATATACGTAGAATAAGCGTTGATAAATGCCCCTCTCATTTCGAACTCGATCGTGTCATCTGAGATAATTTCACCTTTAAAGGTGTATTCGACGGATTCATTCTTAGGATGCAAATCGGCTTTAAAACTGAATTTATTCTTATTGATTTTTCCGTTGGAAATGGCGGATTCGCTTCTGAATACGATGACGGAGCCGACCAGCGCTCCATCCTTTACTTGGAAATCGAAGATAATCGGTTCGACATCTTTACCGCTGCCTCTCAATCCGGGGATTGTACCGGTCCACTCTCCGGCCAGGTGAATCGCCGTCTGTGCAGGTTCTTTTTCTGCGCTCCAGGATGATGCCGGCGTTCCTATCCAGACGATCAAAGCAAAGAATAATAGTGTGGATCGCATCCCCTCCCCCCTTTCAAAGCCTGTCTCCAATCGCTTTTTTAATCCTGCCAAAGGATTCTATTGGTTGCTTCAGGCATAGTCCAGTCCAACTGCCTGATTTTATAAAGAATCAATTTATAATGTGAAAACGCTCTGTCGCGTTAAAACATTTCCCGGCTGCACTGAATTTTGTTAGCATCAGGCGACACAATCCGCTGGAGAAAGGAGTTTTGAATATGCCTGAAAATAAATACGACAAATACTTTCTCGAATACGACTCTAAACTATGGCCGAAAGAAGTCAGGCCCGTGATGGCGCGGGTGGAAGACAGCGTAATGGAAGGGAGCCATTTTTATTTGATACATTGGGTGCTTCCAGGGTTTGAAGCGCCCCTCGGAACGCATAAGTTCGCAGGGCATCCGCCGCATATACATAAAGATGCTGAGCTGCTGTTCCATATTGGAACCGATCCGAATAATCCGATGGATTTGGGCGCAGAAATCGAAATGTACATGGGCGCTGAAATGGAAAGACACGTTTTCAACCGCACCTGCTGTATTTATATTCCACCGAATTTCATTCATTCTCCCTGGAGGCCGTTGAAAACCACCCGGCCATGGATATTCATGGAGATAAATCAAGGGGCTGCGCACACAGAAAAATTCTACCCTCAGCTATTGCCTAAAGAGGTTCGTGAAAAAACCAACTGGAGCATGTGGCAAGACGAAGGATTTTAGCCGGCAGCCATTATCAGGGAAGGGAAATGTCATGGCATACAAAGTCACTAAAGCCTGCTTGAAATGCGGTTACTGTGTTTCCAGATGTCCGGAAAGAGCTATCATTGCCGATAAAAAGATTCCAATGGACGAACTGATCCTTCAGCCTGTCCATATTGATCCGGCAAAGTGCAACGATTGCGGGACCTGCGTATCGATGGAATACTGGTGCCCTGCCGGCGCTATCGTCGCCGCCTGAGCCTTTTAGCGAAAAACGAAAACGCCGCGGATTGCACGGATTTTAAATATAATAATAAATCCGTGCAATCCGTGGCGTTTTGTTTTTGTGAATGACTGATAAATCCGGGGTTGACCGGGCAGATGCGCACGCGAGATAATTCCAGCTCTATGGCAGTCCAATCCTTTGATTACCCCGGCATGGTTGAGTCCCGGTTTCCGGGACTGATTGATGAAATTCACAAGATCATCCAGGAATCTGAAAACAAGCACGATGGCGGCGGCTCATCGGAAAGTTTTCTCTGGGAACATACAATTCATGCCGCCTCCATCGCACATCAGCTTGCCGAAACGGAAGGCATTGATCCCCTGATCCCGGTAATTGCGGCTCTTTTTCATGACGCCGGTAAATTTGCAGGAGGGGAATATCATAGCGATGACAGCGCCGAGGAGGAGGAATCGGCTCAAATTGCCAAGAGGCTTCTCGACCGTTTTGGCATGAAACCTGCCGAAACCCGGAAAGTCCTTTCCGGATTGAAAGCTCTATATAACGAAAAAGCCCGAAAAAACTCTATCGCCGCCATCCTGCACGACGCTGATTTCCTTTCAAAATTTGGAGCTTTGGGCGTAGCCGGATTTTTTATCAAGTCGGCGCTGCGTCGTCGGACGCTTCGTTCGACCGTGCTCGGATACCTAAGCAAAGAAATAACTTATGCTTCATGTCTTCCGCTGAATATGGATACCGCGTCCGGCCGGAAGATGGCCGTCAAGAAGGCCGCTGATTCTTTGAAATTCTTCCGAGCCCTTCTTGCCGAACTGCGTGAGGCGCGGATTGCGAATCTTAAAATCCGACAAATTCGAATCCCCTATTCGACCTCAGAAGATGGTGTGTTTAAAGTCCAGCTGGTCCTTTCTCCTGCTTGTCCAAAATGCGCCGGCAAATGGAACATTTCCTGGACAACCGAAAAGGGCGTTAAGTGCAGAAAACTTAATATAGACTGTATTTGCTCTCGCTGCAGCGAACGATGGGAAACTTCCTTTTGCCTGCCTGAAATCCTCTCTTGAATCACAAATTGCGCAGCCTTATCGGTTGGATTGACAACCTGCGCTATAATATTCATGCCTTAAACAGAGTGGGGAGTTGTGTTGCTGTACTCAACCCGATCCAAATTGATCATCAGCTTTTTGGGAATAAGCCTGCTTGTTTGTGGCGTCTCGTTGCTGGTTGGCGGTCGGCTTCTCTACAGGGCTGTTTTCAATGAGGCTGCCAATCGCATTCGTCTGGACCTTAATGTAGCGAACGAGATTTATTTGTCCCGCAGCAAAGAAATTAAGACTGCACTCAACCTTACATCCCTAAGCCCCGTCTTCTTATCGGCTTTTGAAAAACAGGACAGCCAAAAGCTTATAAACCGGCTCAATGTGGTTGCGCAACAGACTGGCTTGGATTTCATGGGCGTCGTCGCAAAAGACGGCAGAACGATCTGCCGGATTGGACCGAATTCTATTTCCAATGAGGTCAATCCTTCCAACCCAATTGCCGATCTCGTAATCCAAAAAAGGATTGGAGTGTCGGGAACGGTTGTGCTGAACAATGAGTTTCTTTTTAACGAGAATCCGGAACTCGCCGAGCGCGCCAGGATTCGTCTGCTTCCGACGAAAATGGCAGTTCCGAGTAAAGAAGATGAAGAGTCCGCGGGGCTGGCCATTGCCGCAGCGATCCCCGTTTTTGAATCGGGCGATTTTCTTGGTGTGATTTATGGCGGCGCTTTGATGAACCAGAGTCAGGATATTGTAGACAAAGTGCGTAACACTGTATTTCAGCATGAAATCTACAATGGTCGTGATATTGGCACTGCTACGATTTTTTTGAAAAACACACGGATCTCTACCAATGTTCTCAATCCTGATGGGACCAGGGCTGTCGGAACGGTAGCTTCGGAAGAAGTCGCTCAACGTGTTTTGAATGACGGCAAAAAGTGGAGCGATCGAGCCTTTGTCGTAAATGATTGGTATATCACAGCCTATGAACCAATTAAGGATATATTCGGTCAACGGATCGGAATGCTTTATGTCGGCGTCCTGGAACAGAAGTACGCGGACATGCGCTCGAAAGCAGTTTCGCTTTTCGTATTGATTACGCTGGCGGGCATGGCGCTGGCCGTTGGGCTTGGCACTGTCATTGCAAGCCGAATTAGCCGGCCGGTGCATAACCTGATCGAGGCAAGCGCTCAAGTTTCTCGAGGGAATTTGTCCCCCGAAATCGGCCCCATTTCCAAGAGCGAAATTGGCGTTTTGCAGAAAACATTCAAGGAAATGCTAGCTTCCCTGAAAAAAAGAGATGAGCTTCTGAAAGTCGAAAGTGAGACGAAGCTGCTGCAATTTGAAAAGCAGGCTAGTATCGGCAAACTTGCCGGCGTCGTTGCGCATGAAATCAATAATCCATTGACCGGCATTTTTACATTCACCCACATGCTTCTTAAAAACAAAAATCTTTCGGACGACGTGCGTTCGGATCTGGAGACTATTGCTCAAGAATGCGAGCGTGTACGAAAAATCGTCAAAGGATTGCTCGATTTTTCCCGCCAGACGGAATAAGGCAGGAATGAAAATACTGGTCGTTGATGATGATATCATTGTAATTAGAAGCTGCACCCGTATTCTCGAAACTGAGGGTTTTGAGGTTACGACTGTTTCCGGCGCGGAAGAAGCGCTGGAAACCATGAAGAAGCAGAGCTTTGACTTTTTGCTTGTCGACGTGAAGATGCCAAAACACGATGGTCTGTTCCTGAGGAGCGAAATCCGGAAAGATTATCCTGAAATCCCAATCATAGTTATGAGCGGCTATTCTACGCCGGAGACGATTGCGGATGTTTTCGAATCGGGGGCGACTCAGTTCATACCCAAACCATTCAGGCCTGATGAACTGATGAAGCTGATCCGCGAAGTACAACAAAGAATAGAAAAAAAACAATCTTAATAAATGTCTGACCTTGTCCGGGATTTTTTAACCGCCTGGAGTTTGATTAATGTTTGAAGGGAAACGCAATGGCTGAAAAGATGTTGATTATCGACGATGAGGAAATCGTCCTCAAATCATGTCGGAAAATTTTTGAAGCGGAAGGTTTTGAGGTGTCGACTACCACGGCGCCCCATGAAGGTCTTGAGCTGGTTTCAGAAAAATCGTTCGATGTTGTCCTGGTAGATTGGAGCATGCCCGGTTTTAATGGAATGGACGTTGTCGAAGAAATCGATAAGCGCTCCCCGAAAACAGCCATGGTGATGATTAGCGGGCATCCATCCGTAGGCAGAGCGACGGAAGCGATGAAGCGGGGGGCAATGGATTATCTTTCCAAACCCTTCCGCCCGGAAGAAATCATCGAAGTCGTTCACAAAGCGTTACGGCGGAAGATTGCGGAAGAAAGGAAGACGGTGGGTCGTTTTGAGAAGCTGATGAACTCTTTTCAATTCCCTGTGCCGAATCTCGAAGATAAGACGCCGAAAAGCATTGCCGAAACAGTCGCACAAACCGTTGGCGTCGCGAAAGCAACCTCACCATGGCTCTCCGTTTTTGTATTAGGGATTCTGGGTGGAGCTTATATAGGTTTTGGAGGATTGCTGTCGACAACCGTCACATTCGATTTAGCCCCGAAAGTGGGGATTGGGTTCTCAAAGTTGGTAGGAGGCTCGGTTTTCAGTCTTGGTTTGATGCTCGTCGTTATTGCGGGCGCAGAACTCTTTACCGGCAATAACCTGATGATTTCCAGCGTTATGTCGAGCAAAATTACTTTCAGAACGATGCTTGAAAGATGGAGTGTTGTGCTTTTTGCCAATTTCATCGGCGCCATGATCATCGTTTTGATATTTTATGGTTCCGGACTATGGAAGACCGGGGATGGAGCTCTCGGAGCAGCTTCGGTTAAGGTCGCCTACACTAAAGTCAACTTAACCTTTGTAGAAGCGCTATTGCGCGCGGTTGGCTGCAATTGGCTGGTTTGCCTGGCGGTCTGGATGGCGCTCGCGGCCCGTCAGACTATTGGGAAAATATTTGCCATCCTTTTTCCTATTATGGCTTTTGTCGCTATAGGATTTGAACATAACGTCGGCAATATGTACTTTATTCCCGCCGGCATATTGCTTTCACAGAAAACAATTTTTCAGCAAATCCCGGGGATAGATATAAGCTCGCTTACATGGATTAACTTTTTATGGAAAAACCTGCTGCCTGTAACAATCGGCAATATCATAGGCGGCGCGGTGTTTGTTGGAATGAGCTACTGGGGCGCCTACTTGCGGCCGAATAGAACGGCGAAATAGTTGCGGACTCTAGATTCTTGGTTTCAGGCCCAAAGCTGTTTTCAAGTATTTAAGAAAAAATTGTAAAATACTGAAATATTCCCGACAATTGGCGGTATATGAACAATAGGCAAGTGAGTACGGGTTCCTGAAGGTTTTTTGTTCGCGTTTCTTCTCAACACTTGCCTCCTCCTCTTCCTGTTCACGCCGGATCCTGCTTTCAACAATACTGCCCGGAAGGCCTCGGCTTAACCTATAGAAGAGATATCGGGGAAACCGAACCTAATTGCCGGAAAATTGATGATCAGTCCTGTGAAATATGTTATTTATTTCTCTCAAAAATCAAAGCAATCCCTGCATTTTCAAGGAGTCGAAAAATGGCGAAACTGAGCGGCAAGGTATTGGTGGCCCAGGGCGGCGGCCCCACTGCAGTCATCAACCAGAGCCTCGTGGGTGTGGTAATCGAGGCGCGCAAGTTCCCGGAAATCACCAAGGTCTACGGCGCTCGGTACGGTGTGCGCGGCATCCTGAACGAGGACTTCCTGGATTTGACCCAAGCCACCACTCACAATTTAGAACAGGTGGCCAGGACGCCGGCTTCTGCCTTAGGTTCCACACGCGACAAGCCCGACGTGGAATACTGCAAGAAGATGTTCCAGGTTATGCTGGCCCATGAAATCCGCTACTTTTTCTACATCGGAGGCAACGATTCCTCGGACACCTGTCGAATCGTGAACGAGCAGGCCAAAGCTGTGGGGTACGAGCTAAGGACGGTGCACGTTCCTAAGACTGTCGACAACGACCTTGTGCTCACGGACCACTGCCCCGGCTACGGCAGCGCAGCTAAGTTTGTAGCCCAATCCTTCGCCGGCGCCAATCTGGACAACCGGGCGCTTCCCGGCGTGTACATCGGCGTAGTTATGGGGAGGCATGCGGGCTTCCTTACGGCCGCCTCATTCCTCGCCAAGAAATTCGAGGACGACGGTCCGCACTTGATATACGTGCCTGAAAGGCCCTTTGATCCTGACGCATTCGTTCGGGACGTTCAAGCCTGCTACGATAAGTACGGCCGCTGCATTATCGCTGTGTCCGAGGGGGTGTCGGACAAGGAGGGCCAACCCATCGTGACCTCCCTCAAGACCGGTCCGGTGGAGAAGGATGCGCACGGCAACATACAGCTTTCCGGTACGGGCGCTTTGGGCGACCTGCTGGCGGACCTGATCAAGGCGAAGACGAAAATCATGCGTGTGCGCGCCGATACTCTAGGCTATCTCCAGCGCTCGTTTCTTGGCTGTGTGTCCGAGACAGACATGAACGAATCGCGTGAGGTGGGCGAAAAGGCCGTGCAGTTTGCGGGATGGCACAACGTGGATGGTTCGGTCATCATCAAACGGATAGGCGATTATGCGGTGGATTACGAATTGGTAAAGCTTGAAGATGTGGCAGCCAAGACCAAAACAATGCCGGATGAGTTCATCACGCCGGAGGGCAATATGGTCACCACCGCATTCAAAAACTACGCCAAGCCTCTCATCGGCGAATTGGCGGTCATGAGCCGTATCACTGCTCCGAGCGTGTACAAAATCAAAAACACTTAAGTGGCCTGCTGCGGAAAGGGCGTTAAGACTGGAAGCGCTCCAGTCTTAACGCCCTTTCGGATAATGTCTGTCCATGATCTCGTCGCGTCCCCTATTTTTAAACCTACCGGACTAGCTTTTTATTTACATAGGTGAATGTGATTGCGAACGGTCCTGGCTCATCCACTACCTGAAAATCCGCGGGAGGTTGAAACAAGCTTGGATCCGGTTCAGTATGATCGATGTCAAAAGAAGCTGCAATTTCACTTCCTGAGCGCGGATCGTCGGTTTTTTTAAAATTAGGAGGCAGGGTCGATCCCGGGGAAATCCATTCTTCTGAAGTGATTGTAACTGGACCATCATTTCCCATGTTGCCGCCCGCAGGATAGGTAGTGGTCATCCGTCTCCCTTCCAGCGCTTGTCCATCGATTACTTTGCCGCCCAGCGATTCAATCGAACGCTGAGGGCGAACGCTTTCCCCCGGAACAATGGTCTTGCCGGGAGGATTGGGCATTGCGCTTTTTGGAAGAGGCGGCGCAGTTCTAACTTCTATGACTCCTCGATGAACTATGCGATGCGCAGTGTCGATTACGTAATGGCAGCCCGCAACCGGATCTAAAATTTCGATCTGGACCGGCAAATCGTATCCGGCCAGCGCGGGATTGGATGATATTTTGAAGGGGTATTCTACACGGAATCTTCCGGCGGAATCTCTAAACTGCCTGATGGCGGGCGTTTGTTTGGAAATAGCGGTTCCATCCGCCAATACCTGATTTTTTTGCCAAAACCTTTTTAAGGAAAATGGCTCTCCCTGCATTACCGGCATGGGACCCGGTTCCATTTTGTAAGTGGATCTTATTTCCAATTCTCCGGTCGAGAGGACTCTCATCGAACTGGTTGTCATGGAAGGCGTCATTTGACCGAAGCATGGCGCCGCGCTCAACGTTAATGCAACCGGAAGTATAAAAGCAAACGCTTTCATATCGGTCTCCTTTCCTCATAAAGTAACAGCGGGGATTCGTTTTTTGACGCTCTGGGATGGAATATTATCATATTTATATATCCTAATTATGGAAAAAATAAAGGCTGCATGCCTATTTTCTATGGTAATTGGTGGCAATTGGTGGCAGGCACGAATTATAGCAATTAAATTATAAATTATAGACTTGAGAGTTATCTCCCCGTGAGCGTAGTTTTCAGCTTCGGGAAGCCACATTTTTTGAGGAGCCGTTCCAGCTTCGCACGGTCTATGAGAGCCGCCACTTGAAGCATCCGCAGCACGCCCGCATCCATTTCCGCCTTGGGCCAGACATAAAGACGATTATTGAAAGGAAAAAAGAAGACGCCGTCTTTTCGATCGCTCGGGATGGAGACATTGCTGTATTGTACGCGACGGTACTTAATACTGAAGAAACGAACGCCCCATCTGTCTGTTGATTTTTCAGAATCGGACCAGCTTTCCTGGCCGACGATAAACGATCTGTCTTGGGGCCATCGGTGCAACGCGGTAGTATTTCGGTTAAGGGCGCGTGCGAAAGGCATTTCCTGCGGCTTGATTCCCCATACTTCAAAGGAGATTCCCAGCGGACGGACAATCCTATGGAGAGCTTCCTGGAATGAAAGAGGCTTTGAGTTCTCCTCAACAACCAGGAACGGATCTTCAGGCGACGGATCCCCTATCGGCTTTTCGTGGCTTTCCTCAGGCGACTGTTTCTCTGCCAGACTGCAGAGTTTCAGCAGGAACCATCGATACACGCCTCTGCGATCCTCGCCAAGCCTGCGAGCCAGATGATCCACCCACCATTGCAGCCGATCGCCATTTTTCATCAAATCATCGGCGTGATAGTCGATGTACATCCAAGTCAAATCCTTGGCGCTGTCAAGCTCATGGTGGGACGGTTCATCGCCATCATACCGCGGTTCATCTTGATAGGAATCTTTGCCGGGCCATAGAATTTCATACAGACGCAATGAGCGGTAGATGTCCCAATCAAGCCTCGGATCGTCCATCATGGCCGGATATTGGGAAGCCAAACTGAGGATGCTTTCAAACCTGCCGTCGTACTCCCTAATTCCCCGGTTCTTCTCTATGGACGAGAATTCGCGCAAATACCTTGAAAGAAAAGCAGGTGAAAGAATAGAGCTGTTAAGCCTTGATGGTATGACCAGATCACTGTAATTACCTCCGATCACGGATTTGATCACCCGATCGACGACTTTCTGCTGTTGGTCCGGCAGTTCAAACCGCGGGCCGTTCCCCAGAGCAAATTCGTAATTGAGCTCGTTATTGACGGTTTTCTCCTGAGCAATGGACCCGTCATTGAACGAGAGAAACAAGGCGGCCCCAAGCAAGATAGGAAATATTAATATTGGGGTTCTCTCGAGGCTGATCCACTTATGAAATTCCAGTCTTAATATCATTTCCGGCAATCCCTTTACTGAATCAATATGAGCAAATGCAATGCAGGGAGGATATTGATTTTCCAATTGTTTGATTCAAGGAATCTTTCTATTGTTCATTTTAATTTCTTGCTTGCTCCTTAATTGATGATTCAAATGCTCTTTGTCCGGCTTCCTATGCCTGCGCCTCAATTCGCACCGGATCTGGGAACCATCGATGGGAAGGAATGCGTTGTCTCCTCTGTAACTCGGTTGTTTTAAGAGAGCCACGGAAGACACGGAATATAGGTTGCTTGTCCGAGCGCCGGCAAGCGCGTCAGGACAATGACGCGCCTGATCAGATATTAAATGTATGAAAACAAGGACCTTGGCGCGAGTGCAATCTCCCCTATTTTATAAGTTTGAAAGACAGTGATTGAGAGGCGAGGTTTTTGTTTTTGCTCGCCAGCTTGTCGGTCACCTGCAGCAGCAGAATATAATCGCCCGATTCAAGAGAATTATCCAACGTCAGCTTTTTGCGAATCGGAATTCTTTCAAAATCGGTCACGCCACTGAGATCCACTGATTCGACATTGCCTTTGACAAGTTCTTTGCCATTTCCGAAAAGAGTGAATTGAGATTCCAGATCCTGTCTTTGATTCGCGTCGGATTTTGCATTGTAGATTATCGCCGCATACTCGATTGTTTCGCCCCGCGTATATTTTCGAATGGCTGCACTCTTGCCCGAATGCTTCCTGATATCCGGTGAAAGCTCGGCGCTTTCTGAACGAAGCCATGGCAAGTCCTCATCGCGGTTGACGACAAAAATATTCGAAAGCGTCAAACGCCCCTTTTTCAGATCGGGAATTTCGATGTACTGGTAAGCCGATCCTATCTTTCCTGATCTCTGATCCTTCATCGCCGCCCGGACATAATAGGCTCCCGGCTTTTTGACGGGGAGTGCGATGGAAAAACGCAGACCATTTTCTTTAATCCATAGGATGTCTTTATTGGTGAAGGAATAATCATATCGTTGTGCGCTGGAATCCTGGATGACATTATCCACATTGGAAGTTATGCAGACGCCTTCGAGTGAAATGGAGCGTTTGCCATTTTGGGATTCATCGATATTCAAATCATTTGCGTCCACGTGCAGCGAGGATTGAAGCAGGTATCGCTTTTGAGAGTCGTCGATAAAGCCGGAAACGATATTGATTTTTAGGTCGTTATATTGAAACGGAGAAAATATCGCCTCTTGCAGCGTACGGATGTTTCCGTATGGAGAGAAAGAGGATTCTGGAGTTCTAAAAAAACCAGTTCGTGCATGCACTTCACATCCAGGCCGTTTCACCTTAACTTGAATATTCATGTAGGGATTTTTGGAGTCTTTGCTGAATGTATCGGCAGGCGGGACATATGTGAGGATATAATAACCTTTGATCATTTCGTTTGCTCTGCCGATTCCACTTGGCGTCGAAAAGAAATTGCTGTCTTTAACAAAGAGTCCGCCGGTTTTCTCTGACAGAGGAAGCGGCCTCATTATATTTAAAAAAGATGTGAATTTGTAATTTCCATTGGCAACGCTTTGCGAAGAAGAGTTTGATAAGGGATTGCTATCCGCGCCAAATCTAAACGGCATGTTATGTATGATTTACATTATAGAGAATAGGTTCAACTTTTTGATCGTTATATCCGGTAGTGGTGTTATAAGGAGGCATCAAAGGATATGTGGTTGTCTTCGCTATATGTGCGATATATTCCAAAAGGGGACGCCGGCGCCTTTATGAATTTCTGCGGCCGATGATCTCATCCTGCATCTTGAGAACATTCTTATCTTCGATTTTATATCCCAGCGAGAAAATGACCGCAGCCAGAACGCATGCCGCCGCCGGCACAAACGTCATGAGCATCCGGATGCCGGCAACCACTTCAGGCGACGGCTCCTGGTT
This sequence comes from uncultured Acidobacteriota bacterium, assembly GCA_964441405.1. GTDB lineage: Bacteria > Acidobacteriota > UBA6911 > UBA6911 > UBA6911 > UBA6911. The sequence goes on from CAYTYP010000007.1 coordinate 35,096, forward strand.
GGCTATATATCCTATCGCCATAAGTCCGCCCGTGATAAGGGCGTTCCGGATCAACAGACCCATCTTGAGGGGCAGGATCATCAAGGCCATGGTAAAGGCCCGGATATTCCTGCCGTTTTTCCATTCGCCGTATATGACCGTGTCGGAATACAGCGCCGTGTTCATGGAAACCGCGACATATTGAAACGCCGAACCGAGACAGAAAAGGATCGTGAAGCTCCACTCGCTTCTCGCCAGAAACATCGAGGATCCGAACGCACAGGCCGCCAGGACAAAAGACATCCAGTATGTATTGCGTTTTCCCAACTTCAATCCTGCCCAGGACGCGGCCAGAGTTCCCACAAGCAAGGCGATGCTGTTGGCCAGGAGGAAGATGGCAAAGAAGGCTTCGTTCCCCATGACGTAAGTGAAGTAATAAGTTGCGAAACCCGCTACAAAGAAAGCGCAGGTGTAATTGAAGACATCCGCGCAGATCAGCAGCAGGAGCGGGCGGTTCTTGAAGACTTCGCCGATGATATCTTTAAGAAGCATTTTGCCTTCTGAATTGGCATTTCCCGCGGCATCCTCATCATAGGGATCCTTTCCCTTGGTCATAAAGTAGATATACCAGTACCCCAGAATCATCAGGACGGCAAAAATTGAAACCGTAATCGGGAAGCCTGCAAGCCGGGTCGTACGCTCGCCGAAGAAGAGAATCATCGGCAGGCCTGCCAGGGAATAGATTATCGCAGCCGTGGACATGCCTTGGGCCCTGCTGGTGGATAATATCGTCCTTTCATCCGGCAGCTGGCTTAGCCGGCCTACCATGGAACCGGCGGCCGCATATACGACGTTGAACAGCATATGGCTTGCCGCGAAGGTGACGATAATGACGACGGCAGCGACCTCAAAACTTCCGGCCTTGATAAATTGCAGAACGTACAACGGAGCGACCAGCGGCGGCCCGATCAGGAGCCACGAACGGAATTTCCCTCCAAACCGGAGGGTGACTTTCTGGAGTATGATGCCGCCCAGAAAAGCGCACACGATATCGAACAGGGCAGTTACCAGTAAAACCCTGTTGGCGATATGCAAAGGGAAACCGGCATAATCTGTCAGGAATCTTGGAAACAGATACAATTCCGTGCCTATCATCAGGGTAAAGCAGAGATCCGATACTCCAAAGGAATACAGCAGTGACTTGCGCAATCGTTCCGCCATAGACAGGCTCCTTAAAAAATCAGAGTCAGTGTTTACTCAGTCCTATTTACCTACAAGTGCTGCAAAACAAGGATCAAGTATTTAGAAGTGGCCCCATTGTACATCCGGAAGCCGGATCTTTGACAGAAAAAGATTTCCCCAGACAGGAGAAATAATTGGCGCCTGTCACGAATTATTTGACGAAATATTTCCTTTGCCGATGAACGATATAAAAGCTGGTTGATAATCGCGATTGCTCTTCAGAATGAATCCGGCCATAAATATAGAACCATAAGTCTCCCCCAATGAACATGCTATTGCTTAAACAATGATTTGTAACGCCGGCTGCGATTCCCACATAAGTGGAAACACAGTCAGCCCGCTCAGCGCCAATCCAATTGATGAGCAACCCCAGCCTTTGGCGCCGATAGGGCAAAAAAACGTATGGCGGAAACATTTTCCCCTTGCTTACCAAGGGCAAGTGGAATTATATTCTCTTAGCCCTTGGTAACCAATGGGACGATCGCGAAGGGAGACAATTTATCGGTCTCCTGGAAAATGAAGAAAAACGGCGCTCGATCGCATTCTTTGACTCTATATAAGTCGGGGATACAGTGGACATAGCTCGGAAATCCAAAGCTCGCCATCGCTGGATACGACGTATTCTCTACGGCATCTTTGTACTGGGTTCACTTACTGGAATCAGCTGGTATGTGTCGCGGCTGAAACCCGCCGCTCCTGCCGTCGATCGGGCATCCGTCTGGATCGATACGGTCAAGCGCGGATCGATGTTAAGGCAGGTTAGAGGATTAGGGAAGCTGGTTCCTGAAGAATCCATCTGGATTCCCGCCTTTACAGAAGGACGTGTCGAAAGAAAATTGTTGGAACCGGGAGCGCACGTCAAATCGGAAACGGTTCTGCTTGAACTGAGCAACCCGCAGCTGGAACAGGAAATCCTTAATGCAGAATGGGATTGGAAAGCAGAAGAAAGTTCGTATTCCGACCTGAAAGTGCGACTCGAAAGAGAACAGCTGTCCCAGGCGGCCGATATGGCGAAACTCGAGTCTGATTATGAACAGGCGGTTTTGCGTTGCGATGCAAATGCCGAGCTTCAAAAAAGCGGGCTCATGTCTAAACTGGACGTGAAACGGGATGATGCCAATACGCAACAATTGGCTAATCGCCTCAAAATTGAAAAGCAAAGGCTTGGGATCAATAAGGACTCCATCGCTGCACAACTGGATCGACAACGAATGAAAATCGACCAGCGTCGCGCGATTTATAACCTGAGGAAAAACCAACTTGATCAGCTTAAGGTCCGGTCCGGCGTTAATGGCGTCTTACAACTGCTGCAAGTTGAGGTCGGCCAACGAGTGAGCGTCGGCTCAAATCTCGCACGAGTGGCAAATTCGAATAAGCTTAAAGCCGAGTTGAACGTTGCAGAGACTCAGGCAAAAGATATTCAACTTGGGCAGCAGGTCTCAATAGACACTGGGAGCGGGATCGTTTCGGGCAAGGTTGTGCGCATAGATCCGGGAGTCAAGGAGGGAACAGTGACCGTTGATGTGAGGTTGGAAGGCGAACTGCCGAAAGGAGCGCGCCCCGACTTGAGCGTTGACGGCGCCATCCTGATTGAAAAATTGGAGAATATCGTCTTTGTCGGGTGTCCTGTCCAATGTCAGCCAAACAGCCAGGTAAGTCTATTCAAACTCGACCCGGACGGCAGAGGCGCATCCAGAGTCAGGGTTGAACTGGGCCGGAGCTCAGTCAATACGGTTGAAATCAAAAAGGGGCTGAAGCCGGACGATCAGATAATCCTGTCCGATATGACAACACAGGAAAAATTCGTACGGATTCGTTTGAATTAAGGGAGGGAGAATCCATGACCGACAAACAGAACTCAGTGATTCACCTCGAGGATGTAACCAAGATCTTTCTCGCCGACGAAGTAGAAACACATGCACTTTCCGGTGTTACACTCAACATCCAGCCGGGAGAATATGTCTCGATCAAAGGACCCTCCGGTTGCGGGAAATCCACGCTTCTGTCGATACTCGGCCTGTTGGACACCCCTACTAATGGAACATACGTTCTGAACGGAAAGCCCATGGACCAACTGAAGCACTCTGAGCGGGCTCGCATCAGAAACCGTGAGATCGGGTTCATATTTCAAAGTTTCAATTTGATCGGCGACCTGAATGTTTTTGAAAACGTGGAACTCCCCCTTACCTATAGGGGCATAGGAACAAAGGAACGCAAGGCGCGCGTTCAGGAGGCGCTTGAGAGAGTCGGGATGGCGTATAGAGCCAGGCACTTGCCAAGCCAGCTTTCCGGCGGTCAGCAGCAGCGCGTGGCAGTCGCACGCGCCCTTGGCGGCAATCCGCTGATTCTCCTCGCAGACGAACCGACCGGCAATCTCGATTCCAAAAACGGTGAATCGGTAATGGGATTGCTGAATGATCTGCATATGCAGGGAGCCACCGTTTGCATGGTAACCCACGATCCGCGCTATGCGGAGCTCGCTTCACGCACTATTCATCTTTTCGACGGCAGGATTGTTGAAGATGCAAACGCCTGCCGCCCCGAACCGTCGCAAACCATGGAGACCACAAAATGAGCAAACCCTCCGATCTTGTACAAGGAACCCTCAATCTATTGATTCTCAAAATTCTCGCCCTGCAACCCATGAATGGCTGGGCGATAAATCAGCGCCTCAAACAGGTTTCCGGCGAGGTGCTCCAGGTCACCGAAGGATCGCTTTACCCTGCGCTGCACAAGCTGGAGCAGGAGGGATGGATCACAGCCGAATGGAAACAGAGCGAAAACAACCGCCGCGCCAAGTATTATTCCCTGACCCGATTGGGTCTCCGGCAACTCAAAAAAGAAACTGCCGATTGGCAAAGGCTTTCTACGGCCATTTCTCACGTTCTGACGCTCAGGGATGCTTAACATGAGTCTAATCCAATGGTTCTATACGCTGCCATTGCGCATTCGCTCAATTTTCAAACGAAATGAGGTGGAACAAGAACTGGAGAACGAACTCCGGTATCACCTCGACATGAAAATTGAGGAGAATGCAGCCAAAGGCATGAGCGATGAAGAAGCGCGTCGATCTGCTTTGCTGGCAATTGGGGGTATCGATCAGAAGAAGGAAGAGTGCCGCGACACACGCGGTCTTTTATGGCTCGATGATATTATTCGTGATCTGTCCTATGGATTTCGGTTTTTGCGCCGCAATCCCGGATTCACGGTTCTTACCGCCATGACGCTGGCCCTCGGGATCGGTTCGGCGACGGCCATATTTAGTCTGGTGAACGCCACGCTTTTGAAAGAGCTGCCTTACAAGGACGCCGGCAGAATTATCCATGTCGCAAGAATTGTTCCGCAAACTCCGGATCCGCAAGCCTGGTATCCCTATGAATGCGAAGCATGGAAGCAATCGGCGAGCAGCTGCAATGCTATCGCACAGTTCATGAATCTGAAAGCTTTTCTGATCAAGGGGACGGGAACGCCGCTTTTGCTCAAAGGAGCTATTGTTTCCGGCGAGTTCTTTTCACTACTTGGAACGCCGGCTATCGTTGGCAATATTCCTATGGCCTATGAGGCCGGCTCCGCTGAAATGCCGTCCATAATAATCAGCCACGATTTATTTATGTCCCGCTTCGGAGGGAATCGGGATCTGGTTGGTCAGGCGCTGAGGCTCGACGGCATGCGGCGCGGCAACGGCCTTTACATCCTTTCAGGAGTCATGCCCGCTGATTTCCAGTTCCCGATGAAAGCAGACTTTTGGCTGCCCATGCATGAAATCGAGTTTGGGGAGATCATCGCCCGGCTTGCACCGGATGCTTCAATCTCTCAGGCTAAAGCCGAATTCAATACCGTTCTTGCCCGCCTGAAATCGCCGTGGCAAACGAAAATTGAATTTCTGCGGGAATACCTGGTTGGCGATGTTGCGATATCCATGCTTGTGCTGCTCGGCGCCGTTGTTCTTGTCATGCTCATTGTATGCATCAATGTTGCGAACCTTCTCCTTCTGCGAAACGAGAAGCGGCGGCACGAGATGAGCGTGAGGGCTGCGATAGGGGCGACTCGTTTCCGTCTTGCCCGGCAGACTCTTGTAGAAAGCGGGTTGCTCGCATTATTGGGGGGCGCTCTTGGAGTCCTGTTAGCCTGGTGGATGATTCGCCTGTTGCCGTTATTTGCCCCCAGGGGTGTTTTGCGCGAACAATCTCTCCCTTTGGATGCAAAGGTTCTGCTTTTTGCAATTGGCGCCACAACCCTGGCCGGCATTATCATTGCCGTTATCCCGGCCGTGCGCCAGCCGTGGTCGAGTCTCGCTGAAGCAATCAAAAGGTCGTGCGGCCACGAAGCAACCGGCGACCGCAGAGTCTTCAAAAGCCTTCTTGTTTCTCTCCAGATTGCCCTTACATTGACCGTCCTGTGCGGCGCAGGATTAATGATCCGGAGTTTCATCGTCCTGAGGGGCGGATATCCGGGAACGCGCAATGAACAAATCATCAAATTCGAAGTCAACCTGAATCCCAAGACCTATGCCCCCACTATTAATGTGGAAGAAGCGAAGAGGCGTGAGCAGTCTTTTGAGCGTATCAGAAGGGAACTTGCAATGCTTCCCGGAGTCAAGCGAGCTGCCACGACGACACAGATGCCGGGCGATACTCGAAGGGGAATAATCCCGCTCAAATCCTATCCAGGCCAAACATCCTGGCGTATCCTGCCTACCAATACCGCAACCATAACGAACATTTCTCCCGGATATTTCGAGATCCTGAGAATCCCTCTTTTGGCAGGACGCACTTTCTCTGAGGCCGACAACAGCCCCAACGCTCCGAAGGCGGTAATTCTCAGCCAAACTCTCGCAAAAATCCTGTTTCCGGGAGAGAACCCGATTGGCAAAAGCTATAATCCGGTTCCCAATGCTTTAAAAATGGCTATTATTATTGGTGTAGTGGGAGACATAAGGAATCGCGGTTTCCGCGAAGCATCTTTTCCCGAAGTCTACACCCTGCCGCTCAATCCGTTGATGATGTCAGGCGCTCGCAGGATGAACGTACTAGTGGAAGCGCGCGGGTTTGCCGGGGTATCTGCGGAATCAATCCGAGCGGCCGTGGCTCGGATTGATCCTGAAGCGGCAGTCTCAGGAATCATGACGATGGACGAATACATCGACTCATTCCAGGAGCGCGACCGGTTGCTCCGGCAGA